>NZ_CAJUPA010000045.1 GCF_910588395.1 uncultured Faecalibaculum sp. | reverse complement strand
ATGACATGTGTGCTTCTTCCTGGAAGTGGCAGTCGATGAATCCGGAAGGGTACGCCACGCACTGAGAATCTCAAACGGTACGTTTGAGATTCTCAGACCGTGTCTTTACACCCGGAGCGGGAAAATCACAGTTTCCCGCCACCACGCAGCGTGGCGATGAATGCGGAAGTGCGCGGTGGAGCGGTTGTGTTTGAGATTCTTAGACCGCGTCTTGACTGCCGGAGCGGGGAAATCACAGTTTCCCGCCAGCCCGCAGCTTAATGCTGAATGCGGGAGAGAGCGGTTGTGTTCGAGATTCTCAGACCGTGTTTTAAATGCGGGGATCGGGACTAACGCTGTTTTGCCGCCGGTATGCAGTGGTGAATCGGGGAGGCGTCAGATGTTCCGTTTCAGCTTCCCGGAATATGGCAGCTGCCGAAAAAAGACCGGAGGATGCGGATCAGGGGCATCTTCCGGTCTTTCTCTTTCCTTGATGGTGGCAGGATTACATCAGTGATCCCCGGTCGGAGAAGGAACAGGGGAGTTTGACGGCAGCGGGAAGGGGGTGCGGGTTTTCCAGCATCATTTTCATCATGATCCCGGCGTACTGCCCCATGGTGAAGCTGTCCAGGCGGACGCTGGAAAGCGGCGGATTGGTGTACCGCACGTCTTCAATGTCATCAAAGCCCACCACGGAGACATCTTCGGGGATCTTCAGATCGTGGGAGGCCAGTGCGGCACTGACACCAATGGCGATGGGATCGCTGGCGCAGAGGATACAGGTGGGCAGCGGGTTTTTCAGGGCCAGCTGCAGACCCATTTCATAGCCTGACTCCCGGGTGAATTCCCCGGTCATGAGATAGGGCTCAAACTCGAATCCCAGTTTTTCGGCATAGGACCGGAACAGCGGCAGCCGGGGATCAGGGTATTCGGTGGCGTCATTCAGGGACTCTTTTCCGGTAACGAAAGCCACCCGGCGGTGTCCTTTGCGGGCAATGCGCTCCATGACATCCTTCATGGCGTTTTCAAAATCAAAGGAAATGGTGGTAAAAGCCGGATCCGGAGAGCTCATGTCCACGAACACCACGCTGGGGCACAGGCTGGTGAATTCCGTCATTTCCTGCCGTGAGAATTTTCCCAGGCAGATGAGCCCGTCAATGGAGCCGAAGACATCCCGGATGTGGGCGTCAGCCTTGAAGAGACGGACAATCTGCAGCTGCTCTCTGGCACAGTATTCCTCGATGCCGCTGCGGATGGAGAGATAGTAGGGATCGGCCAGTTCCTGTTCGAGGCTGTACCAGTGCAGGATGCCCACCCGGTTGGGATCCCTGTTCTTCCTGGTTTTTTTCACATAACCCAGCTCGCTGACTGCGTCCAGGATCCGCTGCCTGGTGGAGTCCGGCAAGGAGAGCCGGGGATCGTTGTTGAGAAACCGGGAGACGGCCGCCTGGCTGACACCTGCCAGAGCCGCCACTTCTTTGAGAGTAGCCATGAAGTACCTGCCTTTCGTAACGATTATACCAGTAACCCTGCCGGATGACAGCACCAGTAATGTTTTACTCCTTTTGTTTCGCTGAAAGCGGTACCATCTTATTGTATGCCAGTGTAAGCGGTTGCGGTTACCGCGACATTAGTAAAAAACATTAGTGAATTTAGTAAATCTTGTTGACGGGGGAACCGGGAGCTGGCTACAATACAGGTAATTAAGAAGAGGAGAATTTAGTATGCAGGAAACTCTTGAACAGCTGATCCGGTATGCGCTGGATCACCAGATGATTGACCCGGAAGAGACTGACTACTGTGCCAATAAACTGATTGCCCTGTTCGGTGAACCGGTGTTTCACCATCAGGAAGTCCAGGACGCCGGGCTGCCGGAGATCATGGACCGGCTTCTGGATGAAGCCGTGCGCCGGGGACTGATCCAGGACACCGTGACCGAACGGGATCTGCTGGATGCGAAAATCATGGACATCGTCATGCCCCGTCCCGGCGAAGTGAACCGGCGGTTCACGGAGCTTTATGCGAAGGATCCCCAGGCTGCCACGGACTGGTTCTACAACCTGTCCATCCGGTCCAACTACATTCACAAAGACCGCACAGACAAAAACATCAAATTCGAGCGTCCCACACCCTACGGACCCATGCAGATCACCATCAACCTCTCCAAGCCGGAGAAGGATCCCCGGGAAATTGCGGCAGCCCGCACGCAGAAATCCACCGGGTATCCCGCCTGCCTGCTGTGCAAAGAGAATGTGGGCTTTGCCGGCCATGCCAGCCACCCGGCCAGACAGAACCTGCGGATCATTCCCCTGAACCTTGGCGGGGACAAATACTACATGCAGTATTCTCCCTACATCTACTACAACGAGCACTGCATCATCTTCAACGAACAGCATGTGCCCATGCGGGTGGACCACGGCACCTTTGAGCACCTGGCGGACTTTACGGATCTCTTTGAGCACTACGCCCTGGGATCCAACACGGACATCCCCATTGTGGGGGGCTCGATCCTGACCCACGATCACTATCAGGGGGGCCGTCACCACTTTCCCATTGAAGATGCCACCGTGCGCCATCATACTGAAATCGACGGGATTTCCGTGGATCTGCTGAACTGGCCGCTGACCACGCTGCGGCTGCGCACATCCCACCGGGAAGCGCTGATTGCCCTGGCGGACCGGATCCTGGCGGACTGGATCGCCTGGGAGGACCCGGAGAATGACATCATCCGGGAAACCGGCGGAGAGCGCCACAATGCCATCACGCCGATTCTCCGGAAAAAAGACGGGGTATACGAACTGGATCTGGTGCTGCGCAACAACCGGACCACAGAAGAGTACCCCATGGGCATTTTCCACCCCCACGCTGAGCACCACCATGTGAAGAAGGAAAACATCGGGCTGATTGAAGTCATGGGTCTGGCGATCCTTCCCGCACGACTCAAGGATGAGATGAAGCTGATCGAGAATGTGCTGGCGGGAAACATGGCAGTGGAAGACGACGAACGGCTGGCCAAACACGCCCGGTGGATCGGACAGCTGCAGGAGCAGTGGACCGGGACGACCGATATGGATGACTTCCTGCAGCAGGCTCTCACGGACAAATTTGTCTGCGTGCTGGAAGATGCCGGCGTATACAAGATGGATGAGAAAGGACTGCAGGGAGCGCTGCGCTTCCTGGAACAGGTGAAACATGACAACGACTGAACAACGGCAGGGCTTCACGCTGGTGAAGTTGACAGGACCGGATCTGAAAGCCACCTTCATGGATCTGGGCGCCACCCTGCTGTCCCTGGAAGTGCGGGACAAAACGGGCAACTGGCAGGATGTGGTGCTGGGGTATGAATCCCTGGAGGATTATGAGAAGCACCAGGGCTACCTGGGAACCGTGGTGGGCCGCACCGCCAACCGGATCCGCAAAGGGCAGTTCACGCTGGACGGCCGGCAGTATCAGCTCCCGGTCAACAACGGACCCAACTGCAACCATGGCGGGGTGAAAGGCTTCTCGTTCCGGAAGTTCGACGTGGCTTCTCTCACAGATGACAGCGTGACCTTCACAATTCACTCCCCTGCAGGCGAAGAGGGCTATCCCGGCACGCTGGACGCCGCGGTGACCTATCGGCTGGAAGGACCGAAACTGGTGATCGAATATGAAGCCACCACGGACAGCCAGACCCTGGTGAACCTCACCAATCACACCTATTTCAACCTGGACGGCCACGCTTCCTCCATCGGCAGTCACCGCCTGCAGCTGGCTTCTGACGAATTCGGTCATGTGGACAAAGATGGTCTGTTCACCGGTACCCGGCAGAAAGTGGAAGGAACAGCCTTTGATTTCCGTCAGCCCCGGTATGTCCGGGAAGCACTGGAGAGCGGCGATCCGCAGATTGAAACCGCCACCGGGCTGGACCATCCCTTTTTCCTGACGCGCAGTCAGGACGCAGCCAGACTGATCAGCGACAGCACCGGCATCGAAATGCGGGTATCCACCTCTCTGCCCGCCTGTCAGATCTACTCCGCCAATTATCTCGGCGGTCAGCCCGGCAAGGATCATCTGCCCATGAACCGCCAGACGGGTATCTGCATCGAAACCGGATATGCCCCGGATGACATCAACATCGAGAAAGAGAATTCCCGGACGATTGTGAAGAAAGGAGAACCCTGGAAAGCCTGGACGGCTTTCGAGTTTGACACCGCATATGAGAGCAAGTGAAATCAGAACGAATTTTGAAACCGGGGCCTGCGATGACCTGCTGCTGGATCTGTACGGAGACAGGGACATGGTGGCCATGGAGCGTGACCGCTATGTCTATGCTCTGAATTCCTTCATGGAACACTTCGGAGACCTGGAGGTCTCGGTATTCACCGCTGCCGGCCGCACCGAGGTCTCCGGCAACCACACAGACCACCAGCATGGCCGGGTCCTGGCTGCCAGCGTGAACCTGGATTCCATTGGCGTGGCCGCCAAAGCCGATGATGTGATTGAAGTGGTGAGCGATGCCTTTGACATTGCTCCTCTGTCCACCGCGGATCTGACAAAGGATCCGGCGCAGGAAGGAACCAGCGAGGCCCTGATCAAAGGGGTATACCAGGGATTTGTGAACGACGGGTACCACACCGGGGGCATGAAAGCCTTTGTCACCAGCAACGTCCTGGCCGGTGCCGGTCTGTCCTCCTCCGCCAGCTTTGAAGTGCTGATCGGGTGCATCCTGAACGGGTTCTACAATGACAACACCGTGCCGCTGCCGGAGATCGCAAAAATCGCCCAGTATGCCGAAAACGAGTATTTCGGCAAGCCCTGCGGTCTGATGGATCAGTGCGCCTGTGCCTGCGGCGGTCTGGTGACAATCGATTTCAATGACCCGAAACAGCCGGTGATCGAGCCCATTCCGGTGGATTTTGCGAAATACGGGCACTCCCTGTGTATCGTGGACACCAAAGGCTCCCACGCGGATCTCACCGATGAATACGCGGCGATTCCCCAGGAAATGAAATCCGTGGCCCGGGCCATGGGCAAAGACGTACTGCGTCAGGTGGATGAAGCGGCGTTCTATGCCTCGCTGCCGGCTCTGCGCAAAGAATGCGGGGACCGGGCGGTGCTGCGGGCGGTGCATTTCTTCAACGAAAACCGCCGGGTGCCTGATATCGTTCAGGCACTGAAGGCAGATGATTTTGACGCGTTCCTGGCGGGTATCAATGCCTCGGGAAACTCTTCCTTTGAATACCTGCAGAATGTGTTCCCCAAAGGCGCCGACCGGCAGATGGAAGTGGCGCTGGGACTGGCACTGGCCCAGCAGGCACTGGAAGGAACCGGAGCCAGCCGGGTGCACGGCGGCGGATTTGCCGGTACGATCCAGGCCTTTGTGCCGGATGAGAAAGTGCCGGCGTTCAAGGAACTGCTGGAGAGCTGTTTCGGGCCGGGCAGCTGTCATGTGCTGAAGATCCGCAAATACGGCGGCCACCAGGTGCTGTAAACGGAAACCGGTACGAAAGAGAATACGCGAAAAGGGCATCCGGTAAAACGGATGCCTTTTCCAATGGGATGGGAAAGGGTGATGGCCGGGGACAGATGCTTATGCCGAAAACGGCAGAGTCTGCTGTCTCAGCTGACGCAGCAGGGGTTCCAGCATGCCGGCGATGTCCCGGAAGCTCTCAAATTCCCCGCGGGAAATGCCGTCAGTTTCCAGACAGTCAATGTCCAGCACGGCGATGCAGGTTCCGTCTTCCATTAGCGGGAACACGGCTTCGCTGCGGGAATCGCTGTCACAGGCAATGTGCCCCGTAAAGGCATGCACATCCGGCACCAGGAGGGCTTCCTGTTTCGCCGCGCAGGTGCCCACCACGCCGGTTCCCAGGGGAATGGACGTACAGGCGGGCTTGCCCATGAACGGGCCCAGATACAGCTGATCACCATCCCGGAGATACAGACCGGACCAGTTGATGGTTTCGTCAGACCAGTACACAAGAGACAGAATGTTGCAGATGGCAGACAGGGGGTGGCAGCCCTGACTGAGCGCCCGGGCCTGTTCTGTGAGAATGGTGTTGTGGTTCATGACTGTGTTATACCACATCCGGAGTCCGCACAGCAGTCACCGGGCAAAAGCACGCAGCTGTCCCTGACAGGCGGCACCGCACTATACTGCAGGCAGAAGGAAAGGAGAGAGGCTGTGACAGACTGCAGCAATTACCGGAAGTTTGGCCCGGTGATGGACTCCATGGCCCGGCTGGACAAAACAGATATGGATCAGCTGCTGCTGGCCCGGGAGCCGGAAACCGGTCTTGCAGAATACTATTCCGCCCATACCGACTGGATGGATCCGGATGCCAGAGTGGTGTTCATTGGAATCTGCCCGGGTTTTGAGCAGATGAAGCTGTCCTTCGACCTGGTCCGTGAATACAGCAGCCAGCCCGGGGAAGAAGTGCTGCGCGCTGCCAAGGTGCATGCCCGGTTCGGAAAATCCATGCGCCGCAACCTCATTGCCCTGGCCAACCGGACAAACCTGCCAGAACTGCTGGGCATACGGGACTGTGCGGATCTCTTTGAACCGGACTGCCATCTCATGGACAACACCGCCCTGCTGCCCTATCCCGTGTTCCGACAAGGGAAAAACTACACAGGTCATGCACCGAAAATCAGCAAGTCGCCCATGCTCACGGAAATCTGCGAAAGGCAGCTGAAAAAGATTCTGAACACATATCCGGATGCGGTGTTCATTCCCCTGGGCAAGTGCGTGGATGAACAGCTGATTCTGTCCGGTGCAATCCCCGAAGAGCGGATCATCCATGGCTTTCCCCATCCCTCCGGCGCCAACGGACATCGCTTCCGTCAGCTGGAAGAAAACCTGGATTCCATCAACCGGCAGCTGGAGAACGCCCTGAAAAAGGAGGAGAATCATCATGCAGCATAAACTGAACATCAAACGGAGTTATGACCCGGAAACCCCGGAAGACGGAACCCGGATTCTGGTGGACCGCCTCTGGCCCCGGGGAGAATCCAGAGCGAAAGCCGATCTGGCGGAATGGGACAAGGCGATTGCCCCCGCCGCGGATCTGCGCAAAGCCTTTCATGAGGGAGAACTGCCCTTTGAAGAGTTCGCCCGCTTGTACCGCCGGCAGCTGGAGGAGTCCTGTGAAGCGGCGCAGTTCGCAGATCATGTCCGGGACCTGCTGAAACAGGGCAATGTCACACTGCTGTATGCCAGCAGGGACCGGGAGCACAACAATGCGCTGGTGCTGAAAAACTGGCTGGAGGAAAAAGGCGTCAGGTCGTGATTCCAGGATGCCGATGGGGCTGCGCCCTGACAGGGCATGAAATGAGCGCGGCAGATGCTGCCTGACCGTGGGAAAATCACCCACAGACCATATCAGACCAATGCAAAAAGAGATCCGCCTCAATCGGGAAAGACGGATCTCTTTTGCGTATTCCTCATGGATCAGCCCGCAGCAGGCTGCGGCATCAGTTCAGGGAACCGGGCCGGAACAGCCGGCGTCCCAGGGTGATCAGAGCCGTGAACACCAGGAACAGCTCCAGACGTCCCAGGATCATGCCGGTGATTTCGATCAGCAGCGTACCGGCACTGGCTGCAGCCGACGTCACTCCCACGGAGAGGCCCACGGTCCCCAGGGAAGAAGCAAATTCGAAGAATGCATCCTGCATGGAACAGCCGGCACTGGCGGCCAGCAGAATGGAGCCGGTGAGAAAAATGACCAGATACAGCAGGATGAAACCTGCCGCATCCTTGAACTGACTGTCGGAAATGGCCCCGGTCCGCTGCGGCGTGGTGATCGAGGGAGTCAGGACCTGTCTGGCCGGGTCCGCTTTCTTCATGATCCGGTTGGTGACCAGTCTGCTGGCAATGGCCACACGGAAGAGCTTGATGCCGCCGGCGGTGGATCCCAGTCCCCCGCCGCAGAGCATGAGCACGATCATGATCCCGATGGCAGCCGGCGGCCAGCCGGTGTAGGACATCAGGGAGAAACCGGAGGTGGACAGGGCGGATACCGCTTCAAAGAGTGATTCCAGCAGGGCCGCAGGCCAGGCCAGTCCGAAGGCATCCATCAGCAGCAGGGAGATTCCCGCCGTGGCAATGACCAGGATCACGGCGCCCAGCCGGACTTCGGTGATCCGGGATACCCGCCGGAACCTGCCTTTGAGCAGCAGTGCCAGAATCAGGAAGTTGGTGGTGCCGGCAATCATGAGCACGATGGTGATCAGAGAGATCGCTGCGGAATGCCAGTGACCGACACTGGCGCCGTAGTTGGCAAATCCGCCGGTGGACAGAGCGCACATGGTGGTGCACAGGGCATCAAAGAAGGACACGCCTGCCAGCAGGTAAGCCAGAATGCCGCCGGCCAGAAACAGCAGATAGATTTTCAGAATGGTCCGGGCGGTGGCCATGAGATTGGGCACCAGCCAGTCGGCGTGCCCTTCGGCAGCGTAGAGTGCCGCGGACTGCCGGTTCTGAATGAGCATGGCCATCATGAGCAGGAACCCCAGTCCGCCGCAGTACTGCATGAAGGACCGGTAAAAGAGAATCAGCCGTGACTGGGCTTCCACGTCCATCACCGAGAGCCCGGTGATGGTCCAGCCGCTGACGGATTCAAACAGCGCCTGTACCGGTGTCAGCTGACACAGCAGCCAGAAGGGCAGCGCCCCGATGAAAAATCCCCAGAGCCAGCCGGCGACCACGGTGAGGGCATCCCAGTGCCGGACCAGCGGTCTGTCGGATTTTGCCAGAAGCCGCAGGGCAAGACCTGCGGCTGCGGAAATGCCCGCAGGCAGCAGAAAGGCCCAGGCCTGCGACAGGCTGGCAGGTTCAAACAGACAGCCAGCCAGGGAAACGATCAGGCAGCCGGCGATGATCAGCATGATGTCCCCCAGGCTTTTGCGGTCAATGAGCCCTGGTCTGCGCTGTCTGCTGAAGGTTTCAGTCATTCTGTCCGGCTCCCGCCCGGCTGTTCAGGGCAATGGGCGTCAGCTCTTCCTCCAGGTTGAAGAGCGTGGCAATCTGCTGTTCCATGCCCTGGTCCGCGACGATGATCAGCGAATCCCCGGAGAACAGCCGGCTGCTGCCCGAGGGAATCTCCATGCGGCCGTTGTGCACAATACTGGAGACGATGCTGCCTTTGGGCAGCGGGATCTCATCCAGGGTTCTGGTCACGTAGGGACTGCTGTCCGCAACGGAAATCTGAAACAGGACCGGGGACGAGAATTCTGCGGCGGCAGCAGCGGGGGTGGCGGCATTTGTTCTGCCGCCGGTTTCCAGACTCTGGGCCAGGTGTCCGGAAAGGATCTGCTGTTCCAGCAGGCCGCTGATCACGGAGGAGGCACATACGGTCTGATCCACGCCGGCCCGGCGGAAGAACACCGCTTTCTGTTCATCTGCCAGCAGGGAAATGGTCCAGGGGATCCCGAAGCGTTTTTTCGCCAGCAGACAGATCACCAGGTTGGCGGCATCGGATTCGCTCATGGCGGCAATCATCCCGGCCTGGTCTGCCCCGGCCTGTTCCAGCACATAGGGTTTGGCGGGATTGCCGTAGAACACATCCACACCTTTTTCTGTGGGCAGATTTTCTGCCTCCTGCCGGCTGCGGGCAATCAGAGATACGGGATAGCCTTTGTCGTGGAGCAGGTTGGCCAGAAAAGCCGCCCGCTGTCCGCCGGCGGCGATCAGAACTCTCGGTTTCATAAAGAAGCCTCCAGCCGGTTCAGCATGGTTTCTGTACCAAGCTGCACAGGGCATATGCATTCAATGCCCATGTCCTCCACGATTTCCTGCAGCGCTTCTTCCTTGATTCGGCAAAGCACCACGGGGATGTCGTACAGGATCCGGGCCATGAGCGCCCACATGATGTTCACATCTTCGTCATCGGTGACCGCTGCCAGGGCTCTGGCCGACCCGGCGCCTGCTTCTTCCAGCATCTGGATGGGCATGCCGTCTTCTTCCATGACAGAACCGGAAAAGGATGCCGGCAGTCGGGTGAAGGCATCCGGATTGCGGTCAATGACCGTGACCCAGCCTCCCTGTTCCGAGATGGAGCGCGCCAGCAGGGCCCCATGTGCCCGCATCCCAGAATCAGCACATTTTTGTTCTGCAGCCGGCTGGAAGCACCAGCCTGAGGCTGCTGTCTGTGTTTTGTGTTCAGTTTCATGTTCGGTTTGTTCTTTCTTTCTGTATATCCGGGCGGTGATTCTCATCCGCCGGTCCAGATTCCACATAATTGAGGCCGTCCCGCTGCACGATGTGGCAGACGGGTCCGTGTTCCGGCTGTTCCGGTACCGTGAATACCGGGTGAGCCGGATCCTGAAGGGGTCCCATGGCACGGGAATAGGCATTCAGGTTTTCCCTGGCGGGAGCGTACCCCGGTCCCAGGTCCAGGGAAGCCCGGAAATGGTTCAGCGCCATCTGCTGGCGGCCTTCCATTTCCTCCACGATCCCGATGAGATTCTGCGGAACCGGGGAATCGGGAAACTCGGCGGATCCCCGGGCTGCTGTCTGCAGGGCCTGGGGCAGTTCCTGTTTTTCCGTGAGCTGTTCCACCTGACTGATCAGTGCATTCTGCGCGCTGCTGTCAGCCGCTGTCTCTTTTGTGCGCATCTTGTTGCCTCCTTTTCAGGCTTTCTCATGTTCAGTCTATGCAAAAGCCGGAAAGCGGGCTTTGCAGACGAATGTGATACTTTTGTGAGAAAGTGAGGTTTCTGTGAGAAACAATCCGGACCCGGCTGACCGTCAGCCGGATCCGGATGAAAAAGTCCTGATTACGATTCCGGTTCCAGGGAACCGGTGATGTCGGTCTGCCGCAGCTGATAGCCAAAGCCGGCTACTGTGACCAGGTGTCTGGGATGGTGAAAGGACTGTTCGGTTTTTTTCCGCAGCGCCAGCACCAGTGATCGCAGCGACTGGGTGTCACTGCCATAGGCGGGGCCATACAGCTGTTCCAGAATGACCTGTGCAGCCACCGGTCTGTCAGGCTGCCGGGCCAGAATGGACAGCAGCCGGAATTCCAGGGGTGTCAGGGAGTGCCTTTGCCCCTGCCGCATGATGGACCGGGTTTCCGGACAGAACACCAGACGGTCAGCTGCCAGGGTCCCGGCATCCGGTTCTTCACTGCCATTTTCCAGGGAAAACAGCGTCCGGATGGCGGAGAGTCCTTCCTGCATCTGCAGAGCCGGTGATTCTTCCGGCGGACTGTTCAGGTCCCCGGAAGACGGGTGCAGGATCAGCAGCGGGGCGTTTTTCAGCAGCTCCGGAAGCATCCCGGTATTCTCCCGGATACTTTCCAGCCACACCAGTTCCAGGGGCGCCCGGAGTACGCAGGCGGCTTTTCTGGCTGCCTGCATGAGGATCGGTGCCTGTTCGCTGCTCATGGCCTGATCCGGATGCACATAGGAAGTCTGTTCCCTGTATATATTCTTCAGATTGACCGCGGCAGGCAGATAGTCCGGCTGGATGAGCAGACTGGCGCAATAGTGCACCCGTGCCTGTTCCGGATCGGGTGTCTGCAGCAGGATGCCCAGCAGGTTGTGGCAGGCAGCTTCCTGACTGACCGTCGCCGTCTGAGCCCTGGCAAACTCCAGGGCTGCCTGCAGCCCCTGTTCGCTGGCTATGGCCATAGCCCGGTCCAGCAGTGTTTCCATATCCTCAGGGGAAGGATCCTGGCAGGCTGCAAAAGATGAAGATGCCGGTTCTGTCATGATCTGTCTCCTTTCTGGTCATTGGCATGATACAGAAGAGTGCCGTGAAAAAGGTGTGAGAATGCGTGAGAATCCTGTGAAAAGCCGCCTGTCTCTGTGGCCGTTCACAGAGACAGGCGGCTGAAGAATGCCCGGGAGTATGCAGGATTCAGTGAGAAGGCATCCGGTATCCCACGCCGATTTCCGTCAGCAGATACACCGGTCTGGCCGGATCGGGTTCCACACGCCGGCGCAGGGACGCCATCAGGGAGCGCAGGGACTGGGTATCCGCCGTGGCGTATTTGCCGTAGAGCGCCTCCAGAATCTGTCTTGTGGTCACGGTTTTCCCCGCATGTTCCATCATGAGCTTCAGAAGACTGAACTCCAGCGGGGACAGATGGATCTGTTCCTGCCCACGGAACAGCTCGCTGCATCCGGTGTCCAGCCGCAGGTCCCGGACCTGAAGAATCTGCGCACTAACGGGTGTCAGACGGTTTTTCCGGCGCATCACCGCCTTGACCCGGGCCACCAGCTCGGCTGCGCCGAAGGGTTTGGTCAGGTAGTCATCCGCGCCCAGTTCCAGGGCTTTCACTTTCTGGTCTTCCTGATTCCGGGCCGAGATGACAATCAGGGCAGTCTCTGCCTGCCGGGCAGCTTCCGGAATCAGATTCAGGCCGTCACCATCCGCAAATCCCAGATCCAGCAGAACCAGGTCGAAGGGGCCGCCGCCACTTTCAGATTGCTGTGTCTGTGCAATCTGCTGCAGGGCCTGCTGAAAGGAGGAAGCCCGGCAGCAGGCAAATCCCTGTTCCTGCAGAATGTAGCTGATCAGATTCTGAATCTGTTCATCGTCTTCCGCAATCAGCGCCCGAAGCGGCTGGCTGTCTTTGCAACCGGTCTGTTCTGTCATTCTCCTTCTCCTTTCTGTCCGTACCCGTCCAGGGGAATCCGCAGGGTGAAGCGCACGCCGGCTGGATAATCGGTATCCGCCGGTGCATTGGCTGCTTCGATGGTCCCCTGATGCAGGGAGGCAATGGCCCGGACAATGGCCAGTCCCAGGCCGAAATGTTCCTTCCGGCTCTCCCCGGAGACAGAAGGCAGGAAGATGCCGGTTTCTTCCCCCGGCGCCAGGGGTCTTCCTGCGTTGCGGACTTCATAGACCACCTGTCCATTGTCTTCTTCCACACGAAGTTCAATGGGAATGTTCCCGGGCTGATAGCGGGCGCTGTTTTCCAGCAGATTGTTCAGCAGCTGCACCATCAGCACGCCGTCCAGACTGGCCATCACCGGTTCCCCGGGGAATCTGCAGATTCACCCGCATCCCCGGATGGGTGCGTTCAAACTGATCCGCCGCGATGGAAGCCGGTTCTTCCGCCGGCATCCATTCCCGGTGAATCACCAGTTCCTTCTGACTCAGCCGCGTCAGATCCAGAATATTCTGCACCATCTCCAGCAGATGGTCGGCTTCCTGTTTCAGATTCTGCACATGCGCTGCCATATCCTCCGGACTGCGGATACCGGCAGCCTGCACAGTACAGGACGGACTCTGCAGCTGTTCCAGCATCATGTCGCATTCCAGCTGCATCCGGGTAAGCGGGGTGCGGATATCATGGGAAATGGACGCCAGCAGACTGCTTCGCTCCTGCTCACGCACAGCCAGTTCCAGCGCCTGTTTCTTTTCATCCTGACTGATGCGCCGGGCCACCGCCAGTCTGGTGCTTTCACACAGTGTATCCAGCAGATGCCGCCGGGCAGGGGAAAGAGACTGCACCAGACGGTCTTCCAGCACCAGTGCCGGGAATCCGGATTCGCTCAGGGGAATGCGGCACTGCCCGGATCCGGATCCGGCTGATGGGGGCTGCGTTTCCAGTCTGATCCGGCTGACAGGCACCCGCAGGGCTGCAGCGGCTTCCTGCTGCAGCAGGATGGCCATGTCACCGGGTGTGGCGCACTGTTCCAGCCTGGACAGCAGCCGGCTCATGATCCGCAGCCGTTCATTGTGCTCCCGCAGCCGCCCCACCAGTCCGGTGACCAGCAGGGAGAACACCGTCATGACCGCGAAGGTGATCAGATAGGAGTGGTTGTCCACGGAGAGGCTGTGATAAGGCTTCGTGAAGGAAAAGTTGAAGGAAAGTGTTGCTGCAAGGGACGCGAGAATGTCCGCCTGATAGCTGCTGGTGAAGGCAGAAGCAGCAATCACCGCTGCCATATAAATCAGAACGATGTTCGTCTCCGGCAGACCCAGCCGGAAAAACAGCAAGGATACACCCCAGGCCGCACTCAGGGCAGCCGCAATGATCCAGAGAGAATGCAGAGGACGGCGAAGCCGGAGATTGTATTTTCCGGACACAGACTGATTCATGACGGGACTCCTTTCCGGACAGCCGCAATGCGGCATGCACAGTTTCATTGTAGGCCACAGCCGGGGCCAGTCTGCGGATTTGCCTTCAGCCGGCCGCTGGCGGACACAGGGCGGAATTGTGACAGGGCCGGAAATCCGGTCACCATCGGCAGGGTAGGGGATCCGCTGCATGCGGGTCCTTTCTGTAAATAAATATTGGAAAACGCTCCGAAAGCGCTTTACAATAATTCCATGCATCTGGAATACACCACCGGCCCCATTCCTTTGCTGCCGCTGCAGAAAGTCACCCGGAATCTGCTCTTTGCCACAGGAATTCTGTTCCTGGTTTTCACCGTGCTGTTCGCACCGGTTCTCTGGACGCTGAGCATCGTGTTCTTTGTCTGGGGCTGGTGGTACAGCCGCCGGCTGAAACACGAGTATGAATACATACTGGACGGGCAGCAGCTGTATGTGCTGAAGATCTTCAACCGCTACCGCCGGCGGGTGTTCGGGAAGTATGACCTGAATTCCCTGCAGCGGATCACAGATGATCCGGAATTTGTGCAGGAGTATTACCTGAAGCCGGGCATTACGCGCACCCGGAAAGCCGGACATCCTGCCCGGGGAACCATGGCACTGGTGTTCCCCACAGAGCAGGGACATGACATTCTGTGTCTGGACATGGACAGCGGACTGCGTCAGGCACTCCTGAAACAGAAGCCTTTCTCCGCGAAGGTCCGCTGGAGAGAAACCGGCTGACGAACCTTTGACATCTTCATTATTTCCTGCCCGGGGCTGCGGCTCCGGGCTTTCTGTGGTTCAAAAACTGTTTGGAAATTAATGGAAATAAAAATTCCAAAATGTTGTTGCATATTCCGGAACGGGAATTTATCATGAAAGCGCAACCACTGGAAACGTTTACTTTTTGGTAAGCGGGTCTGAACTTTCATGAACGAGAGGAGAATATGAAGATGAAGAAGTGGACGACTCTTTCCCTGAGCGCAGCCATGGCGCTGTCGCTGGCAGCCTGCTCCGGCGCAGACAAACCGGCAGAAAACACCGGCGGCGACACAGCCGGTGAAACCCAGGACGTGACCCTGACGGTCTGGGCACCCCAGGAAGACCAGGCAGATGACTACGGCAACTGGCTGGGCAAAATGGAAGAAAACTTTGCGGCGGCTCACCCGGAATACAACATCACCTGGAAAAACGAAGTCTGCCAGGAAGGCGATGTGGGGGACAAAGTGGTCCAGGACCCGGAAAACTCCGCGGACGTGTATCTGTTTGCCAATGACCAGATCGGCAAGCTGAAGG
Source organism: uncultured Faecalibaculum sp. (assembly GCF_910588395.1). Taxonomy (GTDB): domain Bacteria; phylum Bacillota_I; class Bacilli_A; order Erysipelotrichales; family Erysipelotrichaceae; genus Faecalibaculum. The sequence continues at coordinate 303 of NZ_CAJUPA010000045.1, read as the reverse complement.
ATGCCAACGCCATTGCGGAACTGGGCGGCAAGACTCTGGATCAGATCAAAGCCGACAACTCCGAAGTCGTTGTGGATTCCGTGACGCAGGACGGTGCCGTTTATGGTGTTCCCTTCACCACAAACACCTGGTTCATGTACTACAACAAGAGCATGGTCAGCGAAGATGAAATCAAGTCCCTGGATGACATCATCGCCAAAAACAAAATCACATTCCCCGTTTCCAACTCCTGGTATCTGCCGGCTTTCTATTACTTGATAGACTACCAAGCTCAGTTAATGGCTTATCACGCATAAATAGCGC
>NZ_CAJUPA010000044.1 GCF_910588395.1 uncultured Faecalibaculum sp. | reverse complement strand
CCGACTCGCGGCTCACTTATAATACCACAGCCACAGGAGAATGCAACCACTTTTTGTTCTTTTTTTGTATTTTTTTCTTCTGTTCCACCGGTAAGTGCAAATCACGACGTTTCGTGCAACTCTCCCGGATTTCTCCTGAAGCCTCCGATCATTCCATGCAGGCCCATGCATTCAATACAGCCCCCACCTTTCATCTGCAGCCCGTATCCCTATCCATACAGCCCCCATCTCCCCCTTTCCCCGTATCCGCCCTGACCAGGGATGGCCTGGCCATCCCTATCGGCAGAACAGTTAAAAAACCGGCAGCTGATGCCACCGGCTTTCAACGGCTGTACAGGCCTGTCATTCATTTCCGTCCGCATCGTCCTGACTGAAGACGAAGTTTTCGGGGATTTCGTCATCTTTGAGGAACTGGTGCAGGCCCGGATCGGTGATCACCAGGTCAAACTCCGACAGATCTGCCATGGTATAGAATGCACGGACGTTCATTTTAGAGCTGTCGGCCATGAGAATCCGGCGGGTGGCCCGTTCCATGGCGCCGCGTTTGACAGCAGGAGTCAGGGTCTCGGAGGCAAGCACGTTGCCTTCCCGGGGATTGATGCCCAGGCAGCTGATGAAGCAGAAGTCAAAATGAAAACGGGACAGGATCTGACCGGTCACAGGGCCGGTAAACATACTGTAATAGGTATCAAAATCTCCCGGAAGCACAAACAGCCTGGCAGTGCCTTCCCGAAAGGCTTCCACGATCAGCGCGGAGTGGGTCACAATGGTGATTTTCCGGTCTTTGAGGATATCCAGCATGGGAAGAATCGTGGTACCGCCATCCAGGAACACACAGTCGCCGTCCCGGACCATTTCTGCGGCGCGGCGGGCAATGGCTTCCTTTTCGCGGGCATGAACGGTGACGCGTTCCCGCATGAGTTTTTCGTCCTGGCTCGTGGTCAGGTTCCCTTTCTCAAGGCTTTTGGCTCCGCCGTGGACCCGGATCAGCCGGCGGCGGGTATCGAGTTCTTCCACGTCCCGGCGGATGGTCGTTTCAGAGACACCGAGAAGATCCGCCAGTTCCCGGGTTTTCACAAATCCCTGGGCGTCGGTGATTTCCACGATCCGTTCATATCGTTTGTCAGCAAGCATAATCAATCTCTCCTTTTCTCAGTATAATCCATAACGCCTGCGGGTGCCTGCGGATTCCGGTTTTCCGGCAGGAATTGCGCATAAAAGACATGAAAAAGGAACGGCTGGATGAATCCACACTCCGTTCCTTTTTCCTCATCATTCCCGCAGCGGCGGGTGGTTTTCAGTCTGCGTTGGAAGCGGCGATTTTCACGCGGCTGAACTGATCGGCGATCAGCCGGCGGACATTTTCGTCAAATTCGAAGACTTCGTCTTTGTCGTATCCCGTTCTGGGGAGATAGGCGTTGATGCCCGCGAAATCCGTTTCCGAGAGTTCTTCCATGACCTCGCGGTTGGGAGAAGTGTAGCCAACGTAGCTGGAGTTGTCATAGGCGGCTTCGTACTGGCAGGTGTAGTCAATGAATGCCATGGCCAGATCCACATTTCTGGCGTTTTTCGGGATGACCATCGCATCGCACCACAGGTTGCTGCCTTCTTTCGGGAGGTAGTAGCCCATGTTGTCGTTTTCTGCCATGACATAGGCTGCGTCTCCGGAGTAGATCAGACCAAGGGCTTTCCGGCCCTGGGCCATGTTGTCAATGATTTCATCGGTGACGATTTCCGGGTCCATGGTCCGCACACACTCCAGCAGCCAGTTGTAGGCTTCATTGATCTGGGATTCGTCTTTGGTGTTCATGGAATAGCCCAGGGCTTTGAGGGCCATCATGAAACTGTCCCGTTCGGAGTCATACAGATAGATATCGCCTTTGTACCTGGGATCCAGGAAGATGCTGAATCCTTCTTTTTCCAGGTCCGCTTCGCTGACTTTGGTCTTGTCGTAGACAATGCCCACGGATCCCCAGAAATAGGGAACGCTGTACTCGTTGCCCGGGTCATAGTTCAGGTTCAGTGTGTCGTCCACGAGCAGCGACATGGCGGTTTCCAGTTTCGTCTTGTCGAGTTTCTGCAGCCGGTCTTCCTGAATGAGCCGCTCGATCATGTAATCCGAGGGAATCAGCACATCGTAGGAATCCCCGTTGGCGACTTTGATGTACATCTGTTCGTTGGAGTCGAAGTTGTCTGCCACGACTGTGGCCCCGGTGAGTTCCTCGAAGCCGCTGATGAAGTTTTCCCCCACATATTCTCCCGGGAGGTAAATATGCAGTGTCTGGCCGGCATAGGGTCTGTCGCTGACGAGTCCTTTGCGCAGGCCGAACATCGAAGCCAGCACCACCAGGGCTGCCAGCAGGATCCAGGGCCAGCGGCGGGGACGTTTCCGGAATTCCCCTTCCGTGATTTTCGGGTGCCGTTTCTGGTATTTTTCCCGGAGCCAGGGCACGACGTTCATCAGCACAACGCCCAGGGTGATGAACAGAACCACCAGGGTGGAGATCGCGTTGATGGAAGGATTGACCCGCTTGCTCATGGTGTAGACCATGATGGACAGGTTCTTGACGCCGCCGCCGGTGGAGAAATACGAGATGATGAAGTCATCAAAGCTCATGGTGAAAGCCACCAGGGCGCCGGAAAGAATGGCGGGCCAGATCTGGGGAACAATGACTTTCGTCAGTGTCTGCCAGGGCGTGGCGCCCAGGTCCATGGCGGCATCCGCCAGATTGGGATCCAGCTGCCGCAGCCGCGGGGTGATGGAAAGCATCACATAGGGGATGCAGAAGGCAATGTGCGCCAGCAGCAGGGTCATGAATCCCCGTTCCACGTTGAAGGTGATGAACAGCAGCATCAGACCGATGGCGGTCACGATTTCCGGGTTCATCATGGGCAGGTCATTGACCTGGGTGATGTAGCGCCGGATGAGTTTCCGGGAGTAGGACATGCCAATGGCGGTGATTGTGCCGGCAATGGTGGAAATCACAGTGGCCACCACCGCCACGATGATGGTCACATACAGAGATTCCATCATACCGTGGCTTTTGAGCATGGTCTCGTACCAGCGCAGGGAGAATCCGGTGAAGCTGGTCAGAGACTTGGAGCTGTTGAAGGAAAACACCACCATGAAGAGGATGGGCAGGTAGAAGAACAGCAGAGTCAGCGCCATGAGAATATTGCCCGGCAGAGACCCTTTCGGGGTCCGGCGCAGGTTCCGGGGATGACCCGGTGTGCCGGCGGGTCGCCGCCGGCTGGTTTCTCTGTTCATGTTTCCGAAGTTCATTTCCGGCCTCCTCTGGCGTCAAGGCGCCGGACAAGCATCATGAGCAGCATCATGAGCACGGCCATGATCATGGAAATGGCAGAACCGAAGTTCCATTCCCCCACGGTGATGAACTGGTTTTCGATGACGTTGCCAATCAGGAAATACTGACCGCCGCCCAGCAGTTTCGGGATAAAGAAAGCGGAAACCGCCGGCAGAAACACCAGGGTAATGCCGGATACCACACCGGGCAGAGACAGAGGCAGGGTGACTTTCCGGAAGGCCTGCCAGCCGTTGGCGCCCAGATCGCTGGCGGCTTCCAGCAGACTGCGGTCCATTTTCGCCAGAGAAGTCTGGATCTGCAGGATCATGAAAGGCAGGAAGTTGTACACCATGCCTATGAGCACGGCGGTTTCGGTGTACAGCAGTTCCCCATGGGGTATGTGCAGCAGGTTCAGCACCCATTCCACCGGTCCCCCTGCCGAAAGCAGTCCGATCCAGGCGTAGGTGCGCACCAGCATGTTGATCCACATGGGCAGGGTGATGGCCAGAATCAGACGCTGCTGGACTTTTTCGCTGCTGCGGCTGATGACGTAGGCAATGGGATACCCCAGCAGCAGGCAGATGCCGGTGGTTTTCAGAGCAATGGCCAGAGACCGCCACAGAATGATCAGAAAGTCCCTGTCGGTGAAAAACCGGAGGTAATTGTCCAGAGTCAGCTGAAAATGAACAATGGAGTTTCCTGCTTTGATGAAGGAGTAAAAGGCAATCAGGACCATGGGCAGCAGAAGCATCACAAGGCTCCAGGCCAGGTACGGGATCACCAGCTGACGGAACCGCTTCATTCACTGAACCCCATTTTTTCCATGACGTGAATGTCCTCCGGCTCGAAGGTGAGTCCCACCTTGCGGCCTTCTTCCACAAAATCCGTGGTGTGGATCTTGAATTCCCGGCCGGTGGTCCAGAACGTCACCGGATAAATGCCTTCCCGGATGTTTTCCGGATCGAAGTCATATTCCACCGACAGGTTCACGGTTTCATTTTCGTCGTCCAGTTTCCAGGCCTGGGCGTTGGCCCAGGTTTTCAGATCCGTGTCCAGGGCAATGGATTCCTGGATCTCGTCCGGCGTCTTGAAGAAGTTGAAGGCGGAGACCGCTTCGTTCACTTTCCGGTTCTCCACGACTTTCTGGTCAATGACCCAGATCTTCCGGGTAATGAACAGACCGTCCACGGTGTGGAAAGTCACGGAGTACTCCCCGAGTTCATCCTTGAGATCTGTCTGCACCCGTTCGATGGGCAGCAGTTCATCCGTGGCGGCGTTCCAGGCCTGGGCATCCGCCCGGGCGATGAGATCCGCGTCATCCCAGTCCTTCATGTCCTCCAGATCCAGATAGAAGTTGTTGGCGGAAATCCGGAGATCGCCTTCCTGTTTCTCGTTGGCTTCGTTGCGGTTCACATGCATGTTCACGGTGATGTGGGTGCCGGGGATGGTTTCCACCATGACTTCATAGTGCACGCCTTTGAACAGCACGGATTCCACAGTGCCCTGCAGCTTGCCGGCGTCCGGCGCCACAATGTCGATGTCCTCCGGCCGGATGACCACGTCCACCAGCTCCTGGGGACGGAACCCCGCATCCACGCAGTCGAAGTCCGTGTCATTGAACCGCACCAGCCGGTCCTGGATCATGCGTCCGGGAATCAGGTTGCTTTCACCGACAAACTTCGCCACATAGGCATTGGCAGGTTCGTTGTAAATGTCTTCCGGGGTGCCCACCTGCATGATTTCCCCTTCTTTCATGACCACGATCTTGTCCGACATCGTCAGGGCTTCCTCCTGGTCATGGGTGACGAAAATGAAGGTGATGCCCACTTCCTGCTGGATGCGCTTGAGTTCGTACTGCATTTCCTTGCGCAGTTTCAGGTCCAGGGCACCCAGAGGCTCGTCCAGCAGCAGGACGGAGGGTTCGTTGACCAGCGCCCGGGCAATAGCCACCCGCTGCTGCTGTCCGCCGGACATCAGGGTCACATCCTTGTTTTCATACCCCTCCAGGCCGATGAGCTTCAGCATCTTTTTGACTTTCTGCTCAATGACGTCCTCACTCATTTTCTGCAGGCGGAGACCGAAGGCGATGTTTTCATACACATTCAGATGGGGAAACAGGGCGTATTTCTGAAACACCGTGTTCAGCTCCCGCTTGTAGGGAGGCAGCTTGGCGATGTCCTTGCCATCAAAGATCACTTCGCCACCATCCGGGTCGATGAAGCCCCCCAGGATCCGCAGCAGCGTGGTCTTGCCGCAGCCGGAGGGTCCCAGCAGCGTCACAAACTCGTTTTCATATATATCCAGATCAATCCCCTTCAGCACCTGCTGATCGTCAAAGTTCTTGACGATGTGCCGGAACTGAATCAGTTTGTTCTTCTCGTTTTCCATGCTCTCTCCTTTTCTGTTGCGCTCCCTGCCGTTTGACAGCCAGCGGCGCAGGCCGGTCTCAGAACGCCGGCGGGGTGGTCACCCACAAAATCACGGTTTTGGATCCGCCTGTGTTTCGCAGCACATGACTGGCGGCGCCTTCCAGGTAAAAAGCGCTGCCCCGGCTGATGGTCAGTTTCTGCTCCGGCAGCTCCAGCTTTGCCGATCCCTGGAGCACATATCCGAATTCCTGGCCCTCATGGGCGTTCATTTCATAACACCCGCCGGGTTTCAGCGTCAGCAGAATGGGTTCCATGTCGTTTTTCTGGGCATTGGGAATCACCCAGTCAATGGTGTAGCCTTCCTGCTCGTCCGTAAACCAGTCCGGCGCGGTGAATACCACCCGGGTCTTTTCCTGCTGGCGGGAGAAAAACTCCGGCAGGGTTGTGCCCAGGGCTTCGAGAATGTCCTCCAGCGTTGAAATGCTGGGGGAAGTGAGGTCCCGTTCCACCTGGGACAGAAATCCCTTGGTGAGTTCGCTGCGGCTGGCAAGTTCCTCCAGGGTCAGGCCCATGGCCTGCCTGCGCTGCCGCAGCCGGTTGCCGATTTCCATGCTGACTCCTTTCCGGTCACCGGGTTTAGCAGAACTAAACACGAAATTTCATGACACAAATCCTATTGTACGGTTTTTGCCACAGGGAACAACAGGCAGACACGGATTTTCTGCGGAAATTGCGATTCCTGATATAATCCCATAGAAACAGATGTCCCCGCCGGGGCTCTGTCCCAGATGCTGAATAAAGGAGAAACAAAATCATATGCTGAAACGAATCCTCCAGGGCATGGTGGTGGGCATTGCCAACATCATTCCCGGTGTTTCCGGGGGAACCATGCTGGTTTCCATGGGGCTGTACGATCAGCTCATCGAGTCCATCACCCATCTGTTCAGGGACTGGAAGAAATCTCTCCGGTTCCTGCTGCCGATCTTCATTGGGGCAGGACTGGCCCTGGTCCTGTTTGCGAAGCTCTTCGAATATCTGCTGGCTGCCTGGCCCATTCCCACCAATCTATGCTTCTGCGGTCTCATCATCGGCAGTCTGCCTTTCATTGCCGCAAAAGTGAAGCACAATGGCTTTGATGCCAGCATGGCGGTCTGCTTTGTGCTGTTTTTCGGCATTGTGGTGGGCATGGCGCTGCTGGAAGGGAAAACCGGGTCCGCACAGGCCAGCACCACTCCGGGGCTGGTCAACGCCCTGCTGTTCTTTGCGGTGGGTGTGATCGCCGCGGCAACCATGGTCATTCCCGGTGTCTCCGGCAGCATGATGCTGATGCTGCTGGGCTACTATGAACCCACGCTGCACCTCATCAGCAGCTTCATCTCCTCCCTCCTTCACCTGGACTGGACCGGACTCATGGCCGCCTGCGCGGATCTGGTTCCCATGGGAATCGGCATTGGGGTGGGAATCTTCGGCATTGCCCGGCTCATTGAATGGGTCATGGCGAAGTGGCCCACCCAGACCTACTGGGCGATCATTGGTCTGATCGTGGCAAGTCCTGTGGCGATCCTCATGGGAACCGACTGGTCCGGATTCAGCCTGTGGATCCTGATCGCCGGCATCGTGACCTTTGCCGCCGGGTGGTTCGTCGCCAGCCGGCTGGGCGGAGAGTAAGTCAGCCAGTCATCTGAAGCAGACAAAATGCGTACTGTCAGTCCCGCTGCAGTACGCATTTTTCAGTTACACCAGCAAAAGTTTCCCTGCCGATGGTGGCCCCAGCCTGCAGTCCGCAGACCTCCACCACTCACTTCCCCATCACATAACATCAATCTCTTCACTATCCCCACCCCACCACCATCCCCGTAAAACAGCGCGCAGCCCGCAGAAATCTTTCAGATTTCTGCGGGCTGCCGACTGTTCCTGTCGTTTATGCCTGGGCAATCTTGTGGGGATTCAGAAGGTTCTTCGGATCGAACACCGCCTTGATGCCGTTCATCAGCTCAAAGTCCGCCTCCGGCAGCGCCTGCCGCAGATACGGCTTCTTGGCATAGCCGATGCCGTGCTCTCCGGATACCTGCCCTTCAAGCTCCCGGGCTTTTTTGTACACAAGCTCCATGGCCTGCTTCAGCCGGGCTTCCCATTCCTCATCGCTCAGCTCATCCTTGAGCAGATACGCATGCAGGTTGCCATCCCCGGCATGACCGAAGCTCTTGATCCGCAGCCCCGCCAGACGCTGGACCTCATCCAGATACGCCACCATGTCATTGACACAGCTGCGGGGAACCACCATATCCACTTCATCCATCAGCGTCGTGGACCCTTTGATGGCTTCCAGGAATGCGCCCCGGGCCTTCCAGATGGATTCCTCCCGTTCATCCGTATCGGAAATCAGCACATCCAGTGCTCCCTGCTCCAGACACAGGTCCGCCACCGCCGCGTAAGCCGCATCCACTTCCTGCCGGCTGCTGCCGTCAAATTTCAGCAGAAGATAGGCATCGGCGGAACTGTCCGGGAAAGGCTTGCCCAGATACTCTTCCGCATCCTGAATCACCTGCCGCTGCATGAACTCGATTGCCGTGGGAATGTACCGGGATTTCACGATCACCGGAACCGTGTCAATGGCCTGCTGCAGACTGGGAAAGGGAACCAGCAGCGAAATCGTGCAGGCGGGTTTGGGCAGCAGTTTCAGCACTGCCTTTGTGATGATCCCCAGCGTTCCCTCGGACCCGATGATCAGGTCCTTCAGATCGTAGCCAGAGGAGTTCTTGACGACTTTTCCGCCGAATTCCAGGATCCGCCCGTCCGGAAGCACCACTTCCAGACCCCGGACAAAATCCCGGGTGACGCCGTACTTCACTGCCCGCATGCCGCCGGCATTGGTGGAAATGTTCCCGCCGATCGTCGCCGATTTTTCACCGGGATCAGGAGGATAGAAGAACCCCCGTTCTTCCACAAACGCCGCCAGATCCATCAGCAGCACCCCGGGTTCCACCGTCAGCGTCAGATTCTCTTCATCCAGTTCCAGGATCTGATTCATCAGCGTGGTATCCAGCATGATGCCATGTTCCATCGCCACGGAAGATCCCACCAGACCGGTGCCGGCGCCCCGGGGCGTCACGGGAATGCTGTGCTCCCAGGCGTACTTCATCACATCGGAGACCTCCCGGGCAGATGCCGCCCGGATGACCACATCCGGATACGAAGCCACACCGCCCAGCTCATCGTGGCTGTAGTCCTCCGGCAGAGATTCTCCATACAGCAGCCGGCTGTCGTCTCCGATCAGCTGGCGCAGTGCGTCAATGTCATCATGATCCAGACGCTTGTAGATGTATTCAGACATGAGCCGCTCCTTTCCTGGCTTCCAGCCGGTCAATCAGTGCAGGCACCACCTCATAGAGATCCTGCACGAGACAGTAGTTGGCGGTTTTGAAAATCGGCGCCTCCGGATCGGTGTTGATGGCGAAAATCTGATCGGCATGGTTCATGCCGGCAGTAAACTGCACCGCACCGGATACCCCGCAGGTGATGATGAGCTTCGGGCGCACCGTCCGGCCGGAGAGCCCGATCTGGGTTCTGGCATCCATGACCCCGGCTTCCACCAGAGGCCGGGTGCAGGCCAGCTGTCCTCCCAGCAGATCCGCCAGTTTCTGCAGCATCTCCAGATCCTCGGGCTTTTTCACACCACGCCCTGCCACCACGAGCACATCGGCGTTTTCAATGGATTCCTCCCGGGGCTTGGCAACGATGTCCAGCACCTCGATGCGGGAACTCAGCTTCGACGAAGGCAGCTGCCGGTGCAGGATCTCCCCCTGTTCCTGTGGCATCCGCTCCGGTGCGTTCATGATCTTGTACCGGACCGTGGCCATCTGCGGACGGTTGTTGGGGGTCTTGATGTGCGCCATGATGTTGCCGCCAAACGCCGGCCGGATCTGGGAGAGATCGGTCTGTTCATCCATCTCCAGAATCGTGCAGTCTGCGGTCAGCCCGGTGTGCATGCGGGCTGCCACCCGGGGCGCCAGCTGCCGTCCCACGGTTGTGGCCCCCACCAGGATGGACCCCGGCTGGAAAGCATGGATGAAGTCCTCAAAAGCTGTTGTATAGGGCTCGATGGCAAAGCGGGCCAGTTCCGGCTCGTCGTAGACCACCACCTGATCTGCGCCGTAGTGCAGCAGTTCGCGGGCCTGGGCTTCAATGTCATGACCCAGAAACAGCGCATACACCGGCTGGTGGATCCGGTCGGCCATTTCCCTGGCCTTGCCGATGAGCTCATAGGTCACCGGGTGGATGTCACCGTCCACGTGATCCACATACACGGCGATGCCCTTCCAGGCGGATTTGTCCACCGCGGGTTTCGGGGTTTCGTCTTCCCGGAATTCCACCGCTCCTTTGGGTCCCTTGCGGACACACAGCCGGCACATTTTGCAGGCCGGGCTGATGGAAAGCTGTCCCTGGTCATCCAGTTCCATGGCCCCGAAGGGACACAGATCCACGAGCACCTGGGGATCTTCGATATATTCAGGGTGCAGAATCAGTTCTGGCATATGATGCGTTCCTGCCTTTCTTGAATGCTATTTCTGTATGGTGATGGTGAAATGGCTGATGGACAGCCGTGACCGGCAGATGTCAGCTGCCCGGTCAGGCAGATCCCTCAGATGAACTTCAGTTCCGCGAGCTTCTCCGTCAGATGTGCCGCCATGATGTCCCCGGGCTCTGTCCAGGTTTCCTTTTCGTCATTGACATCCGGCGGGAAAATCCGCACCACCTGGGTGGGAGAGCCATTGAGTCCGTAATGCGACGGGTCTTTGTCCTCCATGTCATCCAGGCTCAGCACCTGGATCTTCCGGCCGGCTGCCGCCTTTTTCCGTACATAACTGGGCAGCCGCGGCATGAAGATGTCCTTGTCCACCGCCAGCAGACAGGGCATCTGCACTCTGGCGATTTCGATTTCCTCCGGCAGATCCATGGCAATGGTCAGATCCTCATCCGTGACCTCCCGGATTTCCCGGACATTTGCCACACTGGGAATCCCCAGCCATTCCGCGATCTCCGATCCCACCTGAGCGGTGTCACCGTCTGTGGTCTGCTTCCCGCAGAGAATGAGATCGAAGTCTCCCGCAGCCCGGATTCCCTGCGCCAGGGTGTAGCTGGTTGCCAGGACATCCGCCCCGCCAAACCGCCGGTCAGAAACAAGCGTGCCGCCATCGGCACCCATGGCAAACGCCTCCCGGATCACATCCGCCGCCTGTCCAGGTCCCATGGAAATGACATGGATCGTACCCCCTGCCGCTTCCCGGATCCGGAACGCCGTTTCCAGCGCGTACAGATCATAGGGGTTCATTTTGCAGGACGCGCCGTCCCGTTTGATCACACCCGTGACCGGATCCACTTCCACTTTGCTGGAAGCCGGCACCTGTTTGATGCAGACAAGAATATTCATACAGACCTCCTTGTTGGTATGCTTCTGTGATGTCCCTTATTGGTCCTACCAATTTATCTGTCTTCACCTTACTCCCTGTCCCGGCTGCATTTCAAGGGGTTTAACCGCTTACAGTAAGCGGTTTCTAATTGGTTTCCGTGCCGATGGCTGCCGGGGCTTTGAATATGGGCGGGTGTGATGTGCTCTTCGGGCCTGACCGGAAAAACCGGCAACAGGACCGGCATGGACACGAAAAAGCCAGGATCTGCAGGCTGCATGAATCCTGGCTGACTGTCTGTGTTTCTTTGCTTTTACAGGTGGCGGTACGTTTCGATGTAGCCGAAATGGTTTTCCAGCCCCTGACGGGCTTTCTCCAGATTCTGACTGATGAGTCCTTCCACCAGCAGCCGGTGACTGGCTTCCAGCTGGTTGTTGCCCAGCATCCCCCGGATGATGCGCTGGCGCATGGTGGAGATGTACCGGTCCATGAAGGAGGTCAGGGCCTGATAGCTGGCAATGAGAAACTCATTGTGGCTGCCCTGGACCATGATGCGGTGCAGCGCCTTGTCCCAGCGGATGCGTTCCTCTTCCGTTGTGGCCGCTTCCAGATGCCGCAGGGCGTCCATCAGTGTCTGCTTCTGCGCGGGAGAAATCCGGCTGGCACAGAGAGGGAGTGCCTCCCGCTCGATCATCCAGCGGAATTCCGTTACATCCCCCTCCTGCATGCCCCGCAGGTGATACAGGAAGGAAAGGGCCTCGCTGATGGTCTCGTCGAAGTTCAGTGCAATGTAGTTCCCGGATCCCTGGGTGGAGCTCAGAACCCCCAGGTTTTCCAGCACCCGCAGTCCTTCCCGGACAGAATTCCGGCTGATGTCCAGCTGCGCGGCCAGTTCCCGCTCTGTGGGCAGCTTGTCACCGGGATGCAGGTGGCCTTCCAGGATCTCCTGCCGGACGAAGTCCACGGCGGCTTTGTATGTCTTCGGTCTTTCTCTTGCTGATTCAGTCATATGAACCATTTTACCAGACCCTCGCAAAGTGCAGGAAAAAGCGGCCTGCATCCCGCTGCAAAGGATACAGGCCGCTCATCAGGACTGGTGCAGTCTGGCTGCAGCTTTCTGCATCCGGGACAGTTCACGGTTCACGTCGCTTTTCATGCCCCCGGCCAGCCACTGGTTCATCAGTCCCAGCAGCAGACAGCGGTAATACGCCGCGAGGGCGTCTTTCTCGTCCAGTGTGGTGAATTTTCCGAAGTAATCCACAGATTCCAGAAACGCCGTGACGGCATAGCTGCAGACCCGGTGATAATACATCTGCAGATCGATTCTGGACTGGGACCGGAACAGATGCAGACACACAGACCGGTTCTCCTGCATCACCTGAGACAGCAGGTTGACGCACTCCTGGAAACTCCGGGGCTTTTTCTGAAGAATGGCCTGCTCGAAGAGTTCCTGCACCGTGACCTCGATCATCCCCGGCAGGTCCTCAAAGTAATAGTAAAAACTGTTCCGGTTGATGCCGGCCCGGCCAACGATATCCGTTACGGTGATTTTGTCCGCGGGTTTTTCCCGGGCCAGCTGCAGGAAGGCCTGCTGTATGGCGGTCCTTGTCTGCGACATCCTTCCTTACTCCTCCTCTTCTTCCCTTTCTTTCTCCAGACGCACGAGTGCATCTCTGGCTGCGTCGGCTGCAGCATCCGGACGCCGGACTTCCAGCTCCAGATGAATGCCGGAATCTGCCTGCACTTTGTCCTGTACCTGGCGCACCAGTTCCAGAAACTCGGCGCAGCTGGCTTCACCGGCATTGATCAGAAAACCGGCGTGTTTTTCCGATACCATGGCATCTCCCACCCGGAGTCCCTGGAGTCCGCTTTCATGAATCAGCTTCGAGGCGAAACTGCCTGCCGGGCGCTTGAAGGTGCTGCCGGCAGAGGCATCCTCCATGGGCTGTCTGCTCCAGCGTCGGGCGGTAAGATCATCGATTTTCCGTTCAATGGCCAGAGTATCTCCAGGCTTCAGACGGTAGACCGCATCCACGATCAGGCCGAATTCATCGCTGAACCGGGAATGCCGGTAGCCCAGATCCAGTTCCTCCCCGGTGGCCACATGCAGATTGCCCTGCCGGTCCAGCCACCGGACGCTTTCCAGCACATCCACCGTTTCGCCGTCATAAGCCCCGGCGTTCATGACAATGGCACCGCCGATGGTGCCCGGGATTCCCGAGGCAAATTCATAGCCGGCCAGCCCCGCCAGACGGGTGAACCGGGCCAGTTCCTGGTTGGTGGTGCCGCTTTTGACACGAAGACGGCAGGCGTCCACCAGTTCGATCCCGGACCAGTTGGATCCCAGGTGCAGCACCCAGCCGGGATATCCTTCATCCGCAAAGAGGACGTTGGAGCCGTTGCCGAGAATGAACAGCGGGGCTTCTTCCTCCAGGGACTCCTGCAGGATCTGTATCATGTCTTGTATTGTATCCGGCTCCAGAAACCGGCTGGCGGGACCGCCGATTTTCAGAGTCGTATGGTTCTTCATTGGAACATTTTCTTTTACATCGATCATACTCATATTTTAAGCACGGCAGGATGTCTGCACAACCGGGGTGAGTCAACAGAGAAGGGGGAGAGCGTCACATATGTGCCGGATTTCTTTCCAGGCTGGGAGTTTGTGGAAATCCCTGCCCCTGCCGTCCACCATCGGCATCGCAGTGAAAAGGACAGCCCTCCTTTGACGGGAGGCTGTCCTTTCTGGTGATATACGTAAGGCTTACTCGGAGATGTCCGCGTTCTTGTACAGGTTGGATACACCGAATACGTGGTGATCGATGCCCGTTACCTTCGGGTTCTGCAGCACTGCACCGCCCATCTGATAGATGCCGGAGACCGCTTCGTCTTCCAGCAGGATCTGTTCCGCTTCCTGCAGCAGTGCCCAGCGCTCTTCCGGTGTGGCCGCATCCGCTGCTTCCTTCAGCCTGGCATCGTAGTCTTTGCTGACATAGCTGCCATAGTTGTAGGCATTGCCTTCGGTCATCAGGCCCAGGAAAGCAGTGGGATCGGAGAAATCGGGGATCCATCCGGTGAGCACCAGATCGAAATCATGACTCTTCATCTTCGCCAGACGGTTGGCCTTTTCCTGGGGCATCAGTTCCAGTGTCAGGCCTTTGAGCTTGGAGGTGCAGGACTGAATGTATTCCGCCACGGGTTTGGCCGGGTCGGAGGAATCGCACAGCAGCGTCAGCGTGATTTCCGATTCACCCAGTTCCTTCAGGCCCTTGTCCAGATATTCCTGAGCTGCTTTCACACCGTCTTCCCCGGCCAGCGCTTCCGGAGACTTGGCAGTTTCCCGGTAATCCTTGCCGTCGGGCCCGCTGGTGAATCCTGCAGGGACAAACCCGGTCAGAACCGTGGACCCGTCCTTCAGAACGTTTTCCACCAGATCCTGGCGGTCCACCACCGTGCTGATGGCCTTCCGGATGTTCTCATTGGCCAGATACTTGTTGTCGTAGTTGTACTGGAGGTACCACAGGCAGGACTCAGGCTGTTCCTGATACGCCGGGTTGTCCTTGTAGCGGTCGATCAGCGTGGAGTTCAGCTGCGTCCAGTCCGTGTTGCCGTTTTCGAAATCCAGCGCCGAAGTGGAGAAGTCAGGCACGGCATTGACAATAATGTTGTCCACTTTCACGTTGCCCGCATCCCAGTAGTCTTCGTTTTTCGCGACTTTCACCGAGTTGCCCTTGGTCCATTCCACCACTTTGTAAGGACCGTTGGCCAGCAGGTTTTCCACTGCCAGGCCATACTGGTCGCCCTGTTCCTTGTAGAATTCCTCGTTGATGGGGTAGAAAGACGGGAACACCATCAGCGACAGGAACTGCGGGCTCTTCTTGTCCAGTTCCACCACCAGTGTCTTGTCGTCTTTGGCGGTTACACCCAAGTCCAGATCATCTTTGCCATCGTAGACGATCTCGTTGCCGTTCTTGATGCAGGCACCGTCATCTGTCACCAGATAGGAATACTCCGCTTCGTCATTGTGAGCCAGTTCGTTCCAGGCAAAGACAAAGTCCTGGGCCTTCACTTCCTCGCCGTTGGTCCATTTCGCGTCCCGGAGCTTGAAAGTGTAGGTCAGCTGGTCATCACTGAGTTCATAGCTCTCTGCGATTGCCGGGATGATGTTGTTGTCCGCATCCAGTGTCATCAGACCTTCCGTGAACATGCCAATGACATCGAAGGATTTCTGGTCAATGGCCAGAATGGAGTTCAGGGACACCACGTCATTTTCCTTGGCGATGGTGATGGTCTTGCCGCCCTGGGCAGCTTCTGTTTTTCCGGCATCGCCGGATCCGCCGCAGGCACTCAGACCCATGCAGGCTGCTGCTGTGCACAGCAGTGTGACTTTACGATTCATAAGAGAATTTCCTTTCTGCTTTTAAAGCATGATGCCAACATTCTAGCATAAGGGAGCAGATGTCTGATATATGTAAACGATTACAGTCACGTCAATCTGACGGCAGAGCCGAAAACCTCCGGTGCAAATCCACCGCAGCCGGAGGTGTTCTCTGTTCTTATGTCAGTTCGGATCCGTGTACTCTGTTCCGTCAGCCGGGTCATCTGAAGATGACCAGATGCATCCGTCCGCGGTTTTCTCCAGATCGAAATACCGGTCGCCCAGTTTCACATGAGCTCTGCCACCTGCATCAAAGCAGTCTGTGATCTCCGCCTTGTGATCCTGCCACACAAGCCACAGGCGGCCCTGATCATCCTTGTTCACCGTTGCAAACCACTTTGTCATAGTTTGCATGTCCCCGTTGCCAGGGACAGCTCCAGTTCAGGCTCTGTGAGTCTTCCCTGGTTGACGCTTCCTTGAAAACTGCCTGCCAAAGCAGGTCTTCCGTTCTCTCCA
>NZ_CAJUPA010000043.1 GCF_910588395.1 uncultured Faecalibaculum sp. | reverse complement strand
CTCCCATAGTGGACTTTCACCACCCAGATATGTGCCATGCCGGGCACACAAAAAACAGGGACATCCCTGGCTGATGCACAGCCGGGATGTCCCTGTTTCAAATATATGCCTCTGTCTGTATCCGCAGGCGCTCAGCTGGTCCAGAGCGGCTTGGGACTGTGGATGATCCGCAGAAAGGTGCGGATGTTGCGGCTGGTTTTGTCCGGAATTCTGTCCGGCTGCAGGACCCAGTTGAGCCAGCAGCAGTCCAGATCTCCGGCAGCCTGGAGCGGCACCAGGATGGTGTCGTCGTCCACATATACCGGAATCTTCTGTTTCTGGCCTGTGAGCTGCCGGAAGGCCATCCGGCGTCCTTCCAGGGTGGAGCCCCGGAGAATGCACAGACCGTTGATCCAGGCTTCGATGCTGGCAGCGGGCTGACAGCTGGTGTCATTGATCACCACCTGCCGGCTGCAGTAGCGGACGGACTCGATCACAGCCATGTGATGGCTGTTTCGCTGCCCTCCCGCACCCGCTGAATGTTCTTCCAGTGACGCCAGATGACGAGAATGCTCATGAGCCAGGAAGCGATGATGATCATGATGCTCTGGGGATCTGTTCCCATGCACCGCACGGTGATCAGCAGGCTGGAGCTCAGAATCGCGGCAATGCTGGCCACGGAGACAAATTTGTACAGCCACAGCATGATCACAAACATGAGCAGGGGTGCGAAGAAGAACCAGGGATCCCGGAAGACAAAAGCCGAGATGCCGATGAGAAACCCGAAGGCAGTGGCCACGGCTTTGCCGCCCCTGAAATGGGCGAAGAGAGGAAAGCAGTGACCGACGCAGCAGGCAAGACCGGTCCAGATGGCAGCCGCCGCGGAGACGTGGGATGCGATCCACATGGCCAGAACCACTTTCAGAACATCCAGAACGATGACTGCAGCCCCGGCTTTGGATCCCAGAACCCGCCCGGTGTTGGAGCCGCCCAGATTGCCGGAACCGAACTGCCGGACATCCGTTTTATAGAAGACTTTGCCGATCACCAGCGCAAAGGGAATCGATCCCAGCAGGTAACCCAGCAGAATGCACAGTGCTGTATACATGTTTTCACCTCCCAAGTATCTTACCACTTACCCGGTGCCTTGCCAGAAATCCTTGCCGCCGGCAGCAGCCACAGGTGACGGCGGCGCCCGAACTGTATGGAGCCCCGGATGCCCGCTGCACACCTGGTGCCTGGACGGGATCATCCGGCTTCACAAAGACCGCCGGCGCTGCAGCAGATTCCACGAATTGTGAATATTATGTTTTGAATTTTTTCCGGGAGCCGGATATAATGTACAAACGTGCGGCATCCGGCTTTTTGTCGTATCAGCCCCGGGGTTCTGCGGACTTCGGGGCTGGTGCGCGGATGCGGATGCCTGTGAGAAACAGAAGGAGGACCCTGGTGTGACACAAGCGTACAATGAAAATTCCATCGTGATCCTGGAAGGGCTGGATGCGGTCCGTAAGCGTCCGGGCATGTATATCGGTTCCACAGACCGGCGGGGGCTGCATCATCTGGTGTGGGAAATCACGGACAACGCCATTGACGAAGCCCTGAACGGGTTCGGCAATGAAATCACGATCCGGCTTCACAAAGACGGCAGTGTGTCTGTGCAGGACCATGGCCGGGGCATGCCGGTGGGGAAGCACAGCTCGGGGAAATCCGCTCTGGAAGTCATTTTCACGATTCTGCATGCCGGAGGCAAGTTCACCTCCCAGGGAGGATACCGCAACGCCGGCGGTCTGCATGGTGTGGGTGCTTCCGTGGTCAACGCTCTGTCATCGTGGTGCGAGGTCACCGTGCGGGACGGAAAGCACATCTGGCAGATGAAGTTCACCGATGGCGGCCGCCATGCCACGAAGCTGAAGGACCTGGGCACCTGCCGGGATACCGGCAGCACCGTCCGGTTTCTGCCGGATCCGCAGATATTCAAGAACACGGACTTTTCCTTTTCCCAGATCTGTGAACGGGCCCAGGAAGATGCCTTTCTGCTGCAGAACCTGAAAATGACAGTGGTGGACGAGCGATCCGACACCCCCCGGGAAGTCAGCTATCAGTATGAAGACGGACTGAAAGCCTTTATTGAGGAAGTGGACAAGGACCATGGCACGATGCATCCGCCGGTGTCCTTTTCCGGAGAGTCCCAGGGCATCCGCATTGCCGGCTGCTTTCAGTATACCGACGGCTACCAGGAAAACATCTTCTCCTTTGCCAACATGGTCCGTACCCGGGACGGAGGCAGTCATGAAACCGGTGTCCGCCAGGCGTTCACGAAGGCTTTCAACGAATATGCCCGGAAAAACGGCTTCCTGAAGGAAAAGGACAAGGGGTTTGAAGGCACAGACATCCGGGAAGGCCTTTCTGTGGTGATCAATCTGGCGATTCCCGAAGAACTGCTGCAGTTCGAGGGACAGACCAAGGAAAAGCTGGGAACCCCGGAAGCAAAAAGCGCCGTGGAGTCCGTGGTGACGGAAAACCTCCGGTGGTTTCTGGAAGAGAACCGGGAGACAGCCAACACGCTGGTCCGCAAGATCCTCCGGGCGGCAGCTGCCAGACAGGCAGCCCGCAAAGCCCGGGATGAAGCCCGGAAGGGAAAAGGGCGCAGCCGCAGTGAACGGGTGCTCTCGGGCAAACTGGCCGCTGCCCAGTCCCGGGATGCAAGGCGCAAGGAACTGTACCTGGTGGAGGGGGATTCCGCCGGCGGCAGTGCCAAGCAGGGACGGGATGCAAAGTATCAGGCGATCCTGCCGCTGCGGGGCAAGGTGCTCAATACCGAGAAAGCCACGCTGGAAGCCGTGGAGAAAAACGAAGAGCTCAACACCATCATTCACGCCCTGGGCGCCGGTGTCGGGGCCAGTTTCACGCCGGAGGACTCTTCTTATTACAAAGTCATCATCATGACCGATGCCGATGATGACGGGGCCCACATCCAGAATCTGCTGCTGACGTTTTTCTACCGCTATATGCGGGGGCTGATTGAACAGGGCATGCTGTACATTGCCCTGCCGCCGCTGTTCCGCATTGCGAAGGGAAAAAAGGAAGTCTATGTCTATACAGATGAGGAGCTCGAGGAGCAGAAGAAACTGTTCGGCAGCGGATATGTGGTGCAGCGCTACAAGGGTCTGGGCGAAATGAACGCCACCCAGCTCTGGGAGACCACCATGGATCCCGACCGGCGCACCCTGCTGCAGGTATCCATCGAGGATGGACGGATGGCGGAAAAGCGGATCTCCGATCTCATGGGCGACCGGGCTGATCTGCGCCGGGAATGGATTGAAGAAAATGTCGTCTTCACACTGGAAGACGCCTATGCCGGGGAGGTGACAGGGGCATGACGAAGCAGAAACCAGCAGAAAAAAGCCAGGGCATTGTCCGCCGGCAGCCTCTGGAGGACATTCTTTCGGACCGCTTCGCCCGGTATTCCCGGTACATCATTCAGGACCGGGCGCTGCCGGATGCCCGGGACGGTCTGAAGCCGGTGCAGCGCCGGATCCTTTACGCCATGCAGGAAAGCGGCAATACCTGGGAGAAGCCCTATCACAAGTCTGCCAAGACCGTGGGCAATGTCATCGGCAACTATCACCCGCATGGAGACAGTTCCGTGTACGATGCCATGGTGCGGCTGTCCCAGGACTGGAAAATGAACTTTCCCCTGGTGGACATGCAGGGAAACAACGGCTCCATCGATGATGATCCCGCTGCCGCCATGCGGTACACCGAAGCCAGACTCGCGCCCATCACCGGCATGCTGCTGCAGGACATTGACCGGGACACGGTGGAATGGGCCCCCAACTTTTCCGATGAAAAAATGGAGCCCACCGTTCTGCCTGCCCGGTATCCCAACCTGCTGACCATGGGCATCTCCGGCATTGCCGCCGGCTATGCCACCAACATCCCGCCGCACAACCTGACGGAGATTCTGGATGGCGCCATCGAACTGGCGAAAAACCCGGAGTCGAAAAAGCTCTATGAAATCGTCAAGGGTCCGGATTTCCCCACCGGCGGCATCGTCATGGGCCGGGAGGGAATCCGGTCGGCGTTTGACACCGGCAGAGGCAAGATCATCATCCGCTCCCGGTGCGAGATCCTGCAGGGCAAGACCGTGGATCAGATCATTGTCACGGAAATTCCCTATGAAGTGGTGAAGTCCAGTCTGGTGAAAAAAATCGATGACATCCGTCTGAACCGGAAGGCGGAAGGAATCCTGGATGTCCGGGATGAATCCGACCGGAATGGCCTGCGGATCGCCATCGATCTGAAAAAAGGCGCCCCTGCGGATACCATTCTGAACTATCTCTACAAGAACACCGATCTCCAGATTTCCTTTTCCTATAATATGATCGCCATTGTGAACCGGCGGCCGGTGCTGCTTGGCCTGCGGCAGGCGCTGCTGGCTTTTCTGACACACCGCCGGGAAGTCATCCGGCGCCGTTCCGTGTTCGATCTGAAAAAGAAGCAGGACCGGGCCCACATTCTGGAGGGTCTGATCAAAGCCATCTCCATCATGGACGAAATCATTGCCCTGATCCGGGCTTCCCGGGACAAGGCAGATGCGAAGGCGCAGCTGGTGGAACGCTTCGCCTTCACACCGGTACAGGCAGAAGCCATTGTCATGATGCGGCTGTACCGGCTGTCCCACATGGACATCACGCAGCTGGAGCAGGAATTCGCCCAGCTGGAAGCGGAGATGGCCCGGCTGGAAAAGATTCTGGCACAGCCGGCGGAACTGAACAAGGTGATGATCGCAGAGCTCCGGGAAGTCCGAAAACAGTTTCCGGCTCCACGGAAATCGGAAATCGTGGATGAAGTGGAAGCCATTGTCATCGATCCCATGGCCATGATTCCCGATGAACCGGTGATGGCTGCCGTCACGCGTCAGGGGTATGTGAAACGCAGTTCCCTGCGTTCCTTCAATGCCTCGGGCGTCCAGCTGCCGGGACTCAGGGAAGGGGACGAAGCCGCTGCCCTGGGAGAACTGCGCACCAGAGACCAGCTGCTGGTGTTCACAGACCGGGGCCGGGCGGGTCTGGTGCCTGTCTGGCAGCTGGAGGAATCCCGCTGGAAGGATACCGGCATGCACATCTCGGCATTGCTCAAAACCGAACCCAGCGAACAGATTGCCGGGGTGCTGGTCCTGCGCCAGCCGGTGCAGGGACTGCAGGTGATTCAGATTTCCGCTCACGGCCAGATCAAGCGGACGGACATTGCCGAATTCACCGGCCTGAAACCCGGCCGTCTGACCGTATCCATGAAGCTCGGTGACCTGGACCGGCTGCAGACGGTGACGGTATCCGACAGCACCCGGGACAGCATTGGCATTGTGTCCAGACAGGGCATGGGACTGCAGTACGCGGTGTCTCAGATTCCTCAGTCGGGCATGAAAACCAAAGGTGTCAAGGGGCTTTCCCTGATGCCGGACGACGAAATCTGTGCCATGCATGTGCTCAAAGACGAACCGGTGGTGCTTCTGGCTCAGGACGGCAGTCTGAAGCGTCTGCGCCGGGAGGAACTGCCGGAACTGCGCAGGCCAGCCAGGGGCATCCGGCTGTTCAAGCAGGTCAAAACCCGTGGATATGCGATCAGCGATATGGACTGTCTGCCGCTGCATGAATCTGTCCAGCTGGCCAGTCAGGGGGATCATTCCCGGATCCGGGCAGCGGAGATTCCGCTGATGACCCCCGCCAGTACCTTCTCCCGGCATACCGCCAGCCTGGAAAACGGTCATTTCCTGCAGACACTGGAACCGCTGGTCAACGGCGACTGGCATGAAGAGGGAGACCAGCCGCTGCAGCCTTCTCTGTTTGAAGAGGCCTAGCACATGAACCGGACACAGACTGTTTCCCGGCAGCGAAAAGCCGCCATCATGTGTCTGCTCACCGGTGCCATCTGGGGGTTTGGTTTCATTGCCACCAGCAGTGCGCTGGATACTTTCGGACCATTCCAGATCCTGCTGATCCGTTTTACCGGAGCGGCAATCCTGGCCTGGATTCCGCTGCTGGCAGCCGGAAAGACCATCACCCGGTCTGCGTGGTTCCGGGGACTGATATGCGGTGGGTTTCTCTTTGGCGCTTTTGCTCTGCAGACCATCGGGCTGGAGAAAACCGAAGCCGGATCCAACGCCTTTTTCACCGCAGCCAATGTGGTCATGGTGCCGTTTCTGGCCTGGATCGTGACCCGGCGCAGGCCGCTGCCTGTTCAGTTCGCCGCCTGTGTCCTCTGTTTTGCGGGCATCGGTGTGATGGGCTGGCAGCAGGGAGGCTTCGCCCTGCGGCAGGGGGATCTGTATTCCCTGGGCTGCGCATTTCTGTTCGCCTGCCATATCGTGTCGCTGCAGTGGGCGGGGAATGAGGACGCAGATGCCATCAACGCCGTTCAGATGAGCACAGCTGCGCTGCTTTCGGTTATTCCCGGTGTGCTGGGAACCTGGCCGGCGCAGGTCAGCATCATTGCCCTGCTTTCCGTGACCTATCTGATTGCCGGCAGCACCTGGCTGGCGTTCTGGCTCCAGACAAGGGCACAGGAGCATCTGGAGGCATCCAAGGCGAGTCTGCTGCTGGCTACGGAGAGTCTCTGGGCAAATGTATTCGCCATTCTGTTTCTGGCAGAACGTCCCTCCCTGCCGATGCTGGCCGGCGGCGCCATGATTCTGATGGCCGTGTGGCTCACGGAGAAAACCGGCAGTACGCCGGAAGATGTGGACGGGCTGTCTGAACCGGAAAATTCCTGTCAGGAGGTGACATCCGGGGGATGATTTTCTCCCGGAATCATTCCCGGAAGATTGTGGGAAATTTCACACAGGTTATGAGTTGTCTTACATTCTTCTGAACGGTAAAATAGCGGAAGAAGAAATGGGGTACGAACATGAATTTCTGGGCGTCTGTCGGATTTACCCTTGTCGGCCTGATCATCGGTGCGGCACTGGGATTCTATTTCACAAAACGCAAATTCGAAAAGGAACTGAAGGAAAACCCGCCAATCAATGAAAAAATGATCCGGGCGATGTTCCTGCAGATGGGACGCAAACCCAGCGAAGCACAGATCCGGCAGATCATGAAGTCGGTGAACGCTAACCGCTAGGGACGCTGTTCCCTTTTTTTGTGGGAAAACGACCGGTAAACGGCACAGTCAGTGCAGCCGGAAGGGACATGACAGCACTGTAAGAGAGGAAAAACGGCTGTAATGATACAGTGAAGGCAGGTGATGCGATGAAACGGTTTATCAGAAACTGTCTGCTGCTTCTGCTGGCACTGGTGCTGGCGGGCGGGGGATTTATCCTCTGGCGCGGACATGAAAAAGCGGAAGAGCTGACAGCTTCCCTGAGCCTGGAACAGGCGGTGGAGCGGGTGAAAAGTTCTCAGAATTACACGCCGCCGGATCAGATACCGGAGATGCTCAAGGAAGCCACAGTGGCCATTGAAGACAGGCGGTTCTATGAGCACAGCGGCCTGGACATCATCGGTCTGCTCAGGGCCGCGGCCAGTCAGGTGATCCCGGACATGGTCCGCAGTGGCGGCAGCACCATTGGACAGCAGACGATCAAGAATCTCTACGGGCTGTTCGAGCCGGATCTGGAGATCAAGGTGGCGGAGGTGTTCCTGGCGGGGAAGCTGAATGAGCTGTATTCCAAGGACGAGATTCTGGCCCTGTACGTGAATATCATCAATTACGGGGATGGACACATCGGAATCACGGAAGCCGCCGGCGGATATTTTGGCGTAACCCCGATGCAGCTGACAGACAGTCAGAGCGTGATTCTGGCCGGGATTCCCAACAGCCCGGCCAATCTGCAGCTGTCCAATCATTATGAGGCAGCCAGAAACCGGGAACAGCTGATCCTGCAGGCAATGGTGCGGGAAGAGTACCTGACGCAGGAAGAGGCGGATGCGATCTGGAATCAGCCGGTGTTTGCCTGGCAGTGAAAGCAGATAAGACAATGAAAAAGGGCAGGAAAACCTGATACGGTTTTCCTGCCTTTACTCTCCGGGGCTGAATCTCTCTTCCTGCTGCCGGCTCAGCCGCGGTACTAGCCAACCCATTTCGGGAATCCGTTGCGCAGGTCAATCCGTTTCGGCTGCTGTCAGCAAGTGCCCGATAAACCTGAAGACCTTTTCCACCTTTTTCCGATTCTGCGCATCTTTTAGCGGATGCGCTTGTTTCGTGGAAGCCTCCATCACACAGCATCAGCCTCTTTCGCCACCATCGGCAGAAGTCTTTATCCGCAGCTCCAGCCTCATCTGCCACCAACTGCATTCCGGATGCAGCCTTCGATTCAGGCACCATACCGTCTGTCATTATCACCAGACTGGTTTCCATCCGCCTCTTTCCAGCGGTACAATGAAACGTGCAGGGACTCTGGATTCTCTGCACACGCAATGGAATTGAGGTATGCAATCATGGAACGAGCAGAGAAACTGGCTGCACAGGGCCGTCACAGGGAGGCTGTGGCAGAGCTGTCTGAATGGCTGAAGGAACATGGACCCAACGACCGGGCGCATTCTCTTCTGGTGTCCGAACAGCGGAAAGCCGATGCCTTCTGCAAGCCCGCCGGCGCCTTTGAATATCATCCTGAACCGGATCAGGATCCCCGGACTGTTCTCTATGACAGATGGCTGAAGGGCGAGGATGTCCTGACGGAGCTGATTCAGGCGCATCTGATGGTCCCGAAAGACAAAACCGTGGTGCCGGAAATTGTGCGGCTGGTGGCAAAACAGCCGAAGTCTGTGCGGGGTCTGTACATTCTGGCTGTAACCCTGGGAGACAGGGCGGATGACTATGCCATGGGGGAGAAATTCGGACAGGTGTTCCTGAAACACTGGAAGAAGGACGATGAGGTCAGAAGCCGGATGGAAAAAATGATGGCGTTCTGGAAGGACCGTCAGCCGGATACAGCGTCCATGCCCTGGAGACTCGGACACGGGGATGTGCAGGCGATGGAGGAGCAGATCCTGCTGCAGACCACGCCCTGGCTGCAGGATATGTGGGCGATGCATGCGGCGGCCAATGGGTCTCAGATGGGGTTCTGTCATCTGGCCAGAAGGGCCAGGGACAGGGGACAGACAGAGCTGGAGATCCGTCTGGCAAGGAATCTGAAGGATGCATCGGAATTTATGGCCGATGAGCTGGACTACCTGGTGTTCACGCTCCATGATCTGGAGACAGCGGAGAAGCTGGCCTGGAATCTGAATGACGACAGTCAGTCTGACTGGCTTAGGCTGATCCATTTTGAACAGGGAAAGACCCGGGACAATGAAGGCATTGAAGCCCTGACGGAGAAATACATACGGTCCCTGGCCTGAGTAAAGACCGGTGAACCGATCGGAATCAAACTGAAGCCATTCCGGAAAGTATACAGAGAGCAGAATAACCGCGGTGGAACGAAAGATTGACATGCAACGAATTCGTTAATTGTTCCTGTACATGGTAACTCTGTGGTAAACTTTAGGCATGGCACTCCGGGAACATATGCAGGCGCTTCTGGATGAAGCGTTTCAGGGAAAAATCAAACTGACAGCCGCCTATAATTCAGCCAACGGCGCAGAAGGACGGACAGGTGAATGGATCATACTGATGGAAAGATACCAGTCAAAAGATCTTCTGCCTGTCTGGCGTCTGATGATGAAGCGGCAGCAGGAGTACGGCAAGCCGGTTCTGGCAGTGCTTCTGGATGAAGAATCCGCCTCCACTGAAGGACCGATTCAGCTGGATGCCGGGGAAGAACCCTTTCCCGGACTGGTGATTTACCGGTTCGGCACGGATTCTCCGGAGGTCCTCCGGCTGGCCGCCTCCATTTCGCAGCTGTACCGAATTCACTGAGCTGCAGCCAAGCGTCTGATCCAGACGCTTTTTTTCTTGCTTTGTGGTGACAGATATGCCGCTGCGTCACAAAGCATCGGACGTTGATTGAACCAGGGTTAACTTCATGAGATACTGACCGAGTTGCATAGCGCCGCTGGTGCACGTGCAGCGGATACCACATTGGAAATGATTCTGAAAATACAGATATACGAAAGATATTGGAGGATATTATGAATTTTCTTGAAAACAACAGTACAAAAATAGCAGGGATCCTCTGCACAGCGACGCTGCTGCCTGTTGCAGGTACCGTCATGGCCATGGAACTGAAACCTGGCTGGACAGAGGATGACAAATACGTGACTGAATCCGGTCACCTGGCCACAGGCTGGCAGGAAATCGACGGCGAGAACTATTATTTTGACGAAACCGGTTCCCTGGATACAGCCAGAACCGCGCAGGCTGTGACGGCACAGGCTTCCAGCATGATCAGCACAGATCTGAAGGAGAACATCCGGAAGACTGTGGAAGAAGCACAGGGAGAGGAAGCAGTGCAGGCTTTCTCCATGGAGGCTGAGGAAGAAGCCGCTATGGAAGCGCCTGAAGCTGAAACGGAAGTACCGGCTGTGTCCGAAACACCGGCAGAACCGGCAGCACCTGTGATTCCGGCAGAGCCTGAAGCGGAAGTACCGGCAGAACCGGAAACCCCGGTTGTGCCCGAGACACCGGCACAGCCTGAAACACCTGTGATTCCGGCAGAGCCCGAAGTGGAAGCACCGGTACAGCCGGAAACACCGGCAGAACCGGAAGCACCTGCGGTGCCCGAACTCCCCGCTGAACCCGCCCCGGAAGTGCCTGTGCAGCCGGAAACTCCGGTTGTGCCTGAAACCCCGGTGGAACCGGAAGCACCTGCGGTGCCCGAAATCCCGGCAGAGCCAGCTCCGGAAGTGCCAGTACAGCCGGAAACTCCGGTTGTGCCCGAAGCACCGGTGGAACCGGAAACACCTGTACAGCCCGGCGGACAGTATGACCAGCTGAATCAGAACATCGTGAATGCCGCCATGAACCTGGTGGGCGTGACCAACGGCTGGCAGTGCACCGAAGTGGCCACAGCGGCTCTGAACAACGCCGGTGTGGCAGCGGGTGTGGTATGGCCCGATCAGTACACGCAGTATGGCTACGTAACCGATACGCCGGTTGCCGGCAACCTGATTTACTACAACCAGGGCGGTCGCGGTCAGGACCACATTGCGATTTACATCGGCAATGGCATGGCTGTGCATGGAAACTTTGATGGCCAGACCATCGTGGCTTCTGCCTACCTGCCCGGTGCTGTATCCACAACCTACATTCAGGTCGTTGCCTGATCCGGATCATCGGACAATCATGAAAACAAAGAGCAGACTCCATGCCTTTTGGCAAAGTCTGCTCTTTTTGCGCATGAATCTGTACAGCCGTTCAGCCTGATACCATCTTTTCCAGATGTCTGCAGCTTCTGGGGCAGTACAGCCGGGCAAAAGAAAAGCACCCGTGCAGGGTGCTTTTTCGGAGTCGGAATTATTCGTTGTCCGCATCCACTGTCTGCTGATCCTTCAGGAACCGGCCAATGGCACTGGCTTCCGTGAAGGCTGTATCCAGGTTGTCATACACGGATACGATCGCATTCAGTTCGCTGGCGATGTCATCGTCCTTGATTGCGGCTTCCTTCTTCTCCAGGGAGCTGACCACGAGATCCAGAACGGACATGGCTTTGATCAGGTGCTCCTTGATTTCTTCGACAGAATCGATCTGTCCATCCAGCAGAGATTTCTGCTCATCCACTACGATTTTATCAGACATAGGTATAAGCCTCCTTCAGTCTTTGACTGTATGTATTGTAACGTGTTTCCAAACCGGCCTTTAGCCGTTTGCCTGAAACCTTTTGACCTTACCTGGCAGCTTTCTGGGCTTTTGCCTTCTTGTCGGCAATCGGACGGAAGAACAGCACAACCAGCAGCAGGCCGATCACAGCCACACCGGCGGAGATCAGGAAAGTGGTGTCCACACCCTGGGTCATGCCCACGATACCCGGCGTTGCAGCAGACAGAGAGTCATAGGCGATGCCATCCACTGTGGCGGCAATGGAGTTGGACAGCGTGATGATGAACCCGATCATCGACGTACCGATACCCAGATCAGAAGGCTTCAGCACCTGCTGTGCAGCCGGGGTGGCGGCTACAGAACGGAATGCATCCGCAATACCCGTCAGACCAACCATCAGCATGATGAACCAGATCGGCATGTGAATGCCTACGAATACCAGCAGGGCACAGGGAATGATGACAAAGATGCAGGCCAGAGCCAGCGCCATCCAGGTGTGGGACTGCTTTTTGGAGACCCAGATACCAAACGCCGTGGGGACCAGAATCAGCACGATGGTCTTGGGCAGCTGCAGGGATCCGGAAGCGGATGCACCGGCCTGCAGGATATCCTGAACGGCCATAGGCAGATAGCTGTTGATGGCGATGGTGTAGAACACGGTGATGAAGGTGATGGCCAGCAGCAGGACGTATTCCTTGTTTTTGAACAGAGTCATGGGAATCAGGGGCACAGCCACCCGGTTCTCCCAGAAGACAAACGCCAGCAGGGAACTCAGTCCCACCAGGTTGCCGGTCATGATCCAGCCGTTGAACCAGCCCATCTTGGCACCGAAGTTCATGGACAGCAGCAGCGTGGACAGACATACGGACAGCAGGATCATGCCCAGCCAGTCAAGCTGCATGCCGCCTTCGTGGGCATCATTGAACATGTACTTGACAATCAGCCAGACACCAGGTGCCAGGAACAGGCAGGGGAAGGCAACAGCCACCCACATCAGGTTGTTCTGAACCAGAATGCCCGCCAGCCAGGAACCGACGAAACTGCCAATAGCCACGATGGTGGCCAGCAGACCGAAGATTTTGTTCTGTTCTTCCCGGGGATTGATCTCGGCGGCAATGATGAACGGCACACTGGACATGGCGCCCTGTGCCATGGAGAACACGATCCGCATGACCAGGAATACCCACAGGTTGGGAATGAAGGCCATGATCAGACCGGATACCAGGGAAATCACACCGCAGTACAGGGTGACTTTCCGGTTGCCAAGTCCATCAATCAGACGACCGCCGATGGGGGTCATGATCGTCATGCAGATGGCGGCAATGATGGTGACCAGCGAGAAATAGGAACCGCCGCCCATGTTGTTCAGCATCGGCTGCTGAATCGTGGCCAGTGACAGGCCATAGGCGGCAATCGTAAACATGACAAAGTAGCAGCCAAGCATGACTTTGCTTCTTTGTGAATCAGTTACGGTAGACATAAAACTCCTCCTTATTCAGGCTTAATTATAGAAAAACCAATCCCACTATTCCCCTGATGTGACTGCAAGCGTAAAATCAGACCGAAAAGGAAGGTGTCTGATTATGGATACAGTTATCTCGTTTCTGCAGCGCAAGAACATCGAAGTGTCGCTGAAACGCTACGGCATTGATGCCATGAGCGCCATGGCCCAGGGCCTGTTTGCCTCGCTGCTGATCGGCACGATCATCAACACGCTGGGCACACAGCTGAACATTGCCCTGCTGACACAGCCTGTGGCGGTGATCGGCGGGACGGAATACACTATCGGCGGTCTGGCCAGCGCCATGAGCGGACCGGCCATGGCAGCTGCCATCGGGTATGCCCTGAAGGCTCCGGCACTGGTGCTCTTTTCCCTGATCACCGTGGGTTTTGCTGCCAATGCGCTGGGAGGCGCCGGAGGTCCTCTGGCTGTCTATCTCATTGCCATTGTGGCTGCCGAACTGGGCAAGGCGGTTTCAGGAGAAACGAAAGTGGATATCCTGGTGACTCCGGTTGTCACGATTTTCACCGGCATTCTGCTCTCCAGCTGGTTTGCACCGGCCATTGGCCAGGCCGCGATGCAGACCGGTACCTTCATCATGTGGGCCACCACCCTGCAGCCGCTGCTCATGGGCATCCTGGTATCGGCGTTCATGGGCATCGCCCTGACACTGCCGATCTCCAGTGCAGCGATTTGTGCCGCTCTGGGACTCACGGGTCTGGCCGGCGGCGCGGCTCTGGCCGGCTGCTGTGCGCAGATGGTGGGATTTGCGGTGATGAGCTGGAAGGAAAACGGCCTGGGGGGTCTGGTGTCCCAGGGACTGGGCACCAGCATGCTGCAGATGGGCAATATCGTGAAAAATCCCCGTATCTGGATTGCTCCCATTGTCACCAGCATGATCACCGGCCCCATCGCCACCTGCCTGTTCGGTCTGGAAATGAATGGACCGGCGGTATCCAGCGGCATGGGAACCTGCGGCATGGTGGGCCCCATTGGCGTATACAGCGGCTGGGCTCAGGAAATGGCCCAGGGCATTCGCAGCGCCATCACAGCCTCTGACTGGCTGGGCCTGCTGCTGATTTCCATCGCGCTGCCGGCTGTGATCTGTCCCCTGATCCACAGCCTGGTGGTCAAAGCCGGCTGGGTGAAACCCGGCGACCTGACCCTGGCTGCAGCTGCTGCAGAAGAAGGAGAATAAGCGTCCGGAGCGCCGGAGCATGGTCTGCAGCCGGAAAGCAGCAGGATCTGAAAAACAGACAGCGGAACCCCGCCGGACAGCACAGAAACTGTGCGTCCGGGGAATTCCGCTGTTTTTCTCTGTTCTTTTCAGGTCAGGCAGGCTTCAGCCAGGCTGCATCCTGTGGTTGTCATCCGGCAGCGCATCCGCATTCTGTCAGGGCTGAAGCAGATCCCGCAGCTGCAGCCCTGCTGGCTCAGGCGTTGGTGACAGCCTCGCCGCTGGCAGGTGTATCCATCTGTCTGGCAGTGAATGCACTTTTCGGTACACCGCAAAGCGGGCAGACAAAGTCATCCGGCAGGTCCTCGAATGCCGTGCCAGGTTCAATGCCGGCCTCCGGCAGACCCAGCTCCGGATCGTACTCCCAGCCGCAGACATCGCAGACGTACACATCTTTCTTCGTCAGCTCCACGCCCATGTCCATGGCTTCCATTGTTTCCCGGTCCTGGACAGAGTCATTGGCCATGACTTCTTCGATTGCCACGAAATCCGACTTCGGATGATGGCACATCGGGCAGGTCCAGTTATCCGGCAGATCTGCAAAGGGTGTCCCTGCAGGGATGCCCTGCGTCGGGTCGCCGGCTTCCGGATCGTAGATGTAAGGACAGATCGTGCACTGATATTTCGGTCCCAGTTTGTTGCTCATGTTGTTTCCTTCTTTCCTGTCAGCCACATTTTATCCATGACCAGGCAGAATTCCCGTCTCATATGACCGCTGACCGCATATGGCCGCAGTCTGATGACTGCCCCTCCACCAGACAGTGCCCGCAGACAGTCCCACCAGACAGTGCCAGCCCACCGGGTATGCCGCACCCATGCTATACTTCAGCCAGAAACCTCCGGCACACCCGGAGACAGGAGGCACGCAACATGAACGATGAAAAAGAGACAATTCTGCTGCAGGGAGAAGACGGATCCAGCATCGAATGTGAATTCGGCGACCGGTTTGACAGCCAGGACAAACACTATATCATCCTCATCCCCTACCGGAATGGACTCCGGGACGATGACGCAATCCTGCTCATGCAGACCGTCAAAGACAAAGAAGACCCGGACACTGAATACCTCATTGCCCTCAGCGATCCCGAAGAAATCAACACTGTCTTCTCGGATTACATTGCCCGCAAAGCCAGGAAACAGCACGCAGAAGGCACCTGCTTTGAAAAGAACCTCGCTTCGGCCATCAAAAAATGACCGGCTGCCTGCCGGTCATCCGCTGAATATGCAATACAATTCACGATACCCACTCAACGCAAATCAGATACAGTCGTACTCAGTTACGGCATTCTCCGCCCAGCCATTGGCTGCATCCGTCTTCTGCACCTCAGAACGGATCTGCTCAAAACGCCGGAGAAGGGACTGCCCTTTGTGCTCATCCGTCACGCTGTCGATCCAGCTGGTACCATGGTCCAGAGACAACTCCTTTTCGCAGATCAGCAGGTACAGAAAACACAGCCGTTCCAGCAGCCCCTCTGCTTCCTGCAGCCTGTAACCCGCCTGGATCCGGTCCTCCAGTATCTCCAGCATTTCCATCCGCAGATCGCCGTTTTTCAGCAGCGACACCAGGATTTCCTGCAGATGCAAAGACAATGCATCATCGGAACTGTTCACCAGACACGTCGCACTGGACAGCCTTTTGAGATTATCCCGGGTGTAGCCGGACTTGAGAATGAACGAAGCGACAGTCCGGAAAAAATCATCTGTCGTCATCCGGTAGACGGTATAGACGTTTTCCCCCGGGAACAGATCGCTGTTGAGAAACGGACAGGAAACAGCAAAGAGATCCTCCAGCACCGAACAGGCATCCGGATATACCACGCTTGTCTCCGGACACAGCAGCAGACTCTCCAGCATCTCCTTCAGATCCTTCTTCGCCTTTCTCCTGACACGGGGACTGCGCAGAAAGCCCCCCTGAAACATCCGGGTATAGAATCTGTCCAGTTTCTTCCGGATGTTTTTTGTATCCGGAACGGCCGCATGCCGCTCCGGCAGCGGTTTTTCTTCGGCTATTGCCTTCAGAAGCAGTTCAAATACTTCTTTTTTCGGCTTCTCCTGCCTGGAATACAGCTCCATGAGCGCTGTCTCCAGCTGTTCCTTTGGCATCATCCGCAGCAGTTTTCGCATTTCGGTTTTGGTCATGGTTTCATCATACAGTAGTGTAACCGTGCAGAGAAGATGTCTTCTGCCGATGGGGATGACAGGGCCATCCCTGGACAGGGCGGATATGCAGGACGGATATGCAGGGCGGATATGAGGAAAGGGGGAAAGGGTGCGACATGAGAGAGATGCGGGCAGCAGATGATTGGCGGGAGCCTGTATCGAATGTGTGGGGTCTCCATTGAATGATTGGAGGTTTCATGGGAAAGCAGCGGGAGTTGCACGAAGCGTCGCGATTTGCACTTAATGGTAAGGTGAAATGGGAAATCGCAAAAAAAGAACAAAAAAGTGGTTGCATTCTCCTGTGACTGTGGTATTATAAGTGAG
>NZ_CAJUPA010000042.1 GCF_910588395.1 uncultured Faecalibaculum sp. | reverse complement strand
CGGTGGTGTGAGAGGGAGGGGCAGCACTAACCTGTTCCTCTCTACTCGATTTCATAAGATTTGCTTCCGGTGATTCTTTCGAAGTGTCTGTCACAATGAACCCATGAAAACACATACGATGCCAAAAACGATTCTCTTTGTGACCATCCTGCTGGGATGGTGTGCCTTTGGAGCAATGGCGCTGGGCCGGTGGTTCCGGGACAGATGCGCCAGACAGAGAATCAGCCTCAGCTGAAAAACAGCCTGGATTCCGTTGATGGTCTCCAGGCTGTTTTGGTGATTGACAGAAAACAAAGTTGATTCAGCAGCGCTTCAGTCCGTGCAGGTGTGTGTGTTTAACGGTTTTGCGACAGATGCTGAGTCTGTCAGGTCCTGGATGATGGCAGCTGTTCTTTCGGCCTGTCAGCGTGCAGAGAATCCATCCACTGCATAGCGACAGGTGAACCGGGAAACAGAACCGTATCCTGGAAGCTGAAATCTGTGGATGGTGTTCTGTGCAAGCGGCCTTGGGATGAAGTGAATGGCCGCTGGCTGGGAGAGTGGATCCCAGTCTGATGTCCGGAACAATCGCCATCCGCCGAAAACGACCTGGCTCATGTCTCAGACCGGTAGGTACACTGATTAAAATCGGATATACTAAAGGTACAGATATTCCGTAAGCAAAGGACCCTGTAGCCGGTATTTGCTTCATCATTATCACCAGGCGAACGCATGATATGAAAGGAGAAGAATCATGAACGAAAAGAACCGCCGGATCATCGAAAAGCTGAACAAAGACAATGAGCATTATTCCGATTTCAACAGGACCAACCAGCAGTACTGGAAAGGCATGACCATTGTCGGCCTGATCGGGGCAGCCATTCTGATTCTGCTCATGCGTCTGTGAATGCTTCCTGTCGGAAGACGGTATCATCTGACAAATCCAGTCAATGCAGAAAGACAGCTGACTATTTCCTTTCTCCTGTCAGATATGACCTATCTGATCATATCTGACGCAAGCGGCCCGGATCACATTTCAGGATCCGGGCCGCTTGTCTGTTTTTATGAATTCAGTTCTGTCCGGTGAGCCGGATGGCATCTTTCAGTCCATCGGAAACATAGACATCATAGAGATCGGTGGTATAGGTGGGTTCGACACCCGTGTCATCGCCTTTGTCCGTGATCCATACCGCTTCGATGCTGTTCTCCTTTGCATATTCCATGCTTTCCTTCACCGGCATCAGAAACAGAGTGGTGCTGTTGGCATCCGCTGCTTCCGACTGATCAGCCGGACCGATGACGGTGACAGAACGCATGTATTCCACCGGATAGCCGGTGTCCGGATCCACGATGTGAGAATAGCGTTTGCCATCCACTTCAAAATACCGCTGATAGTCGCCGCTGGTGACCATGGTCACCGGGTCCTTTGTCACCAGCTGGACCACGGAACCGGATTCATCCGGAGACTGAATGCCAATCACCCAGTCACTGCCATCGGGTTTTTCTCCCAGCAGTACCACGTTGCCGCCGGCGTTGATGTAGCCGTTGTCCAGTCCGGCCTCATGGAGTTTCTGCGCAGCCACACCGGCTGTATATCCCTTGGCAATGGCTCCCAGATCCAGCTGTACGGAATCGTCCCTGAAGGAGATTTCATCCCCATTGATTTCAATGCCTTCCAGTCCCGAATGGATTCTGGCAGCCTGAATGTCTTCGTCGGCAGGTACATAGGGAGTCTCTGCCTCCCTGGCATCATGCCAGAGGGAAAGCACTTTGCCTTCGGTGATGTCGAATTTGGGGTTCTTCTCCATATATTTCATGGAGTCCTGCAGCAGTGTCAGCACCGCTTCGTCCACTTTCACGGGATTCCTGGCTGCCTCCCGGTTCAGGGTATAAACCCCGTTGACGCCATCATGCTGGCTGTACTGATCAAAATAGGCATCATACTGCAGAAATGTATCGGAAACGATTTTCAGATACTGATTGAAGTCTTCCTCGCTGCTGGTTGCCTGCAGTGTCACCGGCGTGTCAAATCCCACATCTGTGAGTGTGACCTGACGTTCCTGAACAGCGGACTGACCGCGGTTCTGCACAAAGAAGATCACTGCAGCAATCAGCACGAGAAACGCGGCTGACAGCAGGATCCACCATTTCATTCCGGTTTTTGTTTCGTTTTTCGTAGTGCTCATGGCCCCATTATAGAAAGGGACAGGGATTCGGGCAAAGCGGATGCCACGGCAGGAAATCCGGGAAGAAATCCATGGTGAAATGACGAATCGGGAGCTGAACCTGTCAGGGATGACACAGACGTTGCAAATGGATACAGACTGCACCTGTTCGTGTTGCACATACAGAGAATAAGACACCGTTTTCACAAACTGTGGTATGATTGTGTACGGATTT
The DNA here is from genome assembly GCF_910588395.1 of uncultured Faecalibaculum sp. Lineage (GTDB taxonomy): Bacteria > Bacillota_I > Bacilli_A > Erysipelotrichales > Erysipelotrichaceae > Faecalibaculum. The sequence goes on along the minus strand of NZ_CAJUPA010000042.1, from coordinate 15,219 downwards.
AATGGAGGAAAGCGACTATGTCACTGTTTTTAGGACCTATGTGCCAGCATATTCCTGGACATAAGTCAATGACAGACAAGGGACAGGTACTGGATCTGCAGCCGGCCAAAGAAGTATTCATTCCGCTGGTGGCAGGGGCCAATACGAATTTCGAAATCCTCGTCGAGGAAGGACAGACCGTGCAGATCGGCACGAAGCTGGCTGAGACAAAGACGGGTTTCTATGTTCCTGTCTATTCCAGTGTGTCCGGTGTATATAAGGGAACAGAAAAGCGCATGCATTCGTCCATGCGCCCTCAGATGCACATGGTGATCGAGCTTGATGGCAAACAGACAAAGACTCAGGCCTTTGCGCCCATTGACTGGAACACAGCGGACCGTGAAGCTCTGGTGGAATTCACAAAGCAGGCCGGCCTGATCGGTCTTGGCGGTGCCGGATTCCCGACGTATGTCAAATATGGCAACCCTTCGGGGATCAGCACAGTGCTGATCAACGCTGTGGAGTGTGAACCGTACATCACTTCCGACTACATGCAGGCCATGGCCAGTCCGGAAGAACTGATCGAAGGTGCCCGGATCATGGGAAAAATGGCCGGTGTTTCGGATGTGCGTGTCTGCATCAAGAAAAGTCACCCGGATCTGATCGCAAAAGTTGAACAGGCTTCCGCAGGCACGGAAGTCACTGTGGTTCCTGTACCGGATGTGTATCCCATGGGCTGGGAGCGCGTGCTGGTCCGGGAAGTGCTTCACAAGGAATACGACAAGCTGCCGGCAGAAGCCGGGGCGATTGTCAACAACGCGGGAACTGCCATCGAACTGGCCAGAATGGTGAAGTTCGGGGAAGCCCTGGAAACGAAGGTGGTCACGGTTTCCGGTGAAGCTGTTGACAAGCCTTGCAACGTGCGAGTTCCCGTCGGCATGCCGGTGGAAGAAATCCTGAATCATCTCGGACTCAAAGGCGATGAAGTCATTCTCTGTGCCGGCGGTCCCATGATGGGCAAGGCCATCCCCAACAACAAGTTTGTGATTGACCGGGCCATGAATGCCCTGACGGTGCTGCCTGTCAATCCCGTACCCGCCATTGCCTGTCTGCGTTGCGGCAGCTGCACGGATCACTGTCCGGCAGGACTGCAGCCGGTACGCATCGCGAACGCTCTGAAGATGGGCGATGCGCAGCTCATGGAAAAACTGGGCGCACTTTCCTGCATTGAATGCGGTATGTGCACCTATGTCTGCCCGTCCAAAATCGACGTGACAGAAAATGTCCGGAAGGCAAAGCGCACGATCCAGATGAAGAGCAAGAAGAAGTAGGAGGTCCAGCGTGAAGTATGTATTTCATGTCAGTCCCAACATCAAGGGAAGACTGACAACCCACAACATCATGCGGGACCTGATGATTGCTCTTCTGGCGGTCTTCGCATGTTCTCTCGTTTATTACGGTACAGCCTTTGGCTTCGAAACTGCCCTGCACGAAGTTGCATTGCTGGCAGCGTCGCTGATCACAACCTATGTGTGTGAATTCCTGTATGCCAAGGCAACGAAACAGGATCCGAAACTGTTCATCAAAAACAGCTTCGGGTGTGTAACCGCACTGATCCTGACCATGATGTGCACAGTCAATGTGACCATCTACGCCATTATCATTGCCACGGTATTTGCCATTGTGTTCGGCCGGCTGCTGTTTGGCGGATTCGGTCAGAACATCTTCAACCCGGCAGCCGTGGGCCGTGCGGTCATCTTTGCAGCATTTACCGGTGCCAGCACAGATCTGCTGACCAGTGCCACACCGGTATCGGATATTGCCACGAACTTCCACTGGCTGCCGGCCAATGCCGAGATGGTGGATACCTTCGTGGACAGCTTCGGCGGCTGGGGCAGCATGCTCATGGGAACCCATGGCGGCGCCATTGGCGAAACATTCATTCTGGCGATTCTGATTGCCGGAGCCTTCCTGATCTGGCGACATGTCATTGACTGGCGGATCCCCACTGTCTACTTTGGCGTCATTGCCATTCTGACAGCCGTGATTGCCCTGCTGACCGGTCTGGAATCCTACAACGGCATTCCCGCCTGGCTGTGGTATCCGGCAATTCACCTGCTGACCGGCGGTGTGGTTTTCGGCGGTGTATTCATGCTGACTGACCCTGTTACTAACCCCACAAGCCCCGCCGGCCGTGTGATTTTCGCCACCGGTGCTGCCGTTCTGACAGTGCTGATCCGTCTGAAAGCGAACCTGCCGGAAGGCTGCCTGTATTCCATCCTGCTCATGAACATGTTCACACCGATGATCGAACAGACGCTGGATGGCAAGCAGCTGCAGATGGTGAACAAAGCCCGTATCATCGCCGGTGTGCTGCTGGTGCTGGGACTGGCTTCCTGCTTCTATGTTTCCGCCACGGTGGAACCTGTCACAACTCTGAAGTCCGCTGCCACCAGTGAGGCCACTTCCGCTGCAACCGGAGAAGGGGACGGGGAGCATGCCTCCACTGAAGCCACAGCCGGCTCGGATGAGGAACATGCATCCACAGAGGCTGCAGAAGGAACGGAGGCGGCTGAATAATGAAAAAGATTCTTCACCTGACCCTGTTCCTGGCCATCGTATCCGCACTGGCCGGAGGTGCCCTTGCCTGGGCCAACAACATGACCGCACCGGTCATTGCCGCCAACAAGGAACGGGAAGAGAAACAGATCCTGCTGGAAATGTATCCCGATGCTCATGTGGATGACTTTGAAATCGTCGACTACACCTCTGATGATCCGGATGTGCAGAAGATTTATTCCTACGGAGACAACTACATTTTCAACATGCAGGTTAAAGGCTACAAGGACGGAACCAATTTCCTGGTGGCCATCAACAAGGATGACCTGACAATCACCAAATTCCAGGCGATTTCCAACGGCGATACCAAGGGAATCGGTTCGAAAATCACGGAACCCGCATTTGCGGAATCTGTGACCGGCAAAGACGCCGGCGGGGAACTGGACACCATTTCCGGTGCCACAGTGACCAGCACACCGGTCGTCGAGGGCATCCACAAGGCAGCAGACATTGTTGCCCAGCTGGACTAGGAGGCAAGGCATGACTCGTATGCAGAATTTCAAGGCCGGGCTTCTGAAAGACAACCCGGTATTCTCTCTGTACCTGGGCATCTGCTCCACACTGGCGATCACCACCACGGTGAACAACGCCATTGGCATGGGCGCAGCTGTCATCATGGTGCTGATCATTTCCAATGTGATCATTTCGGCGATCCGCAAGATCGTTCCCGATGACATCCGGATTCCGGTGTACATCGTCATCATTGCCACGCTGGTTAAAATCATCCAGATGCTCATCGAAGCCTACGCACCGGCGCTGAACACATCTCTTGGCGTGTTCATTCCGCTGATCGTGGTCAACTGCATCATTCTGGGCCGGGCAGAAGCCTTTGCTTCCAAGAACGGCATCCTGGATTCCGCTCTGGATGGACTGGGCATGGGTCTTGGCTATACACTGGCTGTTCTGTGCATGTCTTTTATCCGTGAGGTTCTTTCCACCGGTGTCCTGAACATTGTGAACCCCTTTGACGAGGCTCAGGTTCTGCTCAATGTGACGCTGATCCCGGAGGAATACACCATCGGGCTGTTCAGCTCACCGGTTGGCGCCTTCATTACGTTCGCCTGCCTGGCAGCTGCTCTGACAGCCTACAAAACACATTCTCAGGAAAAGGAAGCTGCCCGGGCAGCACAGGCGAAGGAGGTAAAGCAGAATGGCTGAGTTCGCAGGACTGTTTGTCACCAGTGTTCTGATCAACAACGTTGTTCTGAACCAGTTCCTTGGCATGTGCCCGTTCATGGGGGTATCCCGGAAGCGCAGCTCCGCTCTGGGCATGGGCATTGCCGTTATGTTCGTCATTGTTGTGGCGGCCCTTGTGACCTACGGACTGTATTACTGGGTGCTGGTTCCCCTGCAGCTGGAATACATGGACCTGATCACGTTCATTCTGGTCATTGCTTCTCTGGTGCAGCTGACGGAAATGTTCATCAAGAAAACCAGTCCGGCTCTGTACAAGTCTCTGGGTGTGTATCTTCCTCTGATCACCACCAACTGTGTGGTTCTGAATGTCTGCCTGGTGAACATCACCAGCGCCTACAGCTTCACGCAGATGCTGGCGTATTCCATTGGCACACCTCTGGGTTTTGCTCTGGTGCTGTATATTTTCTCGGCGATTCGTGAACGTCTGGAGATTTCCAGTGTACCGAAACCCTTTGCAGGCAACCCGATTGCCATGATCGTGGCCGCCATCATGGCCATGGCCTTCTCGGCTTTCGCTGGTCTGGTATGAACAAGGTTCTGCTGGCCATCCTGTTTTTCGGGGCGCTGGTGGCGATCTACATCGTTCTGTTCCTGCTGAACAAAAAGACCCCGCTGCCGGAAGGCTGCGAGAATCTGAAGGCTGACTGTGAAGCCTGTCACGATATTCACTGCATCAACAATCCGGGTCATGGAAGGCATCCTGAGTCCTGACAGACTGCCGGAATGAGGAGAACAAAATGCTGAATGCGATTCTGATGATGCTGGTCCTGGGGGCCCTGCTGGGGCTGGGCCTGGGTCTTGCCAGCAAATTCCTGCATGTCCAGCCCGATGAACGGGTGGACACGGTGGCTGGCATGCTGCCTGGCTACAACTGCGGCGGCTGCGGTTACCCCGGATGCAGCGGTTTTGCCACTGCCATGGTGGAAGGGGAAACGGATGAATTCAAATGCCGTCCCTGCAAGGCTGACAAGAAAAAGGAAATCATCGATTACCTGAAAAACACACCTGGTCCTGACGGAAAGACCGTCACGATCAAGGGATAGAGAAGAAACCGGATTTTGCGGAATGCAGGATCCGGTTTTTTCACATAGAATCAGATGTCTGCATATTGTATGATATCTATAGATAAGATGAGCGAAAGGAGATAATGATGTGAAACGCTCTCTCAGACTGATGATTGTCTGTTTATTTGTGATTTTCTTTTCAGCCGGTTGCACGCAATCGCCCGCTGTCACTGAACCGGATTTGTCGGACTCGGTTCTTCAGCTTTCCAAATCGGATCTCAAAGCACAAACGCAGCAGAATCCTCAGCAGGTGTTTGACCTTGCACTCGCCAGGACTCTCAGCGGCAATGGTGTGCAGATTCAAAACGGAAGCCGGATCTCGCAGCTGATTTGTGTCGAAAGCACCTTCTGGCTGATTCAGGAGGATGGGAATTCCTGGTCCTGTGAGCGGCAGGCGAACAATGAAAGCCAGGTGTTCGGACTCATAAAGGATGATGATGGATGGACTGTTTCCCTCCCTTTGACTACACATGACCTGACAGATCAGGATATCTCCCAGTATCTCAATGACACAGACAGGCTGCGGATGCAGCTGAAAACATTCCTGTCCCGGGACAGAACGGCGTGCTGTTTGGACTTCCTGGAGAATGGGAATGGAAAGGTGCGTCTCTTGTGTGCAACAGTGGAGACTATCAATTTCGGTTTGTCCTGGATGAATCCGGTGTCATTGAATCGGAAACCATTATAGGCGGGAATCTGCCGGCTCCGGATCATCTGACCTTCAAGCCACTGAACGTTCCTGACAGCTATATCCAGTGGCTCTCGGATCTCTTTGACCATGCGGAAACTTTCAAAGCGGGTCAGCCGCTGTAAGTCCTGGAGTTTGAAGCACACTCAAATCTTCATGCACTGCCAGCTGTCCGGCAGGACAGCCATCGGCATCCACAGCTGCAGACCGGTACAGATCGTGATGACCTGTGCCGGTCTGTTTTGCCTCTGCCGGTGTGCAGAGAGTCTGCCTGAACCGGAAATACTTGACAGCGTGTCATAAAAACGCAGAAATAACTGTAACGTTCTGCTGTATGGCAACGTCTTACAGATGAAAGGAGGCAGCGGATGGATCTGGAAGAGATGTACGAACGGCATGCGAGGCAGGTGTATCTGTACCTTCTGTCTTTGAGTCATGATGCGGCACTGAGCGAGGATCTGACCCAGGAGACGTTTCTGAAGGCGTCTGTGAAGATCCGGGGGTTCCGGCATGACAGCACGCTGTCTTCGTGGCTGTGCACCATTGCCCGGAATCAGTATTTTGATCACTGCCGTCGGAAGAAGCGGGATCCGGCAGGGGATGGATCACTTGTTCTCTGGGGAATTGATGATCCCCGGGATCTGCGGGTCTTTGCCTGTCTGCATCAGCTGCCGGAGCCGTACCGGGAGATTGTCTGGCTGCGGGTATACGGACTGCTTTCCTTTGCGGAGATAGCAGAGATATTCTGCCGCAGCGAATCCTGGAGCCGGGTGATGTATCACCGGGGAAGATGCAGGCTGCGGGAGCTGTGCGAGAGAGAATGGGAGGAGGACTGTCATGACTGAGAACCGGAAGACAGAATGCGCGATTGTGCAGGATCTGCTGCCGCTGTATGCGGATGGTGTGGTACAGACTGAAACAGCGGAATGGATTCAGCGGCATCTGGAGACCTGTCCTGCGTGCCGGGAGGAGCTTCAGAATCTGCAGAAACCGGATCCGGCTGTATTGCAGAAGGACCTGCCGCTGGAAAAGGACCTGAAGAAAACAGGCCGGCATCTGCGCTGGAGCCGACGGATCATGGTGGTTTCTGCTGTGCTGTTTGTACTGCTTGTACTGCTGGCGGGTGCCGGGTGGTGGAACAGCATCCTGCTGCCAGTTGACTATGTCAAGGTGATGGAGACAGGCAGGGAAAGCGGTCAGCTGGTGTTTGAGGTGCAAAGTCAGGTCCCGGGGACCGGTTTGCTGAATCTGCAGTCCAGCTGTCCGGGAGATGGCACCTGTGAACTGGAGGTCCGGGGCGGCAGCGGGCTGCTGAACCGGATGAGCAGGGAAACGGTGTCGGTTCCGGATACGACCCGGGAAATCCGGCTCAACGGTGAGATTCTCTGGCAGGATGGTGTCATGATTTCACCCCGCTGCCGGCAGCTGTATTCCTATGCCAATGGTTATGCCGGCGATGTGCAGCAGATGCATCTGGCTGCTCCCCCGGATCCGGATCTGCCTGTGACAATCGAGGCGGATACAGAAGATCCTGCACACTGCGGCTGGACTTACAGGGTGGAGGCTGAGCGGAGGCTGCCTGCAGAGAGCCTGCGGGAGGCAGCATGGCTGGCCATGGTTCTCACCCCGAATCTGGATTGTGTCACCTATTTGTTTGAGGGGGAAGATCCGCTGGTTTTCCGGCGTGAGGCGCTGACACAAGCCGCCGGAGGCGGGATCTCCGTGAATACGCCGGCGGATCTGCAGCGGATCATGAACCGCATTCTGCAGCCGGCGGGCTGATGTGACTGGCATGACAGGAGAGTCAAAGCCCTGTCAGCTGTCCGGCAGGACAGCCATCGGCAGAAGAGAAAAAGACCGGCACAGATCGCGGTGACCTGTGCCGGTGTGCGGTTACTGCTTCCGTTTGCGCAGTATGGCTTCGATTGTCTTCGGGTCGGGGTCGATGTAAATCGTGCGGTAGCTCTTCATGGTCACGAAACCCGCTTTGGAGCCGGGAACTTTCTTCAGCTGGGAGACCTGGGTGTAGTCTACGGGAACAGAGCTGGAATCTTTTCCTTTGGAGAACCAGGCGGCGATCATGGCGGCCATGCGGATCTGGGATTCAGTGGGGTCGTCGGACTGCAGGATCACGTGAGAGCCATGGTAGCCCTTAACGTGGAACCACAGATCGCTGCGTCTGGCCATTTTGTGGGTGAGCCAGCTGTTCTGCAGATTGTTGCGGCCGGCGAATATCGTCGCTTCTTCAAAGGGTATCTCCAGTACGTGGGGACGGGATTTGCCTTTTCTGCGGCGGGCTCCTTTTTTCGGGAGCAGCCAGCGGCCGTTTTCCAGCTCCTGCCGGATTTCCCGGGCGTCTTCATAGCTGCAGTGTTTCAGCTGTTCTTCCATCTGCTCGAAGTACACCAGATCCTCTTCGCAGATCCGGATCTGTTCCTGCAGGGCATCCAGACTGCGCTTCATTTTGTGATATTTCGCGTAATACCGGTTGGCGTTGTCCCGGATGCCGTACTTTTCGTCCAGGGGAATGGTAATGTCCTGACCGGTGGCAAAGTCCTGCACCACGGCCTGTCTGCCCTGTTTCAGAGTACCCTGCCAGGCAAAGAGCAGGTCGCCGTATTCCCGGTATTTGTCGTGATCTCTGGCTGCCTCCAGGGATGCCTGGAGACGGGGCAGCTTTGTCTGCTGCTTTTTCTTTTCCTTTTCCACGGTGCGGATCAGATCCCCGAACTGTTCCTTGTGCCGGCTTTTTTCTTCCCGCTGACGGTACAGCTGACTCAGGCCTTCCATGAGGTCATAGACCCGGGGTTCTGTTTTCATGTCCGAGAGGGGAATGATGTGAAAGTGTCGGTCGTCATACCAGTAGAGCCTGTCTGATTCCTCCAGCTGCTGCCAGAACTGCTTCCAGGTTTTTCCTTCGTGCAGCTGGTGTTCGGCTTCCCGGGAGAGCAGCGGGGAAAACCCGGAGATCTGATCGGTGAGGGGTTTGCTCCCGTCGATGGTCACATCTCCGGATGGATCCTGTTTGTCAGGCTGCGAGGGGAGTTCATAGCGGGCTCCGGGGTGAATCAGCCGCCTGGAGTTTTCGAATACGGGAATGCGCTTGAGGGCATCCATGATCAGGCCTTCTTCGCTGACTGCGATGAGGTTGGCGTATTTTCCCATGAGTTCCAGATACAGAGTCAGGATGCGCCGGTCACCGAGTTCGTTCATTGCCTGGACCTTCATGACCAGGATCCGGTCGTAACCGGCCTGGGTGATGGAGGTGATGATGCCCTGGGAGAAGTGCTTGCGCAGAAACATGACATAACCCGATGGCTCAGGCTGGATTTCCGGTACATAGGATGCGAGATAGACGCGGTTGGTATTGGAATGGACGTTGATGACCAGACGTTTCAGTCCGTTTTTTGTGTGTATGTGAAACAGGATCTCTTCATCAGACAGGTTCTGGATTTTGCCGATGCGGCCGCCTTCCAGTTCCTTCAGGTGCCTGGTCACGGTTTTGAGCATGATGCCGTCCAGTGCCATGCAGATCCCTCCTTTCAAATTCTGGCTGCCCGGTCTGCGGCAGGGAAACCGGTGCAGGTGCCAGCTGCAGCAGGCCGGAATGATCCGGCTTTCTGTCCGCCTTACCAGCATACCGTATTTTTCTTTGACAGTGTCAAAGGTCAAAGACTAAAATCTTTGTAACCGGGCAGTGGACCACTGCCTCTTCCGGCTTTGCGACGGCCGGATGCAACCATGGAAACGGAGGCAGCATATGAAACGAGGCTTGCTGTTGGTGCTCAGCGGACCCAGCGGGGTGGGCAAGGGCACTGTACGGAAATATCTGGAGGAGGACCCTTCCCTGAAACTGGCTTATTCCACCTCCATGACCACCAGAGCTCCCAGACAGGGGGAAGTGGATGGCCGGGATTACTTTTTTGTGAGCCCGGAGGAATTTGAAAAGGCGCAGGAACGCGGGGAACTGCTGGAGAGCGCCGAGTTTGTGGGAAACCGCTATGGAACCCCGATGAAGGAAGTGGACCGGCTGCGGGATGAAGGGAAAAATGTGCTGCTGGAGATTGAAGTGCAGGGAGCCATGCAGGTGCAGGAAAAGTGCCCGGATGCAGTCTCCATCTTCATCATTCCCCCTTCCATGGATGAACTGGAGCGGCGGATCCGGGGACGGAAATCGGAACCGGAGGAAATCATTCAGCAGCGGCTGGCCAAAGCTGCGGGGGAAATCAAGACCATGAACCGCTACAAGTACATCGTCTGCAATGAAGATCCGAAACTGGCAGCGGATCTGATTGCAGCCATCATTCGCCGGCGGATGGAATCGGACAGCTTGAACGCCGAAGGCGAATGTGTTAATGTGTGATTGACCAAAAGGGAGCGGGGAACCGCTCCTATAATTTTGCCGGAAAGGAACAGGAATGAAAGAACTGCAGAAGTGGATCGAACCGATCCTCAAAGAACATGGCTGCAGACTTTACGAGATCCAGTGGCTGACCAGTCAGAAGCCGCCCATCCTGCAGATCGCTGCAGAGAAGGAAGACGGGACGATGGACCTGGATACTTGCGCAGTCTGCTCGGACGCCATCAGCGCCCTTCTGGATGAAAAGGACTGGAGCGACCAGGAGTACATGCTGGAAGTATGTTCTCCCGGGGCTGAGCGGGAACTGAAGACAGAGGAGGACCTGAACGGGGCTCTGGGCAAGTATGTCTATGTGCGGCTGCGGGATCCCAAACAGGGTCTGGCGGATGTACGGGGCAATCTGGCGGCGCTGGAACCCGAGAGTATAACGGTGCATTACCATGAAAAAGGGCGGCCGAAGAAGATCGTCATTGACCGTGACAACATATCGCTGATCATGACAGCGGTGAAGGTATAGGAGATTGATATCAAATGAAGCTGAAAGTTGAGTCGCTGGCCACAGCTCTGCGGGGCATTGAATCCGACCGCGAACTTTCCCAGGATATTGTGGAAGAGGCGCTGACAGAAGCGCTGACCAAAGCCTACCGGAAATACATCGATGTACCGGATGCCTATGTCCGGGTGGAGATCAAAAACGGCAACGTCCAGATCTGGCATGAACGCCTGGTTGTGGACAGCCCGGATGATGAACTGGACCCGGATCTGGAAGTGTCTCTGGAGGAAGCCAGGGAAACCAGACCCGGTGCGAAACCCGGTGACATGATCGAGGAAGAAGTGGATTTCAGAAACTTCGACCGGGCTGCTGTCGTGCTGGCCAAGAACGTCATGAAGCAGAAAATCCGGGAAGCTGAAAAAGCCAAGGTCTACGAAGAATACTGCGACAAAGTGGATGACATGGTCAAGGGAACCATTGAGACGGTGGAAGAAAAATTTGTAATCGTCAACATCGGCAAGACGCTGGCGATGATGAAGAAAAGCGACCAGATTCCCACGGAGATCTACCGGGAGGGCGACCGTCTGCCAGTGGTGATCACCGAAGTGAACAAGGACACCAAGGGAGCCCAGGTTCTGGTTTCCCGGTCTTCGCCGGTATTTGTGAAGCGTCTGTTTGAACGGGAAGTGCCGGAGATCTACAATGGTGTGATTGAGATCAAGGCCATTGCCCGGGAAGCCGGAGAACGCTGCAAGCTGGCGGTTCTCAGCCACAACGAGAACATCGACCCGATCGGTGCCTGCATCGGACCCCGCGGAAGCCGGGTACAGACAATCATCAATGAGCTGCATGGCGAGAAGATCGATATTTTCGAGTGGAGCGACAACATTTCCACGCTGATCAAAAACGCCCTGGCTCCTTCCGAGGCTCTGGCCGTGATTCCCAATGAAAACGTCAAGGATGGTCTGATCGTGGTTGTCCCGGACAACCAGCTGTCGCTGGCCATTGGCAAGAAGGGCAAGAACGCCCGTCTGGCTGTCCGCCTCTCCGGTCACAAAATCGACATCAAGTCGCAGTCGGAGATGGATGAACTGGGCATTGACTACCAGACGATTGCCCGGGAACAGGAAGAAGCCTGGGAGGCGAAGAAGGCTGCGGAACGGGCTTATCGCCAGCAGGAAAAACAGGCGGCGTTCAAGGAGGACAACGGCGAGATCGAAAGCATCGAATCTGCGGACTTCACCTACGCGGAAGAACCGGAGGAAACGCCGGCTGCCGATACGCTGTATGAATCCGAAAATCTCCCGGAAAAAGCACCGGAACTGGAACCGGCTGTTGTGGAAGAGGAAGATCTCCCGGCTGTGGTGGAGGAACCGGCTGCAGAGGCTGCTCCGGTGAAACCGGAGCGGGAGCTGGATGAGATGGAACTGGCTGCGAAAATTGCCCGGGAAAAGCGCAAGGAACACAGCCTGGAAACCAAGGAATACAAGTCCAAGTTTGAAGACTTCGCCGGGGCCCATGCAAAGCAGGAACCGGCTGCTGCGAAAAAGAAACGCTGGGATGACCGCAAGGACAAAGACCAGGATAAGGAGAAGGAAAAAAAGAAACCTTCGTTCGAGGCCATGCGCCCGATTTATTCCGAGGAAGAACTGGCGGAAATCGAAGAACGGGAAGCTGCGCAGACAGAAGCCTGGGATGATGACGTGGATTACGAGGAATTCGACGATTACTATGATTAGGCAGCCGTCTGTCTGGCTGCCGGACAGGAGTGCTGTATGAAGAAAATTCCAATGAGAAAATGTGTGGTGACGCAGGAACGGTTCCCGAAAAAGGAACTGATCCGGGTTGTCCGCACACCGGAAGGTCAGGTGGAAGTGGATTTGACGGGCAAGCGGAACGGTCATGGGGCTTACATGCAGAAAAGCAGTGAGACGCTGGCCAAAGCCCGGAAAAACAAAGCCCTGGACCGGGCGCTGGAAACATCCATTCCGGAAGAAGTATATGCCCGGCTGGAAGAGCTGGTGGCTTAGCGGGCTGCAGATGGATACAGACAGAATCATCAGTCTGCTTCAGCTGGCCATGGCAGCGGGCAGAACAGTCCGGGGAGACGGACTGATTCCTGCAATCTGCCGGGGAAAAGCCCGGCTGACGGTCCTGTCCTCTGCGACAGGCAGCAATACGAAGAAGAAGATCCTGGACAAATGCCGGACGTATTCCGTTCCGGTTCTGGAACTGGATGCTGCGGCATTTGACAGGATTTCCCACAGGGCAATGAAGGCGCTGGCAGTGACGGATGCCGGATTTGCCGAACGCATAGAGGAATTGAGAAAGGACAGGTGATTGGGTGGCCAAGAAACCGAACAGAAGACCGAACAGACGCCCGAACCGCGGTGGCGGAAACAATGGAGGGCGAAACAGAAACGGCGGACACGGTCCGTCCAGAACACGGCAGGAAGCCGCAAAATCCATTACCTACAGCGGCACGCTGACTGTGGGACAGCTGGCTGAACTCATGAAGCGCAACAGCTCCGAGATCATCAAGTTCCTGTTCATGATGGGCAACATGTCCACCATCAACACGGTTCTTTCCGATGAGGACATTGAGCTGATCTGCATGGAGTTCAACACAGAATGCCACAAGGAAATCGTGATTGAGGAAGACGACATCGAAGAACAGATCGGTGCCCGGGAATTTGACGAATCCCAGCTCAAGCCCCGCCCGCCGGTGGTTACGATTATGGGTCACGTCGATCACGGCAAGACCACGCTGCTGGATACCATCCGGAAAACCAATGTGACGGAAGGCGAATTCGGCGGAATCACACAGCACATCGGTGCCTACCAGGTGGCGCTGAAAGGCCGCAAGGTCACTTTCCTGGATACACCGGGCCATGAGGCGTTTACTGCCATGCGTGCCCGTGGCGCACAGATCACGGACATTGTCGTGCTGATCGTTGCGGCGGATGACGGTGTCATGCCGCAGACCAAGGAATCCATTGACCATGCCCGGGCTGCCAAGGTGCCGATGGTTGTGGCTGTAAACAAAATCGACAAGCCGGGTGCAAATCCGGACAAAGTCATGGCCGAGCTCTCGGACTATGGTGTCATGCCGGAGGAATGGGGCGGAGACACGATCTTCACACAGATTTCCGCACGCAGCGGAGAAGGCGTGGAAGATCTGCTGGAAACGCTGCTGCTGGTTGCGGATATGTCCGAGCTGAAGGCCAACCCGGATACCAATGCATCCGGTACTGTGGTGGAAGCAAAACTGGACAAGGGCCGTGGGCCTGTGGCTACGCTGCTGATCCAGCAGGGTACGCTGCACACCGGCGACTCGGTTGTTGTGGGAACCAGCTATGGCCGTGTCCGGAAGATGACCAACGACCGGGGCATGGAAATCAAAACCGCCGGACCGTCCATGCCTGTGGAGATCATAGGTCTGTCTGAAGTTCCCCGGGCTGGTGATGTATTCCTGACGTATGATTCCTACAAGAAGGCAGCTGAAATTGCCAACCACCGTCTGGAGAAGCAGATCGAGAAGGAACGGAATCAGTCCAGCGCCATGAGCCTGGAAGATCTTGCCAAGCAGATCAATGAGGGTGATGTGAAGGAAATCAATGTCCTGATCAAAGCCGATGTGCAGGGTTCTGCGGAAGCTCTGAAGGCAAGCATGGAGAAGCTGGATGTGGATACGGTCCGGGTCAATGTGATCGGTTCCCGTGCCGGTGCAATCACCGAGAGTGACATCATGCTGGCCAGCGCCTCCAATGCCATCATCTATGGTTTCAACATCCGTCCAACTGCAGCTGTCCGGAAGAAGGCTGAAGAAGAGGGTGTTCAGATCCGTCTGCACAACATCATCTACAAGGCTCTGGAGGAACTGGAAGCTGCCATGAAGGGTATGCTGGCTCCGGTTTATGAAGAGGTTGTCATTGGTCAGGCGGAAGTTCGTCAGATCTTCAAAGTTTCCAAAGTCGGCACGATTGCCGGATGCATGGTGACAGATGGCGTGATCCGCCGTGACTGCAAGGTGCGTCTGATCCGTGAAGGCATTGTGGTGTATGAAGGCGATCTTGGATCTCTGCGGCGCTTTGACAATGATGTCAAGGAAGTGTCTGCAGGCTTCGAGTGCGGTCTGACAATTGAGAAATTCAATGACATCAAGGTGGATGATGTGATTGAAGCCTATGAAGACCAGGAAGTGAAGGAATAGCATGCCGAAAACTGACCGGATCGATGCGATTCTGCGCAAGGAAATTTCCCGGATCCTGCAGTTTGAACTGAAGAACCCGAAGCTTGGGTTTGTGACGGTGACTGATGTTCAGTGCACCGGAGATCTTTCCATTGCCAAGGTGTATGTTTCATTCCTGGGCAAGCAGGAGCGAAATGATGCGGGAATGAAAATCCTGAATCAGAGCAAGGGATTCATCCGCAGCACTGTGGCGAAGAACGTCAAAATGCGCAAGGTCCCTGAACTGCAGTTTTTCCAGGATACAAGCATTGAGTATGGCAACCGGATCGAGAAGAAGATCCGGGAGATATCCGAACAGGAAAACAGGACAGCCGAGGAAGCCGGTTCAACCGGCAATCAGGACTGACCGTGAAGAAACCGTCCGAAAGGGCGGTTTTTCTTATGAGAAAAACCTGGAATGATCAGTGTTTTGCGTGACAGAATTTCATAAGGTCTACAGGCATTGTTCTTGCAGATGGTGAGTAGGAGTGATATTATAAGTGAGCCGCAAGTCAGTTGAACTTATCAACTGAATCATCGAATTGAATGAATAAAAAGTTCAAAAAAGTCGTTGACAAGCTCTTGCGG
>NZ_CAJUPA010000041.1 GCF_910588395.1 uncultured Faecalibaculum sp. | reverse complement strand
AGTGCCGAACGGCACGCTGGGTGGTGTGAGAGGGACCTAGTCTCTACTCGATCGTGAGCGGAGAAAGAGAATCAGGCTTTGACCTCCGGTGTCTTGTCTGTACTGCCGCTGTCCGCAGTCTCCAGACCGCTGTATTTCACCACTATATTTTCCGGCAGGATCAGACTGGAGGTGAAGGGATCGATGATGATTTCGTGGCAGATCGTGGATTTCACCGCAAAGGCGCAGAACTCGCGAAAGGGGACTGCCACCCAGAGGAAGAACTGCTTGTACTGTTCCGGGACCTGAGTCATGGAGGTGAAACAGGGATAGAAACTTCGGCCATCCTCCGCTTTCAAAAGATCCGGCAGCAGGGGCACATCCTGCTTCCAGACAAAATTGACCGGGTCCAGAGCCGGGAAGGTGTCCTTTTTCCGGGCATCCACGCCGCAGACATACACTTCCTTGAGGGCGTTCAGTTTTTCTTCAATGGGATTCATTGTGATTTTCGTCCTTTCAGGCCATAAGCCGTTTCAGCTTCATTGACGGCTGTTTCCACGGCTTTGGCAACTGCTTTGACTGCCATCATGCCGGCGACATCCATGACCGCCGGCACCGAGCCAGTGGTTATTGCGAACATCGTGTCGCCATCCAGCGTCATGTTCACCGGCCGGATCGTGCGGGACAGCCCGTTCTGCGCCAGGGAAGCCAGCTTGTTCATCTGCGCTTTGGTGAAAGCGCCATTGGTCAGTACGCAGCCAATGGTGGTATTTTTGCGGCTGGATTCCGGGCTGGCGCTTTCCGGCGCAGCACTTTGAGCGGTCTGGGCTTCAAAGAGCTGTGCCATGATTTCTTCCATGGTCAGATCCGACTGCACCCCCGCGAGCTTTGTCCGGCTGTCCATCTCGAAGACATCGCCGCAGGCATTGACCACCACCACGGCGCCCACTTGCAGGTCGCCGCACTGATACGCCGCTGTGCCGATGCCGGACTTCATGGCTTTTTCCGGACCCAGAATTTTGCCCACGGAAGCACCCATGCCTGCACCTGCGTTGCCATGCCGGATGACATTGTGCTCACTGTCCCTGGCCGCTTCGTAGCCCATGGCCACATCCGGCCACACTGCGTCGCCCACAGCCAGATCGAAGATATCCGCCTGCACCACGATTGGGACGCTGACACCGGGTGTCACAGGCATGCCGATGCCCTGTTCGCTGAGGTATTTCATCACGCCGGTACCGGCTTCCAGTCCGAAGGCTGAACCCCCGGAGAGCAGAACCGCGTGAATCTGTTCCACGGTGTTTTTTGGCTGAAGCAGGTCGGTGTCCCGGGTCGCCGGTCCGCCACCCCGCACATCCACCCCGGCTACTGCACCGGCTTTGCACAGAATCGCGGTGCATCCGGTTCCCTGTGCCTGGTTGTCCGCATAGCCGATCTGGAAACCGGCAATATCAGTAATCGGTATCTGTTTCATGGTCATTTCCCCTTCTGTGTTTCATTTCTGTGCTTTTTATCTGGACTGCTTTGTACAGCCTGTTCCGGATCCCGGCGGTCCGGAATCCCCGGATCCACCACAGACTGCGCCTCGCCGGCGGACAGCGCAGAGATCTCCACAGGAACCGGGCTCTCCAGCCGGTAAAGATCCTGCCGGCGGATTTTGGTGTAGGGCATCCGCTGGCGGATCCGGTCCACCTGCTCCAGATCCAGTTCCACTGTCCCGGGTCCCTCCTGGAGAATGACTCCATCCGGGGACACCGCCAGGGAATGGCCCCAGGCTTTGTAGCCCTTCCAGGTGTACCTGGGATTGCAGCCGGCTGCAAAGATCTGGTTTTCCAGCGCCCGCGTGCACAGCAGCGGCTGCCAGTGCTTCTGACCCGCTGCCTCGTTGAATGCCGCCGGCAGCAGCAGCACCCGGATCCCGGCCTGCGCCAGCAGCCGGGCGGGTTCCGGAAACCGGATGTCATAGCAAACCAGGATCCCCATTCGTCCCCAGGGCGTTTCAAACGCGCAGAATGCCTCCCCAGGTGTGAAGACATCCGCCTCGCTGTAGTGGGACCGGGTTGTGTTTACTTCCATCAGGTGGGTCTTGGCATAGCGGCAGACCTCCAGTCCCTGGTCATCAAAGACAAACGCCATGTTGTATATGTGTCCGTTCTGCCGCCAGGGAATCGATCCTGCCAGCCACAGGTGATGCCCGGCAGCTGCCTGCGACATGGCCCTGCGGCTGTCCCGATCCCGGGATGCTGCCTGCAGGATCATGTCATTGTCATAGGGACAGTTCCAGAGCTCCGGCAGCAGGGCGAAATCCGCTGCCGGATCCAGCAGTCCCTGCATCCGCCGGATGTTTTCCTCCACATTCGGTGCGACCTCCAGCTGTACAAGCTGCAGCTTCAGCTGCTGCCGCCAGGCATTTCCTTCCTGGACTGCGGTGTCCGGCTCCTGCTGCATCGCAGTCACTGAAGACTGCCTCCGGTCGGAGGCTCCTTTGATGCCACAGACAGAAAGCCGTGATCCTTCAGCCAGACATAAATGCCGGATTCTGTCACCGGCGGACACACCTCCGGGATCCTCTCCAGCAGTTCCTTCTGGGCATTGCCCATGGCCACACCCACATCCGCGTGCTCCAGCATCTCCAGATCATTCAGCGCATCCCCGAAGGCCATATACGAGGAAAGACCGTAATAATCCAGCAGCCGGCGGATGCCTTCGTATTTCGACAGATCGTCCTTCATCATATCCATCGACAGTTCGTTCTCCAGCAGCCGGATCCCCGGTACCGCAAACTCCGGATGCAGCCGCCGGTTTTCCTCCACCAGAGACAGCACCGCGAAGGTGTCATCCGGCAGCGGGTTTCTCACCGGAATATTCTGGACGCTGATCCGTTCAAACAGATCCCGGACCCCGTCAGTCATCTCCGTCACCAGCACCCGGTTGCCCGCGGCAAACACCGGAATGTTCTGCGCAGCCGCCAGCCGGAAGATGTCAGCGGCTGCCCGTGGATCCACCGGATCGGCATAAATCAGACGGCCCTTCTCGCCGTATACATAGCTGCCATTGCCCGCAACCACCCCGTCAAAGGGAAACAGATCCAGAATGCCGAGGTTTTCCAGCAGCGGCATGCATCGCCCGGAACACAGACACACCTTGATGCCCTGCCCCTGCAGATCCTTCATCGCTTTCATGTGCAGATCCGGGATCCCCCCGGCTGCGTGGTCGTACAATGTGCCGTCCACATCGAAGAACACCGCTTCCACCGCCGGAAACGGCCTGTTTTTGTCCTCTGTCCTGCTTGTCATGACTCCATGATAGCCGAATAAAAAATGCAGGGAAACTTTTTCCGCCGACAGGTTTCTGCCGATGGACGCCGGGGCTGAAAGGAGAAGAGAGGATTGTCGGCTTGAATGGTATATCATTCCAGACGTCTCTGTGATACGGTCAGGACAGAACAAGAAAGAGGAGGAATTTGCGATGTGCACCATGTATGACTACATCATCCGGCAGCCGGAAATCCTGCAGTCGGTTCTGGACCGGAAAGAAAGCTGGATCGGTGTCTTTGGCAGCCTGCTGGAAAACCGGCCCATTCAAAGGGTGGTGTATACCGGATCGGGGACCAGCCAGCACGTCAGCCAGGCAGCGGCGATGCTGACGGAGAAATATCTGCCCCTGGATGCCCGGGCCTGTCTGCCGGCTCTGCTTGCCGGCGGGAAAATCAGAAAACCCCAAGAGACACTGGTGGTGGGAATCTCCCAGTCAGGCAACAGCATTTCCACGCTGCAGGCGCTGGATCACGCGAAGAAGCAGGGATGTGCCACCCTGGCGTTTTCCCTGGAAGCGGACAGTCCGCTGGTGAACCTGTGTGATGCCTGGATGCCGCTGGTCTGCCAGCGGGAACTGGTGCCCCCGGAAACCCAGGGCTACACAGCTGCGATTCTGGAATGGATCCTGGCCATCCGCCACGCTGCCGGTTTTTCCACGGATGTGACTGACGAGATTGCAGCCCTGCCGGATGTCATCCGGCAGGCGGAAGGATTTGTGCAGGAACATCTTCCTGAACTGCTGCAGGCGCCGAAAATCACGGTGACAGGCAGCGGACTGCACTGGGTCACCGCCATGGAAGGTGCCCTGAAGATGCGGGAGTGTCTGCGCAAAGCCGTGATGCGGGAAGAAACCGAAGAGCTCAGTCATCTGGCAGATCTGGCCTTCAATCAGGATGATCTGCTGGTGGCTGTGATGCAGACAGACCGGGATGCCCAGACCGTGGAGCTGGTCTTGCAGATCACAGACCATGTACTGGTGCTGGAAGCAGGCGGTCAGGATCTGGATCTGATCCGGATGGTCATTCCCTTTCAGCTGGCAGCTGCCCTTGGAGCCTGCAGGCTGGGGATTGATACCTCCCGGTATCCCTATGACATTGAAAACATTTCCCATTCAGAAAAATTTCTGTTTCGGGAAAGCAGCCGAAAATGAATGAAAATGGCGGAATCAGGGTCTTCCAGCGTAAATGTGATGAATTCAGACCGGTTATTCTGGTTAAAAAAGAACAAAAATGAATAAAAACGGTTGAAAATGGATGAATGACGCGGTATCCTGTGGATGAAAGAGAGGAACACACATGAAACACATCAACATTGATGGCGCGCAGAATGTGGAAGTGTCCAGAAAGCTTCCCAGTGAGAAAACTCCCGAAGAACAGCTGGCACTCATGGAACGGTATACCCGGGTCTACCGGGAAAATCTGTCAGAAGACAAAGCCATCCGGGAAGTGCGGTGTCTGTCTGTCATCTATCCGGATCTGTTCCGGCACCTGGAACCCGGGGATCTGACTGCCGGCCGTCTGGATTTTCTGCCCATTGGATTTGGCTGTGTGACCAGTGTTGGCGGCGTGGGGCACTATTGTGTGTTTCACAAGCTCCGTGGGCTGAAGAATGAGCTTCCCGAAGACCAGTGGCACCGGGTGGATGCACTGTACGATTTCTGGCAGGAACACGACCTGAAAACGCTGTACTGTCAGGATGTGCTGGATGAAACGGTCACAGGCCGGTTCATTGACTGCGCCTATCCCTATATGGCCACAGCCAGACTCTCCGGGATGATGCTGGACTATGGAAAACTCATGCGGCTGGGTGTCCCGGGAATGAAAGAGGAGATCCGCAGCCGTCTGGTTCTGGATCCGGACAACGCCTATCTGCAGGCTTCCCTGGAGATGATGGATCTGTTTGAGCAGGTCATTCACGCACAGCAGCAGCTGGTGACAGAATCCCGGGAAGTGCCGGAGAGTGCGAAGGCACGGATGATTCAGGACCTGGCAGCCATTGAACAGGCAGCCCCGGCCACCTTCCGTCAGGCCCTGCAGCTGTTCTGGCTGTATGCCCTGTGTGCCGGCTGCATCAACTACGGCCGTCTGGACATTATTCTGGGACCGTATCTGAAAGCCGATATCGATGCAGGGATCGAGACGGAGGAAAGCGCCCAGGAGGTGCTGGAGAGTTTGTGGATGCTCATTGAAAACCGCCGGACCACCGTCAATGGCCGCATCATCGTCGGTGGACGGGGCCGTCCGGATCCGGAGGCTGCGGACCTCTTTGCGAAGATCTGCCTGCGGGTGGTGAAGAAGCTGCGCTGCGTGGAGCCGCAGTTCACCTTCCGGTTTGATTCCCGGACAGATCCCGTTCTCAAAGACATGGCGTATGAATGCATTGCGGCAGGCGCCACCTATCCCACGCTCTACAACGACGATGTGAACATTCCGGCTGTGCAGTACGCCATGCGGGTGGACAGGAAGACAGCGGAGCAGTATCTGCCATTCGGATGCGGGGAATTCGTGATTCAGGGACAGTCCGTGGGAACCCCCAATACGCTGCTGAACATGGTAAAGGTGCTGCAGATTGCCATGAACGAGGGCATTGATCCCATGGACGGTCAGAAGAAAAACGGACCGGTGGAACTGCTTCCGCTGTCTGAACTGACAACCTTCGAAGCCTTTTACGCGCAGTACCGCCGGCTGCTGGACTGGTATTTCGAAAAGTGCGCCCGGGATCAGCTGCACTCCTATGAGGTCATGAACCGGGAAGTGTCCTTCCTGTTTGCCAGTGCGCTGATGGATGACTGCCTGGCCAGGGGCAAGGCGCTTCTGGATGGCGGTGTCAGGATCCTGGGCGGCACCCTGGAGACCTATGGCAACATCAATGCGTCCGATGCCCTGACCGCTGTGAAGCGTCTGGTGTTTGAGGAGCGGAAATACACGCTGGAGGAAATGAACGAAGCCGCCAGCCGGGATTTCCAGGGAGACGGGGAACTGCTCCGGGACATTCTGGCGGTTCCCAAGTACGGCAACGATGAGCCGGAAGCCGATGACATGGCGGATGATCTGTACGAATTCACGGCGAAATCTGTCCGGCAGAAAGGCATTGACCTGGGCATGGATTATTTCCTGATCGTGATTTCCAACAACCAGACCAATACAGACTGGGGCCTGCAGACTGCAGCCAGTCTGGATGGACGGCGGAAAGGAGTCTACATGAATCCCGCCAACAATCCCCAGGGAGGAGCCGCCAAATCCGGCCCCACGGCAGTGCTCAACTCTCTGTCCCGGTTTGACGCCAGATATCACGGCGGTTCGGTGCAGAACATCAAGTTCACCCCGCGGATGATGCATGAGGACAAGGAAAAGGTGAAAATCCTGTTTGACACCTATTTCAGAAAAGGCGGCTGCCAGCTCATGGTCACAGTGGTGGACAAAGGTCAGCTGGAGGATGCCCAGAAGCATCCGGAAAAGTATCCGGATCTCATCGTCCGGGTTGCAGGATACAGCGCGGTGTTTGTGGATCTGGACAAAACGGTCCAGGATGAGCTGCTGTCCCGGGCATTATGGGACTAAGCGGCCACTGAGAGAACAGATCTGCTCTGCAGACTCTGTTCTCTCAGACGCCGCTTTCAAATAAGGGGGACATACAGGGACAATACATGTTCAGAAGAAAACAGGAGGTGAGTGATGGATGAAAGCGAAAATGGATGGAATTCTGGATCGGGACGAAGCCAGGTACACCATCACCAATATTCAGCGGTTTGCCACTCATGACGGCCCGGGGATCCGAACGGTGGTTTTCTTCAAAGGCTGCCGGCTGCACTGCCCCTGGTGCGCGAACCCGGAAACCTGGAAACCGGAACCGGAGCTCTTTCATGATGACAGCCTGTGCACCGGCTGTGGCCGGTGCCAGAAGGCATGCCCTGCCAAAGCCATCGCCATCAGCGCCGGGAAGGCAGTGATCAGCCGGGAGCTGTGCACAGGGTGCGGCAGCTGTGTGACTGCCTGTCTGAACAAGGCAATGGAAATCACCGGGCAGGTGATGACGGTGCGTGAGATTCTGGCAGAGGTGGACAAGGACCGGGACTATTACCAGGTGTCCCGGGGCGGTGTCACTCTCTCCGGCGGGGAAGTGTTCCAGCAGGATCCGGTGCCTCTGCTGCAGGCGCTGAAAGCCCGGGGGTATCACACGGCGGTGGAAACAGAAGGCGCATATGGACTGGAGAAGCTGCAGCAGGCGCTTCCCTGGATCGATTTGGTGTATCACGATGTGAAGCACTGTGACGGAAAGAAACTGAAGCAGTTCACCGGGGGAGATCTGGAGGAAATCGAAGAACATCTGCGGTATCTGAAAACCACGGATGTGCCGGTGGTGATCCGGGTTCCGGTGATACCCGGATTCAATCAGGGAGATCTGGAGGACATCAGATTCTATGTCAGGCATCTGGGATTCGAACAGATGCAGCTGCTGCCGTTTCATCCCATGGGAAAGGGAAAATGGCACAAGCTGGACCGGCGCTATCCTTATGAACAGACGCCGATGATGGACAAGGAAATCCTGGCGGATTTTGCGGATGAAGGGACGCGGATTGGAGGGCAGTGACATGACCAATGCAGAGCGGCTGGACAGGCTGGCGTCCATGGTCCGGCAGTCGGAGTTTCTGTCCGTAAGTCAGATCATGAATGAGTTTGGTGTCTCCCGCAGTTCCGCCATGCGGGATCTGGATGAACTGGAGCGTCAGGGACTTGTGATCCGGCAGCGGGGAGGTGCAGTTCTGAAGGACCGCAGCCGGCATCTGACAAAGATATTCGAGCCGGCGACGCTGGAAAAGGCGGATATGCACGCAGTTCAGAAAGCCGGTGCAGCCCGGAAAGCGGCGGATCTTGTCCAGGATGGAGACTGTGTGTTCCTGGATTCCGGGACGACCATCGCAAAGATGATGAAGGACCTGGGCAGCCGGGATATCACGATCGTGACACCGAATGTGTATCTGCTGTCGCAGGTGCCGGAGAATTTCCCCGGCCGGATCTGTCTGCTGGGAGGGGATTTTGACAAATCCTACCTGGTGAGTACCGGACCGCTGGCCAGACAGATTCTGGAATCGTTCTGGTTTGACAAGGCGTTTGTCTCTGCCAACGGTCTGGCAGATGACCGGGCCTGGGCCAATGATCTGTCTGTGGCCGAGATCAAGCAGGATGCGATGAAGCGGGCGAACACCAGCTACCTGGTGATGGACAGATCCAAGGAGAACCGCCGGGGAATGTACGCTTTTGCGCCGGTGCAGAATTTTGCACAGGTGATCACGGAGCCGGATGAAGGCCATGAGGACACAAAGGAAGAAGAAATGAAAGGAAACTGAGTATGAAAACACAGGATGCGAAGAAACGCGAGCTGCTGGAGGGCCTGAAGGATGGGCTGATTGTGTCCTGTCAGGTTCAGCACGATGATCCGATTTACACGGATGATATGGTGGTGAAGATGGCAGAAGCTGCCCGCTGGGCCGGGGCAAAGGGAATCCGGGCGAATTCACCGGAGCAGATCCGTGCAATCAAGCAGGCAGTACCGGAACTGCCGGTGATCGGGCTCTGGAAGGTGTGGCACGACGATACAGATGTGTTTATTACGCCGACGATGAAGGAAGTCAGGGCAATCTGGGATGCCGGAGCGGAAATCATTGCGCTGGACTGCACGAAACAGACCACTCATGAGGGGACTGTGGCCTGGGATCTGCTGGAGGAAGCGAAGAAAGAGATTCCTGAGGCGATTTTCTTCGCGGATGTATCCAATTATGAGGAAGCCCGTCATGCGGTGGAGAAAGGTGCGGATATTGTGGCACCGACGCTGTATGGCTATACGGCTGAGACCAAACACATCAGTGAACCGGATATGCGGGAATTTGCGAGAATGTGCCGGGATTTCAAGGATGATGCCTATATGATGATGGAAGGACATATTTACACGCCGGAGGATGCAGTGAAGTGCCTGTTCCTGGGAGCGCACTCTGTGGTGGTTGGCAGTGCCATTACCCGTCCGCACCTGACAGCCAAGCGGTTCACGGATCTGATGGGTGGCCTGCAGGACAACTGGAGAGACGCTGAGCGGGCAAAACACTGATGATGATCCGGGCTGCAGAAAAACTGCAGTCCGGATGGCTGTCCATGGCCTGGTTTGCCCGGATGGGGGTGATCCGGATCAGCAGATGAAAAAGGCTGTCAGCTCTGGTGTAAGAATCAGAGGGCTGACAGCTTTTTCGCATGGTCGGATGCTGTTGGGGAGAGGTTTACAGGTGGAATGTGCCGGTGGCTTCAAATTCGCCTCTCATGCGGTTGACTGTCTCGGGAGCGAAGTCGGTTGCTTCGGAAATGAAATCCGTGCTCTTGCCCTTCTTGAACAGCCTGCAAAGCTGACTGTAATGGACTTCATGTCTGGTCTTCTCGGCAGTTTCAGCCACAGCTTTATCCTTCTCAGCAGCAGCTTCTGCAGCAGCTTTCTCGGCAACAATTCTCTCCCGCTCCTGCACCAGTTTTTCCAGCTCATCGTTGAACATAACTTCTCCTTCCTTCTTCCGTTTCAGAAGCATGCTTCTGTTTCTGAATTCATCATAAACCATATCCTCCGGATTTGCGCAGAGGATATCATGCATCAGATCTTTGAGCTCCCAGTCATCCGGATAGGCCGCATTCAGAAAAATCATCCTGTGTCCGTCGCCCAGTTCCCGCCCGTCTTCGTCTTTCATGGCGAAGACATGCATTGGTTTTCCGGATTTCATGACATCCGATTTGCAGATGAACACCACTGTCACATCTTGCAGTTCATCGTAACTGCTCCCGGCTTTCAGCATCTGCATGTCGTTGGAACTGAGATAGTAGCGGCCACGTCTGGGGAGATATGGATACGTGACCAGCTGAAATTCAAAAATGTGTCTTCCCCCGCCGGTATCCTGAGCATACACATCCAGGCGGACGCTTTTGATTCCAAACTGAGGAATGACCTTCTGGATTTCCACGGATTCCACCGTGTATTCCTCGCCGCAGATTTTTGATACCAGCAGCTGGGCACAGTCCAGCGCTCCATCAAAAAACACGGCAGCATAGGCATCATCAAACAGTGTGGCGGTTTTCAGCTGTCTTCTGATGGCAGCCTCCCAGTTCTCTGATGTGACCGGGGAAGAAGTGACAGAGCGGTCCGGGTCTTTCTGTATCATGTTCCATCCGTCCTTTCATTGAGTTGTATATATGTGAACACAGTATACCGTAGAATCCGATATATGGAAATATACGTGGGTTAAGAATCAACAAAAAGATTCGTTTTACCTTGCACAGTCCTGGAATATCCAGGGATGTAACGCATCATTGTTAACAAAACAGCACTGCTGTCTCCTGTCCGTGTTCTGTGAGCTTCCGCTGTTTTCATCAGAAGCCGGTTTTCTGTTCCTTTTCCGGTGTAACCGGAGCCGGCAGATTGTCACAGTTGTCGTTCTGCTCTGTCTCTTACTGTGCGACAGCAGGGAAGACCATCCCCGACAGGACTATACTGAAAGCTGACACTGCCTGTTTGGCAGCAAAGGAAACAAAAGGAATTACATATATGACCAATCAGATACAGACCATCCGCAAAAGAAGCGGTGCCCTGGAAGCCTTCAATCCCGACAAAATCAGCCGGGCCATTTCCCGGGCTTTTCTCTCTACACAGGAAACCGTAACCGACGGGCAGCTGGAAGCCATGACGGTCTGGATTTCCGGTCAGCTGCAGGAAGGCAGCGATGTGGAGCAGATTCAGGACCTGGCTGAACAGGCCCTGATGGGCGCAGGCTGCTACAGGACAGCCAAAGCCTACATCCTGTACAGACAGAATCATGCCCGCATGCGTCAGACAGTGAACCAGATCACCGGACTTGCCCAGGATGACTCTCTGGCAGATCTGCTGGAAGACATTCAGAGAGACTTTCCCCAGACGGAGTATTCTCTGGACCGGCTGCAGATCAAAGCTGCGGAACTGATCCGTCCTGGCCAGTCCCTGCAGGAACGGCTCCGGTTTCTGGAACGGGCAGCGGCAGAACTCACCAGCCGGAATGCACCCCGATGGGAGGATATTGCAGCCCGGATCCTCAACCATGAACTGGAACTGGAAATCCGGCAGAATGAACAGGAACTGGGCCTGCAGACCTGGGAAGAGAAGCTTGTCTGGCTCACGGAGCAGCATCTGCTCTCTGACAGTCTGCTGGAAAGCTATACCACAGAAGATCTGGCCCGTCTGGAAGCCTGCATGGATCCGGACCGCACCAGACTGTTCAAACATCCGGGACTGGATCTGCTGGCCAGCCGCTATCTCATCCGGACCGGGGACGGGCGTCTCATGGAACGGGTGCAGGAAATGTTCATGGGCATTGCCATGCATCTGGCCATCCCCGAAACGGACCGGGTATACTGGGCCACACGCTTCTATGACATTTTCAGCAAGCTGCAGGTCACCATGGCCACTCCCACCATGTCCAATGCCCGCAAGCCATTCCACCAGATGTCCAGCTGCTTCATTGACACCGTGGAAGATTCTCTCACCGGCATCTACAAATCCATTGACAACTTTGCCAGAGTCTCCAAGCACGGCGGCGGCATGGGGCTGTACATGGGCAAAGTCCGGGCCACCGGCAGTGACATTAGAGGATTCAAAGGTGCTGCGGGAGGCGTGATCCGCTGGATCCGTCTGGTGAATGATACCGCCATCGCCGTGGACCAGCTGGGAGTACGGGCAGGTGCCGCCGCGGTCTATCTGGATCTGTGGCACCGGGATATCCCCGAATTTCTGCAGCTGCGCACCAACAACGGCGATGACCGGATGAAAGCCCACGACATTTTCCCGGCCATCTGCGTCCCTGACCTGTTCTGGCGCCTGGCAGCCACCGATCTGGATGCCTCCTGGAATCTCATGGATCCCCATCAGATCAGCCAGGTCAAAGGCTGGAATCTGGAAGACGCCTTTGGCCCTGAATGGGAACGGCGTTACTGGGACTGTGTCAATGATCCTGCCATCGACAAACGGGTGCTGTCCATCCGGGAAATGGTCAGAATGATCATCAAGTCGCTGGTGGAAACCGGAACGCCTTTCGTGTTCAACCGGGATACCGTCAACGAAGCCAATCCCAACAGCCACAAAGGCATGATTTATGCCTCCAACCTCTGCACGGAAATTGCCCAGAACATGTCAACCATGCACGAAGAGGAACCGGAAATCGTGACCGTAAACGGGGAAACCATGGTGGTCACCAGAACGCACCCGGGAGATTTCGTCGTCTGCAACCTGGCTTCCCTGTCTCTGGGGCACATCGACGTGGACAATGACAGCGAACTCAGTCATGTCATCCACACCGTCATGCGGGCCCTGGACAATGTCATTGATCTGAATTACTATGCGCTGCCCTATGCGAAACTCACCTCCAGTCAGATGCGCCCGGTGGGCCTTGGCACCAGCGGATACCAGCATCTGCTGGCCAAAAAGCGCATCCGGTTTGAAAGCGAAGAACACTTAAGCTACATGGATGATCTGTACGAGCGCATCAACTATCATGCCCTGCAGGCCTCCTGCGAACTGGCCCGGGAAAAGGGTGCCTATGCCGGCTTCCAGGGCAGTGAATACCAGACAGGTGCCTATTTCACCAAACGGGATTATGTATCTGACCGCTGGCAGGCCCTGGCACAGGAAGTCCGGGAAAACGGCCTGCGAAACGGCTATCTGCTGGCCATTGCCCCCACCTCCAGCACCTCGATCCTGGCCGGCACCACCGCTGCGGTGGATCCGGTTCTGAAGAAGTATTTTCTGGAGGAAAAGAAAGGATCCATGCTGACAAGAGTCGCACCGGATCTCTCGGATGAAACCTTCTGGTACTATAAAAACGCACATCACATCGATCAGAACTGGATCGTGGACGCAGCAGCCATCCGCCAGCGGCACATTGACCAGGCGCAGTCCGTGAATCTGTACGTCACCCCGGAATTCACCTTCCGCAAAGTTCTGGATCTGTATCTCAGGGCCTGGGAGAAAGGCGTAAAGACCATTTACTATGTCCGTTCCCAGTCACTGGAAGTGGAAGAATGCGAATCCTGCAGTGCATAGCATGGAAAGAGAAAGGAGACAGTCATGGAACTGAAACCCAAGGCGCTGTTCAACAAAGACGGCGACACCGATCTGGCCAAACGCCGGATGATCAACGGCAATACAACCAACCTGAATGACTTCAACAATGTGAAATACGACTGGACCAGTCAGTGGTACCGGCAGGCCATGAACAATTTCTGGATCCCGGAAGAGATCAACCTCTCTCAGGACATCAAGGATTACCGGAATCTCACCGACGAGGAACGGACTGCCTATGACAAGATCCTCTCCTTTCTGGTCTTTCTGGACTCCCTGCAGACCGCCAATCTGCCCAACATCGGCGCCTATATCACAGCCAATGAAGTCAACCTGTGTCTGACCATTCAGGCCTTTCAGGAAGCCGTGCATTCCCAGTCCTATTCCTATATGCTGGATACCATCTGCTCCCCTGAAAAGCGGAATGAGATCCTGTATCAGTGGAAAGACGACGAACACCTGCTGCATCGGAATGAGTTCATCGGCAATCTGTACAATGATT
Source organism: uncultured Faecalibaculum sp. (assembly GCF_910588395.1). Taxonomy (GTDB): domain Bacteria; phylum Bacillota_I; class Bacilli_A; order Erysipelotrichales; family Erysipelotrichaceae; genus Faecalibaculum. The sequence goes on along the minus strand of NZ_CAJUPA010000041.1, from coordinate 3,843 downwards.
TTCTGGAACACAAAGACGCCGGACAGCTGGTCAAAACCCTGATTGCGAACTATATTCTGGAAGGAATCTACTTCTATTCGGGGTTCATGTTTTTCTACAACCTGGGCCGCATGGGCAAGATGCCCGGCAGTGCGCAGGAAATCCGCTACATCAACCGGGATGAAAACACGCATCTGTGGCTCTTCCGGAACATTCTTCTGGAACTGAAAAAGGAACAGCCGGAGCTGTTTACGCCGGAACTGGAAGAGGAATACCGGCAGATGCTGAAAACCGGTGCCGAGGAAGAGATGTCCTGGGCAGAATATGTTCTGGGTGACCGGATCGCAGGACTGAATCTGGACCGGGTCAAGGATTACATCCGGTATCTGGCCAATCTGCGGGCCAAAGGTCTGGGATTTGCACCGGTCTATGAAGGATATGAAGAACTGCCGGAGTCCATGGCATGGGTGGATACCTACAGCCGGGCCAATGACATCAAGACAGATTTCTTTGAAGCCAAATCCACGGCGTATACCAAAGCCGGCGCTATTGTAGACGATCTCTGATCCTGCCTGTCGATGCGGGCCAGGGCCCTGGACAGGGCATGATCAAAACCATCATGATGCACAAAGGCTGCAAGGCTGTCCCCGTGATTGGGAGAACCCGCAGCCTTTTCTGCGTAGGTTTGCCTGTTTCAGGAAAGGGATGCAGGACAGCCGCCGGAACTGTCAAACAGATGAAGAAGAATGGCAGGACCGAAGAGAATGAGGGAAACCGCGATTATGGAATCAAGTGATAAATGTCATGAGATTCAGTGGAAAAATACGGAATTTAATCAAATATTCCAAATCGGACTGGCGCAGTTCATGACAAATGTAATCACTTACAAATTGACTTGAAAAAGCCGGGGGAGGGGGGCTATTGTAACCATGTAAGTTATAACTTTCATCCTTTCCCCAAAGATCTTTGTATTCAGAACATTTCCATAGAAGAAGGTTTTTGAAAGTCATGAAAAACGAAAACAACAAGAAAGTCAATTTGATCAAATCGGCGGCTGTCTCTGCTTCCGCCATGATGGTGCTGTCAGGTGCCAGTGCTGCGATCCTTGCCAGTGAATCCGAAGAACTGGTTGCGGATCAGCCGGTTGTGGATGTACAGGCGCCGGAGGAAGTGATCCTGGAAACTGCAGCTGAAGAGAATGATCCCGTGGAAGCAGCGGCGGAAATCGAAGTACCACAGGAAACAGAAATTTACAGCAGTACCAATGCGCCTGCAGCAGAGGCAGAAGAAGAATCTGCTTCTGTCGGAGAAGAATCCGAAGAACCTGGACAGGCAGCAGAGGCAGAAACTCCTGAAGCCGCTGCACCTGCAGATCCTGCGGTTCCGGCGGAACCGGCAGCTCCGGCTGTTTCCGAAGAAGCAGTGCCGGAACCTGAGGCTCCGGCAGTCAGCGTCAAAGCTGATACATCCGCAGCGGCCCCCGCAGACAATGCCAAAGCGGAAACACCTGCAGCTGATAAAGAGCAGGAAGATGAAGCCTATCGGGAACAGTACCACTTCTCCAATGAACAGGGCTGGTCCAATGATCCCAATGGCATGGTGTACTTCAACGGCACCTGGCATCTGTTCTTCCAGTATTATCCGGATGGTGTCAACCATGGGTCCATGAGCTGGGGTCATGCCACATCCACAGATCTGGTTCACTGGACAGAGCATGAAGTTCCTGATGTGTTCAAAGCCTCTACGGACAATGGCATGCGATTCCACTTCTCTGGATCCGCAGTTGTGGACAAAAACAACACCTCCGGTTTCTTCAAGGAGGGAGAACAGGGTCTGGTCGCTGTCTGGACACTGGCAGGCATGCCTTCGGGCGCTTCCTGGGGAAGCGGCGAATTCGGTTTCCAGAGACAGTGCATTGCCTATTCGGCTGATGGATTCAACTGGACAGCACCGGATCTGGGAATAGAACGCGTCATTCTCAATGCGGATGGTACAACCAAGGAGCTGACAGCCGACCAGAAGGATTTCTTCAAGAATGTCGTTCTGGCTGAAGGTTCTCTGCGGACAGTTGTCCGGGACGCAGAAGGCAACATCACAGAGCTTGTCAATGAAGATCCTCTCAACAATGGTGATTTCCGTGACCCGAAAGTATTCTGGCACGAAGAATCCGGTCAGTGGATGATGGCTGTAGCCGGTGGTCCGCTGCGCTTCTACTCCTCCAAAGATCTGATTCACTGGACACCGGAAGCCATGCAGGGTGACATCATCACCGAGTGTCCGGAACTGTACTATCTCCCGGTGGAAGGTACAGACGAATACAAATACGTTCTGTCCGAAGGCGGCCGCTGGTATCAGGTGGGCGACTTCAAGGAAGTGGATGGCGTCTGGACATTCGTACCGGATACAGTCAACGGTCCCACAGGGGATGTGGCAGCCCGCTACAACATGAACTATGCTCCCGATGCCTATGCAGCCCAGAGCTTCTATAAGGAAGACGGCAGAGTGGTCATGGTTCAGTGGATGTCCAACTGGTCCTATGCAGACAACTCCACCATCCGTCAGCCGGATGGCAGCAAGGTGACTCTGGAAGGCATCCGCAAGATGCTGGGTGAAAAGCACAATGGTCAGTTCACGCTGATGGCAGACCTGTCTGTAGTGCGCACACCGGAAGGACTGCGCCTGAAGCAGACACCGGTAGCTGAATACGACCAGATGAAGAACCTGGAAGTCAAGGATGACATTGTCCTGGACGACAAGTCCAACCCGCTGGAAGGCATTCACTCTCAGCAGTTCCAGTTCGAAATCGAGTTCGCTCCTGAAAAGGGAACGGAGAAAGTCGTTCTGGAGGTCCTGAAAAACAAAGACTATCAGACCACGATCTGGTACGATGTGAACACTGGAATCCTGCACGTGGACCGTTCCAAGTCCATGGCAGCTGAACAGGCTCCGGCTGATCACATGCAGAATGGCACCTGGTTCAAGTTCCTGCAGGACTACACGGCACCGGTTGCCATGACCAATGGCAAGATCAAGCTGAAAGTCTTCGTGGACAACTACTCTGTGGAAGTATATGCAGGCAATGACACCATCGTGCTGACGGAACTGGTATTCCCCTATAAGGATGCGGATCTGCTCAACCTGTATGCTGTTGGCACACCTGTCAATGCGACTTACAGCTTCGCCACCATGGACAGCTACCGCAAAGACAACACCGATATGCGCAACCTCTCCGGAACCCTGGCGGATGCGAAAGACCAGCTGGAGCGCGGACAGGGCAACTACACAGATGAAAGCTTCAAGGCTTTGCAGGATGCCTACAAGGCAGCATTTGCGGCAGCCTTCAACCCGGATTCCACACAGAACTCCATCAACCTTGCCAACTACGCTCTGACCAATGCTCTGACCAACCTCCGGGCCAATGCAGACAAGCCGATTACCGTGACTCCGGAGAAACCGACCACTGTCACCGACATTTACGACAGCACAGCGAAACCGGTTGTCAGCGAGACCCCGGCACAGGCGGTATCCGCAGCTTCTGTTTCTTCCGAAGGTACTCCGACAGCTGCAGCCACCGGCTTAGGCATGACCCTGGCGACAGCCATCGGAGCCCTGGCAGGTGCAGTCTTCACAAACAGGAAACGCCGCGAGCAGGAATGATTCTGACAGCGACTTGTTCATATTTCTGATATACAACTCTCTCGGGAAAAAGACCGGTCATGACTGGAGCCGGTCTTTTTCTTGTATTCTGAATGGTCCAGGATTGAAAATTCTGTCCGTAAACCGGCGGAACAGACGTGGAACCTTTTTATAACGGCACTCCAAAATTGGATAGGGAGGAAGACTAACCCCATCCAAAGATACCTT
>NZ_CAJUPA010000040.1 GCF_910588395.1 uncultured Faecalibaculum sp. | reverse complement strand
AGTGTTAAAAGCTATTTCACCAGAATCGTTAATACTGATATTGACTTCTAACATGTAGCATCACTCATGGTTGTTCCTCCTTTATAACAGAAATAACAGGGACTGCAATGACGAAGTTGCCACCAGTCTGCTCGGAAAATCAGTCGGTCAAGTCCGGCAGCAACCAGACTGATGAAAATGGCCCAAAATTCGCTGAGAACGAACTTTATCAATCTTCCCACTCCAGTGTACCAGAATCCTATGGGGTTTTCTGATTCTGTCCCGTCTTGCAACCAGTATCTCAGGTTCATTCACAGCCTTAGACTGAATGCATTTCTCTCTGACTTGGTGAGAAATGGAAGTAGAGAGTTGAAGCAGGATTCGGTTTTGTCATATATTCCTTCAAAATTGGAGTCTGCTCCAACTTTGATGCATTTTTACCGATAATTGGAGCAGACTCCAACTCGAGATACAGGCTGGAGGTAATCAGCAACTGTTTGCCTTACTGGAACTGCAAGATGTCCTGATCTTAAATCATCATATTGAGAATTGAATCATAGCAAAAGCCGCAGAAACTTGTGAAAGCTCTGCGGCTCAATTATGCTCATCCATTGTTGAGATGATTCAGAACTGGCTCCCTTGGGTGATGTGATGATTCTATGTATTCGCAAAATCGTGAATGAGGCTGGCAGAATCTATTCATGATCTGACTGCTTGCCCAAATATTTGCGATTGTACCGGTCCTCAAAGCAGGCATATACAATACGGGCTGCAGTCATGGTTACAATCATCATGATTGTCGGCATCAGCATGTTATCTGGCATATGGGTCTCCTTTGTCGTGATTGTAAAGTGATAGCCATTTTAAAATGCAGATTCACGGCCCAACGATTTACCGGTTCCTGTATTGAAATCGGCTGGATATTGGAAGCAACTAGATCTTGTGCTTTCTGTTCAAATACTTCATATAGATATCTTCAATATAAATCATGATAATACGGGCAATCGTAACGATGATCACTGTCATGGTGAAATAAGTCATGTAGTTGGACATAATACCATTCCTTTCTCTGCTGATTAATTCGACAATGCAAATACAGTCTGGATAATTCCCAACTCATCGCTGTTCAGAAGAGATGAGCTGATATAGCATTCACCAGCAGACCCAACAGAAACGTCAGGATTCCTTCGAGGAGGATTCTGTAAATTTTCTCATTGCGGGTCATCTTCGGTTTGACACACAGTCTCTCAAGAACTTCCACAACTTGGATATAGTGGTGATCAAGCACATCCATAAGCTCCAGCTGATTGTGCTTTTCCTGTTTCTGCATCTGCTTCAGCTGCAGGTACAGAAATGTATTACAATTTGCTTTTTTCATATTTTATTATACTCCATATCTTTTCAGGCTGCCTTGCCCTGGCCGGCTTTATGGAGGGGTCATTCTGATGGGTGAATCAAAGCGCCCCATACTTGTTATATTCGCCAGACGTCTGAAAATTTGCGAAAAGTTCCTGAAAAGAATGCTGAGTATCGGATTACATGGAGTTTTGCAGAGAGACAGGAAAACAATGTGTCAGAGTTTGATTGCAAACGCAATGTCCAGGTCAGCATCCACAGACATTGCCCAAACTGCTTTTTGCATCTCACACCCGGCCACACCGGCGCAGCCGGGCATCGACATAAAAAAGGAAGAGGATCTCTGTAGAAGACCCTCTTCCATATCTGTCTATTCAGCTTTCTCCAGCAGTTTTTCCAGAATCTGCACGGCATTGGTTGCGGCACCTTTGCGGATCTGATCACCGCAGACAAACACCTGCAGGGTTTTGCCTTCTGGATCCGTCAGATCCTTCCGGATGCGGCCAATGAAGACATCGTCCTGATCTGTGGTATCCAGGGGCATGGGATACACCTTGTTTTCCGGATCATCCTTCAGCTGCACACCGGCGGCCTGGGACAGAACTTCCCGGGCTTTTTTCACGTCCACTTCGGTTTCGCATTCCAGAGTGATGGATTCAGAGTGAGAACGCATCACTGGGACGCGGACGCAGGTGCAGTTGACCAGCAGTTCAGGGGCGTGCCAGATTTTCCGGCCTTCGTTCTGCATTTTCCATTCTTCTTTGGAAATACCGAATTCGTCGAAGTCACCAATCTGCGGGATCAGGTTGTATGCGATCTGGTAGGGGAACGCCTGGAAGGGAACATCTTCGCCCTTGACCTGGTTTTCCAGATCGGCGATGCCTTTGACACCGGCACCGGATACAGCCTGCATGGTGGTGACGATCATGCGCTTCAGACCGAATTCCTTTTTCAGCGCATCGCAGCCCACCAGGGCAATGATCGTGGAGCAGTTCGGATTGGCAATGATGCCGTTGTGGTTTTCAATGTCTTCCGGGTTGATTTCCGGGACCACCAGGGGCACGTTGTCGTCCAGGCGGAAGGCACTGGAATTGTCCACCACCACACAGCCGGCTTCCTGAGCCCAGGGCATCCACTGTTTTGTCACGTCGTTTTCACAGGCGCCCAGAACATAGTCCACGTCCTGGAAAGAGGCCGGGGTCAGTTCTTCCACCACCAGGTCATCGATGACTTTGCCTTTGGAACGGGCACTGGCCAGCAGTTTCACTTCCACGGGCAGATTTCGCTCCCGGATGCATTCCAGCATCTGTCGTCCCACTGCGCCGGTTGCACCGGCAATTGCCACTTTCTTCATTACTGCAAATCCTCCTTCGTCACGAACTCGTCATAAATCGCCTTGACGGCTTTCTCGAACTCCGGTGTTTCCACCGCCACGGTAATGTTGATCTCGTTGGAGTCCTGGGCGATCATCATGATGCTGATGTTTTCTTTTCCCAGGGCCGTGAACAGTCTGCCGGCCATGCCCGGGGAATCGCTCATGCGCTTGCCCACGGTGCTGATCAGGGAAATGTTGTCCTGGACTTTCACTTCATCCGGTTTCAGCTCCCGCTTGATCCGGGACACGATTTCATACAGCGTGTTTTCCACGTCCTTCTCTTCCACGACCACCGTGAAGCTGTCGATGCCCGAGGGGATGTGTTCGATGGACACGTTGTAGTCCTCGAGAATGGACAGAACCTTGCGCATGTAGCCGACTTCGCTGGACATGTGCTTTTTGTATACATAGAGGGAAACAAACCCGGATTTGCCGGCGATGCCGGTGATGGGGAAGCGGGACTTTGTTTTACGGTTCTCCTGAATGAAGGTGCCCGGGTCCTGAGGCCAGTTGGTGTTCAGAATGTGAATGGGGATGTTGCGTTCCTTGACCGGGAAGATTGCTTCTTCATGGAGCACGCTGGCGCCCATGTAGGAGAGCTCCCGGAGTTCGGAGTAGGTAATGTGGGTGATTTCGTGGGGGTCGTCCACGATGGTGGGATCTGCCATCAGGAAGCCGGAGACATCAGTCCAGTTCTCATACACGTCCGCGTCCATGGCATTGGCCAGGATCGCACCGGTGATGTCGCCGCCGCCCCGGGTGAACACCTGGATCCGTCCGTTGGAAGTGGAGCCGTAGAAACCTGGGAACACGAAGTGTTCATATTCAGCCATTTTGGCCTGAAGCTTGGCTCTGGTGGCTTTGAAGTCGATGGTTTTGTCCAGGTTGAAGCAGATCACGTCCTTGGCGTCCACGAAGGGAAAGCCGAGAAATTCCGCCATCATCCGGGCGCACCAGTATTCGCCGCGGGACACGATTTCATCCTGTTTCATCTGATTCAGATTGGCGTAGAAGGTGTCCAGCTCCTTGGCCATGTTCTGTTTCAGACCCAGTTCTTTCTGGATTCCCAGAATGCGTTCGCGGATGATCCGGTACACGTTGGAGGCATCCACGTGATACTGCCGGTGGGCATCCAGCAGATAGAGCAGGTCGGTGAGCTTGGCATCTGCCGGTGTCCGGCGGCCGGGGGCCGAGACAACAACGTAACGGCGGTCGGGATCAGCCTGAATGATTTCCCTGACCTTGCGGAACTGACAGGCATCGGCAACCGATGACCCGCCGAATTTCGTGACTTTCAGCATGACGATTCCTTTCTGATACAAGAAACGGGAGAAGCATCTCCCGGTACATCCAACTGACGGAGGTTATCGGCGAACCATTACCGCCACAGAGCAATCATGGCTTCAGGATCCAGTGCCTGCACCTGATCGATGACATCTGCGCCTGCCGGGCCGATGAGCCAGTATGATCCTTCCTTCACACGGGCAGCAGGCAGAGAAGAGAGGTCCTTTCCGGAGCGCACGAGCCAGGTTTCCTGAATCAGGGAATCATCCGGCTGCATGGCTTTTTCCAGAAGAATGGGCCGTTCGCTGTTCTCCAGTGTGTCAATGGCGTTGGCCAGCATGGCCTGGGCTGTGGCCATCTGCCCGGCGCCCTGGCCGAAGAGCCCGATTTTGTCAAAGCTGTCGGCATAGATCAGCTGGGCGTTGTAGTTGGAAGGCACATTGGCCAGATATTCGTCCTTGTCCAGGAACGCCGGGGCGATCACCGATGCGTACTTTCCGTCTTTCTGCAGAGAGCGGGAAATGTGACGGATCACCTTTCCTTCTTTCTTTGCCAGGGCAATGTCTTCCGGGGTTATGCGGGAAATGCCCAGCGGCTGACGCAGTCCGCCGTTTTCTGTTTTATATGCCAGCATGTTCGTGATCACGGTTTTGTACCAGACATCGAATCCTTCCACGTCGTTGGTGGGATCGGCTTCCGCATAGCCCATGGCCTGGGCGGCTTTCAGCGCGGTGTCCAGATCCTGTCCTTCTTTCTGCATCTGGTCCAGAATATAATTGGAGGTTCCGTTGAAAATGCCTTCGAACCCGTTGAGATCTTCCAGTTTCTGGAGTTTCAGCACAGCGTCCAGAAAGGGAATGCCCCCGGCCACGCTGGCTTCGATCTGAATGGATCCGCCGTTTTCTGCGGCCAGCTTCACATAGTCTTCCAGGTTCGGTGCCACAGTGGCTTTGTTGGAAGTGATGACATGCTTGCCGGCTTCCAGTGCCCTGCGGATCAGGGTGTTGCTGGGTTCGGTGCCCGAGAGGCACTCGAAGACAATGTCCACTTCCGGGTCTGTCACCAGTCCCTCGCCGTCATTGGAGAAATACGGCAGATTCTCGAATTCCGGCAGCACAAACACAGCTTTGAGATCCAGTCCGTCCACGGTGGAAACGAGCTTTTCCACGCCCTTTCCCACGGTTCCATATCCTAAAAGTACAGCCTTCATACGCCCTCCTGTTTCTTATTCAAAAACACTTGTTTTCAAAGCTTGCACATTGTATCATAGGTATTGTTCGTTTTCAAGGAGGTTTTCAAATGGTTACATCCTACCATTCCACAAGAAACAAGACCGTACAGGCAAGTGCCCGTCAGGCGGTGCTGAAAGGGATCGCCGCTGATGGCGGACTCTTTGTGCACCCCGGCCTGGGACAGGAAAAAGCGGATCTGGACCGGATCCTGCACCAGTCGTATCAGGAAAACGCCGCGTATATTCTGGGGCTGCTGCTGCCGGACTATACAGAAGAGGAACTGAAGCAGGCGGTTCAGGCTGCCTACACCGGCTCCTTTGCAAGTGAAGCCGTGACGCCGGTGAAACCGGTGGGAGACCTGCAGGTGCTGGAGCTGTTCCACGGCCCCACATCTGCCTTCAAGGATGTGGCGCTGACGATGCTGCCGCAGCTGATGAGCATTGCCCTGAAGGATACCGGCGATTCCGCTATGATTCTGACCGCTACCTCCGGAGACACCGGCAAGGCGGCGCTGTCCGGCTTCAAAAACGTGGACCGCACGGGCATTGCCGTGTTCTATCCCGAAGGAAAAGTCTCCCAGATCCAGTACCGGCAGATGGCCACCCAGCAGGGAGACAACGTCAGGGTGTTTGCGGTCCAGGGCAACTTTGACGATGCCCAGTCTGCCGTGAAGCGGCTCTTTCTGGACCAGGAGCTGAATGACTGGGCCGCTTCGAAATCCATCCGCCTCTCCAGCGCCAATTCCATCAATGTGGGGCGTCTGGTTCCCCAGGTGGTGTATTACTTCGAAGCCTGGAAACAGCTGATGCATCAGGGTGTCATCGGCCGCCAGGACCAGCTGTCCTTTTCGGTTCCCACCGGCAACTTCGGAGATGTGCTGGCGGGCTATTATGCATACAGACTGGGACTGCCGGTAAAGAAATTCGTGGTAGCCAGCAACGCCAACAACGTGCTCACGGAGTTCATCCGCACGGGTGTCTATGACCGCAACAGACCGTTCATCAAAACCATTTCCCCGAGCATGGACATTCTGATTTCCTCCAACCTGGAACGGCTGCTGTACTATATGACAGAGGGCGACACAGCGCAGGTGAAGACATGGATGGATCAGCTGGCTGCCGAAGGGCGCTACCAGGTGACACCGGAGGTTCTGGAAAAAATCCAGTCGCTGTTTGTGGCAGAGTATGCCGGCGATGACGAAACCAGAGCCGAAATTTCCCGGGTATATAAAGAGGATGCGTATGTGCTGGATCCCCACAGCGCCATCGGCTATCTGGCAGGGGGCAGACAGAAGGGAGAAGAACCCATGGTGGTGCTGGCCACGGCTTCTCCCTACAAATTCGCACAGGATGTGATGGAAGCGATCACCGGGGATACGATGGCTGAATGGGATGCGCTGCACGCTCTGGAAGACATCTGTCAGGATCCGGTGCCGGCGCCTCTGGCAGCGCTGGAGTCTGCGGACATTCTGCATGATGCGGTGGTGGATGTGCCGGGCATGAAAGAGGCGGTGAAGGATTCCTGCGCTCTGACCGGCAGAGGCAGCCGGTGATCCGGATCAGCGTCCCGGCCACCAGTGCCAACTGCGGCGCGGGATTTGACACCATGGGACTGGCACTGGACTGGCGGGGAGAATTCTCCTTTGAGAAGGCAGACAGACTGGTGATCACCGGCTGCCCCGAAGCCTATGCCGGCGAAGACAATCTGGTGTGGCGGGCCTATCAGAAAGGGTGCCGGGCAGCGGGATTCGAACCGGATCCGCTGCATATACATATAGAAACGGACATTCCCTTCGCCAGGGGCCTGGGCTCCAGTGCCACGTGCATCGTAGCAGGGCTGGCGGCAGCCTGGGAGATTCATGGCCAGCCGGCCAGCCGGCAGGAGGTCATGGCGCTGGCAGCGGAAATGGAAGGTCATCCGGACAATGTGGCGCCGGCTGTGTTCGGCGATCTGTGCACAACGGTGATGACGGAAGACCAGGCAGTGATGTGTGCTTCGGACATGAGTCTGTGGCACTGTCTGGCGCTGGTGCCGGATTTGGAAGTATCCACCGCCGAAGCCAGAAAGGTGCTGCCGGGGGATATACCGCTGAAAACCGCAGCCCGTCAGGCGGGCATGGCGGCTCTGTTTGTTCAGGGACTGGAGCGGGGAGACCAGCAGCTGGTCTGCGCTGCCTGCCAGGACCGGCTGCATGAACCCTACCGGCAGCAGCTGATTCCGGCTTACAGCCGGCTGAAGGAAGTGTGCATGGCCAATGCGGTGCCCCTCTGGATCTCCGGCAGCGGCAGCACGATGCTGGCCATCAGCCGGGACAGGGAACAGCTGGAAAGCATGCGGGACTGGGTGAGCCGGCATTTCGGTCTGGAAGGCCGTCTGGTGGATCCCGACGGAAAAGGTCTGGTCATCTGCCATGAGTAAGTATTATGTGGTATCCAGCGAGATCCTGCCGGAGGTTCTGGAAAAAGTCATGGAAGCCCATCAGCTGCTCAATTCCGGTCAGGCCAGACGGATTTCGGAGGCGGTGGCCAAAGTGGGCATCTCCCGGGGTACGTTCTATAAATACAAGGATGCGGTCTTCAGCTTCTCCCAGGACGAATCCACCCGGAAAGCCATCATTTCCTTTGTCATCCGGCATGAAAAAGGAGCCCTGGCCCAGGTCATCAACCTGCTGAGTCAGAATCAGGCCAACATTCTGTCCCTGAATCAGACAGCACCCATCAACGGGATTGCCAGTCTGACTGTGACCATTGACATGGCGGATCTGGAAAGCAGTCCCGAGGAGCTGATCCAGGTGCTGCAGCAGCTGCCGGCGGTGAGCCGGGCTGATCTGGTGGCAGTGGAGTGAGCCTGAAACGCATTGCTGCCTGGTTCTGGGGCATGGCGGTGATCCTGGCCATTCTGCTGACGGTGACCGGATGGCAGGCCACGGATGCCGGCTGGTATGACGGATGGTATCGCGCGTCGAATCTGGCAGCCCGTCTGGATGTGCCGGAGAAGACACCGGAGCAAGCCATGAAGCTGATGCTGGACTATGTCACCGGCGCCAGTGATACCATGGACGGCAGTCTGCCGGGGATCGGAGAAGTCTACAATGCCCGGGAAAAAGCCCACATGAAAGACGTCCGCCGTCTGTATCAGTCCGCCATGGCTGTGCGCAACGCAGCCTGGCTTGTGACGCTGGCAGGGGTTCTGCTGGCTGCCTGGAAACAGGACTGGAAGGCGCTGGCGCTGGGCTATCTGCAGGCGGGTCTCTGCTGGCTGATCATGATTGCCTTTCTGGGGCTCTGGGCTGCGACGGGATTCACGGATTTCTGGACGCATTTCCATGAGCTGTTTTTCGACAATGATCTGTGGCTGCTGAACCCGGCAACGGATTTCATGATCCGGATCTGCCCGGAACAGCTGTTCTTTGATCTGGTGATCCGCATCGTGCTGGAAATCACAGCGGTTGCAGCAGCCGGGGGGATTGTCTCCTGGTGTGTCCTGCGAAGGTGCAGGCGTTGAAAAGCCCTGTGCCAATGTTATACTGCTGATGAGACCTCCGGCATGAAAGGAAGGCATGCGGAAGGTTTGATTCATGGAACTCATCCTTGCAAGTCAGTCCCCGCGCCGCAGGCAGCTCCTGGAGGAGCAGGGATACAAGACGGATGTTCATCCGGCACAGATCAGCGAATCCATTTCCACTGCCCTGCCGCTGGATGAAGCCCTGGAACGCCTGGCGCTGGACAAAGCCAGAGCCGTCAGGCCCGGGTTTCCGGACCGGACAATCATCGCTGCGGATACCGTTGTGGTGTACGACGGGGAGATCCTGGGCAAGCCGGCAGATGACCGGGAAGCCTGTGATTTTCTGATGCGGCTGTCCGGGGAAACCCACCAGGTGAAAACAGGTGTCTGTATCCTGACGCCGGGCATGGAGATCACTTTTACGGATACGACGGATGTCCGTTTCCGGGTTCTGGAGGATCAGGAAATTCTGGCCTACACCAGATCCGGAAAATCCGCCGACAAGGCAGGGGCCTACGGCATTCAGGATTCGGGGTTTGTGGAGAGCATTCACGGATCCTGGTCCAATGTTGTGGGGCTGCCCATGGAGAAAGTGAACGAAATTCTTCATTCTCTGCCAAAAAAAGGTTGCACAACCACCGTGTGATAGGGTAAGATATCACACGTACCGCCCGTATAGTATAAAGGTAATACAGGTCCATGGTAAGGATCAACTCGTGGTTCAATTCCGCGTACGGGCACCATTCGAACCATCACCCGCAGTCACGCGGGTTTTTTGTTTTCCCTTCTGCACCGTCCGCAGCCGCCGGTTTTACAGAGCCGTCGTTTTCTGCTATCATGGTGCGGTTCACAGGAGGAACACGATATGGAAAAGACACTGACAAAAAAGGATCTGGCAGATCTGCTGGCGGACAGAAACGGCCTGACAAAAGCCCAGGCTGCGGATGTGCTTGGCACACTGCTGGATGCCTGGACAGATACACTGAAGGAAGGGGGAAGCGTGGATCTGTACGGTTTCGGCAAATTCACGGTGGCCGAGAGGGCTGCCCGCTCCGGCTTTAATCCCGCTACGAAGGAAAAGATTGAAATTCCGGCATCCAGAGCCGTGAAATTCAAACCCGCAAAAGCCCTGAAGGACGTCCTGGCACAGTCCTGAGGTCTATGGCAAGGAGAACCGCTCGGCTCTCCTTTTTGTCTTTTTCCCGTGTCCTGTCCTGACTGGCACAATTGCCGGAAAACACACTGACTGCTATGATGAAAGCAGACTGAAACTTTGAAAAGGAGCATGTATGGAACAGCCCATTTATGTGATCGGACACAAGAATCCGGATACAGATTCCATCTGCGCGGCGCTATCTCTGGCGGAACTGAAACGTCAGCTGGGGCAGAATGCCGTGGCAGCGCGGATCGGCCATGTCAATCCCGAGACAAAATTTGTCCTGGAGAAAGCCGGCATGGAGCCGCCGCTGCACATCAGCACAGCCAAGAGCACCCTGGCCGAGATTGAAATCGACAAGGCCGTGACGGTGGACAAAGGCGCCACCCTGCGCAAAGGCTGGGACCTGCTGATTGAAAACGACGCCAAGACGCTGTATGCCACGGATGAGACCGGCAACTACAGCGGTCTGGTCACCCTGGGAGACATTTCCAAGATCCAGATGCAGGATCTGAACATCACCCGGGATCTGCTCAAGGATACACCGGTGGAAAATTTTCAGGCGGCATTGAGAGGCACGATCCTGCTGGAGGGGACCAGAGAGCTGTCCGGAGAAGTGCGCATTGCGGACAAGAAAATGATGGACCGCAATCTCGAAGGCGCCATCATGGTGCTCAATGATCATGAAGACTCCATGATCAAGTCCATGGCCAAGGGCGCTGCGATGATCCTCATCGCGGAGAACTTTGTGCCAAACGACTACATTCTGGACATGGCCCGGAACATGGGAGTGACGCTGATCAGCACGCCCTACAACCTGATGAAAATCATTCAGATGGTTTACCGGGCGATTCCCATTGAAAGCATCATGCTGCCCGCTCAGGACATGGTCCAGTTTTCCCGGGACGAATTTCTGGAGGATGTGGAGCGGGAAATGCTGAAAACCCGTCATTCCAGCTATCCGGTGGTATCCCAGGGACGGATCACAGGATCCGTGGCCCGGTACCATCTGCTGAAAAGCTCGCCCAAGCAGTTCATCCTCGTGGACCACAACGAGAAGAAGCAGACCATCAACGACATTGACAAGGCCGAAATCATTGAAATCGTGGACCATCACCGGATCGGCGACATCACCACCAGCAAGCCCATTCAGTTCCGGAACATGATCGTGGGTTCTTCCTGCACGATCGTCGGGCTGATGTGGCAGGAATACGGACTGAAGATGCCGGAGAACATTGCGAAACTGGTGATTTACGCCATGATTTCCGACACCATGAACTTCAACTCTCCCACCTGCACCCCGGTGGACCGCATGCTGGCCCAGCGGATTGCACAGGAGTACGGCTTCGACATCGATGCCATGGCGGAGGAAATGTTTGCCAGCACCGCCACGATCAAGGGAAAGACCATGCAGCAGCTCACCGGAACCGATTCCAAGGAATTCAACATCGGCGGGCACAAGGTGGCGATTTCCCAGACCTTTGTCTTCAACTTCGATGATATTCCGGCAATCCGGGAGGAACTTCTGGATCACATGCGCCAGGAGGCAAAATCCCGGCGCCTGGATCTGTTTCTCATGACTTTCACCAATGTGGAAGGAAAAGGATCCCGGTTCCTGGCCGCCGGACCGGAGGCTGCCAGAATGCGCCCGGTTCTGGACCGCTTTGAGGATCAGGGATTCGTGTCCCGGAAAAAGCAGATCGTGCCGGGTCTGGCGAGGGAACTGGAATGAGTCTGACAGACCGGTTTCTGCGGTATGTGACCATGGACACCCAGTCGGACCACACCTCGCAGACTGTACCCAGCACGCCGGGACAGCAGGTTCTGGCGGCCAGACTGATGGAGGAACTTGCGGATCTGTCCATTCCCTGCACCTGCAAAGAGGGTGTGGTCTATGCCCATCTGAAAGCCACGGACCCGGATGCAGGTTGTGCTGCGGGATTTCTGGCCCATATGGATACTGCGGAGGAACTGACCGGAGCCGGGGTGAAGCCCCGGATCATCAAAGCCTATGACGGCAGCCCCATTGTGCTCAATGACCGGTATTCCATGTCCCCTGCCGAATTTCCGGCTCTGTCCCTGGTGACAGGGGATGATCTCATCGTGACAGACGGCATGACGCTGCTGGGGGGAGATGACAAGGCCGGTGTGGCTGTGATCATGCAGGCGCTGGAGGAAATCCGCCAGGAACCGCACCGGGAGCTGTACATCGCCTTTACCCCGGACGAGGAAATCGGGCGGGGAACGGATCACTTTGATCTGGCGCAGTTTCCCGCTGCCTGGGCCTGGACCGTGGATGGAGATGCAGTGAATCAGGTGGACTGGGAAACCTTCAACGCAGCCAGAGCCGACCTGCAGATACAGGGACTGGCGATTCACCCCGGAGAGGCGAAGGGCAGGATGATCAATGCGGTTCAGATTGCAGCAGACATTGCGGCATCCTTTCCCGCCGATCAGATGCCTGCGGCCACAGAAGGCCGTCAGGGATTCTGGCACCTGACCGGCTTGTCCGGTACCGTGGAACAGGCCCGGGTTTCCTGGATCATCCGGGACCATGACACCGGAGCCTTTGAAAAACGCAAAGCCTTTGTGCAGGAGCTGGTGGCGGACTGGGAAAAGAAGTATCCCGGCTGTCTGCGGCTGACTGTGACGGATCAGTATCTGAACATGGCCCGCTTCATGCCGGAGAGTGCGGACGGAACCTGTCCGGCTGTCCGGGAAGCCGAAACAGCCATGAAAAAACTGGGACTGACACCGGTCAGCATACCGGTACGGGGAGGTACCGATGGTGCGATGCTTTCTGCTCGGGGCCTGTTCACGCCGAACCTGGGGACCGGCAGCTGGAACCACCATGGACGGTACGAGTTCGCCAGTGTGCAGAAAATGGAAACCATGAAGGAAATCGTCAAGGAACTCATGAAAGGAAGGGATTTGTGATGGATGCCGCGAAAGAAGCGCTGATCAGACACAGAGAATGGCAGGGCAAACTGGAAACAGTGAACAAAATGCCCATCGAAACTGCCCATGATCTCTCCATAGCCTATACACCGGGAGTTGCCGCTCCCTGTCTGGAAATTGCCCGGGATCCGGCACAGAGCTATGTCTACACCGGCCGGGGCCACACCATCGCGGTGATTTCCGATGGATCGGCCGTGCTGGGCCTGGGCAACATCGGCCCGGAAGCCGGCATGCCGGTGATGGAAGGCAAATGCGTGCTGTTCAAGGCACTGTCCGGGCTGGATGCCGTTCCCCTTGTGCTGGGTACCCAGGACACCGATGAACTGGTCACCATCATCCAGGCTCTGGCGCCTTCCTTTGGCGGCATCAATCTGGAGGATATCGCCGCACCCCGCTGTTTTGAGGTGGAGCGGCGGCTGAAGGAAGTTCTGGACATTCCCGTATTCCATGACGATCAGCATGGTACCGCCATCGTGGTGGCAGCGGCTCTGGAAAATGCCCTGAAGCTCACGGGCAAAACAGCCCCCCGGATTGTCATCAACGGAGCGGGCAGCGCCGGCTGTGCCATTGCCCGGCTGCTGCTGGACCGGGGACAGCGGGATGTCATTCTTGTGGACCGGCAGGGGATCCTGACACCGGACATGGATCTGACCAGCGGGCAGCGGGCCCTGATCGACCGGCTGAATCCCTCGGCAAAAACCGGGTCCCTGGCGGATGCGCTGGCAGGGGCGGATGTGCTGATTGGCGTATCTGCCGGGCACATTGTGGATCAGGACATGATCCGGTCCATGAACCCGCAGCCGATTGTGTTCGCCATGGCCAATCCCACGCCGGAAATCGAACCGGAAGACGCGGCGGCTGCCGGGGTTTATATCATCGGCACCGGGCGCAGCGATCATCCCAACCAGATCAACAACGTCCTGGCATTCCCGGGGATCTTCAAGGGCGCGCTGGCTGCCGGGGCCACAGAGATCAATGATGCGATGAAGCAGGCAGCGGTGAGTGCCATTTCCTCCTGCATTCCGGCAGACCAGCTGGCACCGGATCACATCATCGTCAGTGCGCTGACCCCGGGCGTGGCGGACAAAGTGGCGCAGGCAGTGGCGCAGGCAGCCAGAGAAAGCGGTGTGATCCGTCATGGCTGAATCCGGCACCGTCAAAGGCAAAACCGGGCTGGTGGTGGAAGGCGGCGGAACCAAGATCGCCTACACAGGCGGTGTTCTGCAGTGCTTCCTGGAACAGGGCATTGACATTCCATACTGCGTAGGGATCTCCGCCGGCGCCATGATGCTGCTGCCCTATGTCTCCCGCCAGCCGGGCCGCCTGCGGATCACCGGCGTGGACGCCGCCAGTCAGAAAGGGCTGATCGGCCTGAAGCCGATCATGCGGGAGGGCAGTCTCTTTGCCCTGGAGCAGACCGCCCGGTTCATTCAGGAAAAAGCCCCCCTGGACTACGAAACGTTCTTTGCCAGTCCCACCCAGCTGGATATCGGCATTTATGACATGGAAACCCGGAAGACGATGTACTACGGCAAGGAATACGTGGATGATTCCGATGATCTGCTCATCGCCAGCTGCAGTCTGCTGCTGCTGTCGAAGCCCAAACAGTTTGACGGACGCACGGTCATCGACGCGGGACTCACGGACATGATCCCGGTGGATCAGGCACTGAAAGCCGGCTGCGACAAGCTGATCGTGGTGTCCACCAAGGAAGAAGGCTACAAGCGGAAAAAAGCCCCCTGGTGGCAGCTGATGGGCGCCAGAATGGTCTACCACGACAAACAGATCACGGATGATTTCCGCAGGCGCCATGAACACTATGAGCAGCAGTGGCAGACGGTGCATGACCTGGAAGCCCAGGGACGCGCGCTGGTTCTGCGGCCCCATCAGGATTACGGAATCACGCGGTATACCACCGACCGGGAAAAGCTGGATGCCTGGTTCAAGCTGGGCTATGCCGAGACACTGGAACGGCTGCCGCAGATCCGGGCATTTCTGGCGGATGACCCGGAGGATGACAGAAAAGAGGCAGAATGATGTTTGTACTGGAAAATGATGATCTGAAACTGACCTGTACGGAAAAAGGCGGGCAGATGCGCTCCCTGATCCGGAAATCCGATGGTCGGGAACTGCTGTATCAGGGTGATCAGGCCTGGAAGGATCAGAACCCCAGCCTGTTTCCCATCATCGGCAGCACCTGGAGCGGCAGCTATGAGATGGACGGAAAGTCTTACTCCATGAAAAACCACGGACTGGCCCGCTACGCCATGCTGGAGGGAACCCGAGAGGCAGACTGTCTGATTTTCAGCTTTTCGGATGACGAAACCACCCGCAGTCAGTATCCCTTCGGGTTTGGCTTTGTCATGGAATACCGGCTGGAGGGACCGGAGGTGAAGATCACCTACCGGATTGAAAACACCGGAGACCGGCCCATGCCCTTTACACTGGGGCTGCATCCTGCTTTCAGAACGGATCCCTTTGAGGACTGCGAACTGGTGTTTGAACCGGCGGGAAAAGCGGTGCAGTTTCACACCTTTGAAGACGGCCGTCCTGTGGAATACGAGACAGTTGAACTGGACCGGCTGTCCCTGGACCGGGGACTGATCCGGAAAGAGAGGACGCTGATTTGGAAGGACTACGATACAGAGCAGGTCACACTGCTGCAGAACGGCCGGGCACAGATCACGATGAAATTTCCCGGCTTTCCCTTCCTGGCTGTCTGGACCCATCCGCAGGACAGCGAGTTTGTCTGCATCGAACCCTGGTATGGACATGCGGATCTGGAGAAACTGGATGTGCCTTTTGAAAAGCGGGAAGGCACCATGATCCTGGAACCCGGCAGAACCTGGACGACGTCATATGCCATCGAGGTGAAGTAAGATCATGCTGGGAAAGAAAACGAGTTACTGGGACGAAAAGGGCTGTCTGGAAACCGTCCGGGCGCTGTGTCAGCAGCCTGCCAGCTGGAAACGCACGCAGAAACAGGTGCGGGACCAGAAGGATGCCCTGAAGGCCTTCATGGAACCGGCGCTGGCCAGACCGGATCTGACCATTGCCTTCTGCGGTCTGCAGGGGGTTCTGGCCAAGACCCTTTTTGACTGGGCGGACACCGATGTGAAATACGAAACCCGCTGGCTGGCAGAAGGGGAAACGCTCTCGGACCAGAAAAACATGGTGCTGGTCAGCATCGAAACGGAAGAGAACACCATGGAGCTGGCGGAAATCATCGACCGGCAGCCGGTGTCTGTTCTCCATGTGATCGTGACAGGCAGCGAAAAAAGCCCACTGGTGCATGCTGCACAGGGGCTTGTGAACATGTATGGCCTGGTGGTGAAGGATGCGGGGCTGACCAGCCTGATCCTTGCTGCGTTCATGACACTGCATCTGGAGATCCTGGATGATCTGCAGCTGGATGACATGATTCATTCCGCCACCCAGGTGCTGAACCAGAACGCACCGGTGCTGGAAGATTTCGCCGCTTCCCACACCTATCCGGCCCTGCGGGCTGTGGGATTCAACATCCGCCAGAAACGCCACGGCATGAAGGAAATGACCGGGGTGATGAAGGCCTCCTTCATCTCTCCCTATACCGGCCTGCCCTATGACGGTGAACCGCTGAATCTGCTCTATCTGCCGGATGATCCGTCTCTGAAAAAGGAACAGGTGGAACTGACCAAAGTGCTCCGCCGGGAAGGGCAGCTGGTGCTGGCGGTGGAAGCCAGACACGAAGAGGCCATCCGGGCAGACGGAACACTGGATCTGAAGCTGCTCATGGCCAGACACAACGTGTATGCGGCCTTCGCTTTTCTGACCGTGTTTGAAGCCATGGTGGTGTTCACGGCTGCAAAGCACAACATCGCGCTGGATGACGGTCCCCGGGACATCCGGATGAGTCTGGATTCCTGGATGGAAAAGGCAAAGCTGGAGGATGTGATCGACGCATGACCCGCATTCTGCTTGCCGGACATGGAGCCTGGGCAGCGGGCATGAAATCCGGTGTGGAAATGGTTGCCGGTCCTCAGCCGGCCATGGAGGCTGTGAACTTTACCGGCAACACGGAGCAGCTGGCTGCAGACCTGAAGGCCGCAGCTGCTCATGGCCAGGACCTGCTGGTGCTCTGCGATCTGGCAGGGGGCTATCCGTTTCAGTGCGCGGCACTGCAGTTTCATGACCGGCCGCAAACAGTTGTCGCCGGGGGCGTATCCGCTCCCATGGTGCTGGAACTCGTGCTGCAGCTGGAGAAAACACCGGCAGAGCTGATGGAACTGGCGGAAGAAGCCGGACACAAAGCCATCCGGTTCATGACATTCTGATACAGCTGAAAGCAGAAATGACTGCGGTCTGACCGGGAGTGATCCCAGGCCAGGCCGCAGTTTTTGCCGTTGCCGGGTGATGGGGCTGTTGCCCGGGGGCAGGGTACAGACTGGCGGGGTATGCCGCAGGCAGGGTAATAGCGGCAAGTCCGGAACAGAATCTACCGGGGTGATCTGGTTCAGCACAGGCAGAGGTCCGCTTGCGGAAGCGCAGAAATCCGCTGCTATGGCAGACAGATTTTCCCGAGTGTGCAAACCCCAACCTGTCTGATGGACAGAAACCGCAATGCTGCGGGTGAACTGCGGCAGTTTTTCCTACGGGGCTGCGGCAAATCCGGTGGTTAAGCAACGATTCAATGCGGCAATCCCGTCCCACACATTGTGGGTTTTTATTACAATATTTGCCGCAGCGATACGGCAAATTTGGGGGTGATTTGAAAGCGCTTTGCAATTATTATGTAAGTGTAAAGAGCAGCCAGACGGCTGCCCTTGACAGAAATGACGGCAATTGAGCGGCTGTCATGTTCAGGGGAAGATCAGGAAGTCCCCGGAAAGGAAACACGTTAATCGAGTAGAGAGGAACAGGTTAGTGCTGCCCCTCCCTCTCACACCACCGTAC
>NZ_CAJUPA010000039.1 GCF_910588395.1 uncultured Faecalibaculum sp. | reverse complement strand
CATCCAAGTGTACAGGATGTGAGAGTCGGAACCTCACCAAAGTTTAGAGCGCCTTGATTTTCCGGAACCGCATGGTCCAATGATTGCTGTAAAGCTGCCTGCCGGAAGATGAAGACTGCAGTCCTGTACAATTCCAAGTTTTCGGATCTTGACCCTCACATTATTCAACTCTATGTTCATTTCATTCCCGATTCAAATTTTCCAGTTTGTGGATCAGAAGACTGATCCGGATTTCAACCTGATCTGAGACCTGATTGATGGTTATTTCACCGAAATGGCGCATGACAATTTGCTGAGCCATGGAAAGGCCAATTCCATAATGCCCGGAGCCGGTGCTGGAATATCGTTTGGACATACCCTGTGTGAGATGACCCGGATTCAGAAAACGAATCACGTATCTGTTTCCGGATACTTTCCCTGACACATGTATATCAGTTCTGACTGGGCAATTCTGTATGGAATTTTCAATCAAAGTCTTGAAAGCCTGCAGCAGACTGTTTTGATCCACAGCGATTTCCACCGGATCCAGATTCTCAAGGACAAGTGAGATATGTTTCTGATCAGCAAATTCCGCAAGCTGCAAAACAGCATCCTGCAGAATCTGATCAATTCTTGCTATCTGGTAGTGATATTCCGCTGCAGATGGAAGACAGGAAGAAGCAGCAATGAAACTGTCTGCGATCGCAAATGCATTCTGCAGCGATTCCTGCAGTTTGCCTGCCTGCGGACATCCGCCGGTATACAAAAGAGCTGTGCTCAGCTGTGTCTTCATCTGATGTGCCACATTTTCACAGGATTGTTTCCGGTACTCTTCCGTTTCTTTCTGCAGCCGCAGATGGGCCTGCAATTCTCTGATTCTCTGTTCCTGCAGAATTTGTTTATTTTCAATTTCTCTGTTCCGTGTTTTCTCCGTGAAAACCATACAGATATGCAGGAGCATGGACAGCACAAACACAATAAGCAGTGCCTTGAGAGAACCTGATGTCCATAAATTCCGAGTCTGTATTCCCGGTTCATTCAGACACACAAGTCCAACAGCCAGCACAATGACATCCATGACAACAGCCAGACTTCTAAGATGATTCATTGTTCACTCTTTCCAGGCTGTAACCTGTATTCTTTCTCCCAGTAATGCACAGGCCAATTTCAGAAATCTTCTTTTTCAGTTCTGTCATCCGACTGCTCAGCGAAGAGACAGGGAATTCTCTGGAAAGATTTCGAGTCAGGCAGTCATAGGAAATATAATTGGAGTCACTCAGGAACAGGGATCGAAGAATAGCCGTTTCCGTTCCTGTCAAAGGCAGGTCATTGATTGTTCTTTTTTCCACATCCAGACAATAAGTCCCCTGAAACACAATGGATGTATTCTGAAGTCCCCGGTTTCGGCCAATAGCATTTATTTTCTCCTGAAGTATATTTGGCAGGATCGGTTTTACGATATAATCATCAATTCCTTTCCGATATCCCTCAATAATGGTTGATTCCTCATTGCAACCGCTGATGATCAGAATCGGATGCCCAGTGAATTCCCGGATGTACTGAATGATATCCAGACCATTTCCGTCAGGAAGGTTCAGATCAACAATGAAGATGTCATAGGACTTAAGGTTCTCGTTTTCTGCCTGCTGCAGCGTACAGCAGATATCGACCTGATGTTCTGTAAGAATGTGTCGTAATCCAAGTGCAAATTCGAAATTGTCTTCTATAACCAGAATTTTCATAAATAAACTATAACAATCAATGGCCCTTTTGTAGAGAAGATCCTGTTTCATTGATATGGCAGGTTTACCGATTTGGGAAACCCGCCATATCAATGTGTCTGAAGTGGTCTGATTCCAATGATTAAGATGAATCAATTTCAGCAAATCAATTCAATCGATTGACTCAATAGAGCTAAATTGATTCAAATTGTCAGCTGGCAGCCTATTAATCTGGACCTTCAGGCCAGGAAAAAAGCTGCCAGATTATTCCATCCCAGAGCAGAATGAAAAAACAGCAGCTCAAGTTTTATGGTGATTGTATCCAAGATCAGAAGACCAGACTATTCCTCATTCCCTAGATAATATCGTCCGCTTTCATTGTAATACCCAATATAGCCGGAGGATGAGGAGACCTCCAGAGCGATGGATGTTGATTTCTCTGGATCCAGGCTGTCACCGGGAAAAGCTGTCGTAGTTCCATGGCTGTAGAAATCACCATTCACGCTCCAGTCAATTGTCTGCACATCAATCAGATTCAGATACACGTTCCCGGCAAACTCTCTGGAAGCTCCTCCATCAGCATCCTGTCTGTCCAAAGCAGCCGTCACAATATGATCACAAGCCATCGAATCATTCTGATCAGATCCCTGGCAATACACGTGAATGCCCCTTGGGCTGTATTCTTCCATGGAAGGGACCGGAATCATCAACCGGATACAGTCCGTCGTCTCCGATATTCCTGCTTCTCTGCACTCCTGCCGGATTTCCGCTTCTGACCGTCCCTGCATGCGGGCAGCCTGTTCAGCCATTTCATCGAAAGACAGGACAACAGAGGACTCCTGATTCAGTTTGCTGCCGGTCCCCGAGGCACAGCCGGACAACAATGCGATAGCTGTCAACATCATGACGGTTCGCTGGACAAACACAGCACTCCATCTGTTCATACAGATATCTCCCTGTATCTTCCAGCTAATGAATGACAGGGTCATCAAAATATCTGCCCCTGTCATTCATTTATTAGGCTATTTAATCATATACATTCAAATAATTGAATTCATGAAACTCATCTGGGACTGACAGTTACCCAAATGCAACTGTGTGTAGGAACCCCGTTAATACTAATATACACACTGACAATATTGCTTCCAGGTGTCATAAGGGCCCCTGTAACGCTTACTGCAGAACTGCTGGCATCCAGAAGCCATCCTCTGCAGCTCCAGTTACCATTTGCATAGGTCATCGTTGCAGCGACCTTAACATAATAGCCCTGTACAGTCCCAGCGTTTTCTCCATACCAGGTTTCGACATTGTGTGGCACAATCATTGAACTATCATCAGCCGCTGCAATCGGCATAATGCCCATTCCGGAAATTGCCAACATACTACTGAGAAGCACCTTCTTAAGAGTTTTCATATCTAACTCTCCTTTCTGTTGTTTCAACACTAATCCGTAAAGATTACAGAAACATTGCAGAATCACGTCTTTCTTCTCTTTCTGATCAAAGCCATTTCTCCTGTCGCCAAAAGTCCCTCTCCCAGCAGAACCAGTGGAATCAGCCACAATCCAATCTGGACATCCAATCGCAGAATTCCCACAGGGTTCTGCTGGATGAACAAAAACGGAAATATCATTCGAAGAAGTGTCTCATTCACAGGAAATCGCAAATGTATCCAGCAAATCAGCAAACTGAATCCCAACGTTCCCATCAGAAGACAGATACAAACCATCCACCTCACCAGTGCTCCGGCTTTTTCCGCCGCTCTGGTCCCTGATCCCGCCAGAATCAGCCGGTGGCAAAAGTCTGCCAAAGCTGTCTGCAGATTGGTCAGTCCATGGAACTGCACCCAGATCAGTGCCAGAAACAGAATACATACAAGCACTCCGTACATGGTTTCTTCACTGTTGAACAGCTCCATTCCCTGCTGCTTCACCGCGCTTTCGTTGCTCAGGTACACATCTTTTTCATGAGCCATGGCAGCCAGACTCACCCCTGCCGTTTTTCTGCTTACATCATCATTCAGTCGGACATGAACCCGATTGACCGGATAATCCAGAAATCCCGGCCCGGCAAAGAAGGTGTAGGCAAAGCAGGAACTAAGCAGTTCATCAAACCACATCTCCGGCATCCGCTTTCTCAGGATTCCTGCAATCCTGGCCTGGATACGTTCCCCATCAGGTTTCATGAGCTCAATTGTATCGCCAGTCTTGTATCCAGTTTCTTTCATGATTGCCGGCGGATCTTCCAGATCTTCTGCCAGCCACAAATCACCATCCTGAACAGAAAAATCCGGTGCATAGAGAATCACCCCTTCTCCGCTTTCCCACAGTTCCCGGTCCAGATTCTCCACCTGGGACAGATCCAGCCCCTGCCGTTCAATCATGGAAACCCGCTGCCAGTCCGGTTTTTCTGAAGGAAACAGCAGTGTGGACCGGGAAAAATCACGGATGGATGAGTCTTTTCGAATCTGCTCCAATACAGAATTCTGTCTAACCGGCATCATCCAACCACCAGCCTGCACAAAACTGCTGGCCACATCTTTGAAGCGGTTGTCTTCTTCCAGCTTTTCCACCATATCTTTGAGTACATCATTTACTTCGAACGTCTGAATGGAAGGAGGATCCAGGGAAAGAAGAAAATCCGGTTTCTCCTGCAGCCAGGTTTCATACTGCCAGGTTTCAGTCAGTGAAAGAACAGACCCAGTCAGAGCACCTGCCAGCAGACTGCTTGTCAAAATAAACACAGCCAGACTGTTCGTTTGTGATCTCATAAAACGCAGTCCCAGATATCCTGGTGTGACCTTTTTCATCGGCTTCCGGGATTTCGGGATCCTCGCCATCCCTTCAGCAGACGCATTCACCACAGTGGGAATCCGGGAAATTTCCAGATAAAGCAACAGACACAATCCAGCAGTCTCTCCTGCCATGATAGCGGCTGTAATCAGCATGACTTTCCATGGCCAGTGCATCACCAGTCCCGGTACCAGAGCCATCAGAGAAGCCCCAAACGAAGCCCGAATCATGAGCCGGGCCATATCCCGGAACAGTTTTTTGCTGGAGACTCCCAGACTTTTCATCACCAGCAAATCATGACGATGACTGTCCAGCCATTTGTGAAGAATTGTCAGAATCAGGAAACCTGAGCCACCCAGGGCTGCTGCCATGAGCACAGTCCAGGCTGCGTTTTCCGGCGAAAATGGATTCCACAGCTCCTGAACATGAATATTCCGAATCAGCAGCGGCATGGCCTGCTTCAGATCATCCATGACACGGGGATCTGTACCGCGGACAAACATATGTTGACTCACAGGCTGCAGGCCTGTTCCTGGCCCTGCAAACACCGCAGGCTGCCTGTCACTGCTGATCCAGAGGGCAGAATAATTATCGATGACTCCCGCAACAGTGAATGTCCTCTCTTCATTCTGAATGTTGCCGGTGATTGTCTGACCCGGATCGTAGCTGAGACCCAGCCGGTCCAGAACCTGCGTCTCTACCAGGATTTCTTCCCCTGTTTCCGGAAGTGCTCCCTGAATCAGATGAAACCGGGCAAGCTCCCAGAAGGAATCATCTGCGGATCCCATCAGAAAGGACTCTCCTTCTGTCTCCAGGGCACCGTAAATCTCCTCTGTTCCAACACATGTCAGCAGCTGATGGTTTTTCAGAATCTCAGAATCTGCCTCATTTACATCCAGCCGCATTCCCTGCCACAGACCATACTGTTCTCTGGCTGTCTCCAGACGGGTTTGCCATAATCCGCATTGAACAGAAACCGCCAGGCTCAGGCAGAGAAAGCCTCCTAGAAAAACGAGAAAGCACTTCAGCTGCAGCTTCCGGTTCCGGGAGAAATACCGGAATCTACTGTTCCGCATACTGAATTTTCCCGTCCTGCAGAACCAGCATCCGGTCTGCCTGTTTGGCCAGAGACAGGTCGTGAGTGACCATGATGACTGTCTGATTCCAGATTCTCTGGCATTCCTTCAACAATCCGAACACGTGTCTGGCATTCTGAGAATCCAGATTCCCTGTTGGCTCGTCTGCCAGAAGCAGGACTGGTTTCGTGGAAAGTGCCCGGGCAATGGCCACCCGCTGCTGCTGCCCACCGGAGCATTCCCGGGGATATTTATGATCCAGTTCCCTGATCTCCAGCCGGTCTTTCAGCTCCTCCAGAAACTCCGTATCCGGCTTGTTTCCATTCACCTCAAACGGCAGCCGGAGATTTTCCTCAATGGTCAGTTCCTGTACCAAGGAATAAAACTGAAACACCAGTCCAATGTGGCTAAGGCGGAAATCCGACCGTTGTTCTTCTGTCATCGTATCAATCTGCTGTCCGCCAACGCGAATGGTTCCCTTTTCCGGTGTGATCAGCCCAGCCAGACAATGAAGCAGTGTGGATTTTCCAGACCCACTGGGTCCAATGATTGAAACAAACTCACCGGGTTTTACCTGCAGAGAACAGCTCTGCAACGCATTGGTTTTAACCGTTCTATCCCCATAGGTTTTCCAGATACCCTCTGCCTGCACTGCAAATTCTTCCATGATTTCACCTCCGGCTTCAGTAAATCAGTCTGGTTTTTCAGAAACGTTGCAATCGGGAGTTTCCCAGGGATGAACCGGCAGACAGAGTCTGGCTGCAAATACTCCATTTTCCAGCGAAAGGGTCAGCTTTCCCAGATGTTCCCGGGCTGCCGTTCTGGCCAGATCCAGTCCAATCCCGTAATGTCCAGGTTCCCTGCTGGCATAACGCTTTTCTGGCGGCAATGAAGTCCCGGAAGTTCTGTTCCGGATTTCCAGGCAGAGTCCAGTTGCTGTTTCTGTCAATAAGACAGTCACCTGGTTGCTGTGCCGCAGGGCATTGACCAGAAGTGTCTCCACTGCCTGCCTCAGCATCTGTCGATCACCGTACAGCCAGCCAGACATCATATTCATATCCAGTTCACCGGTATACCCCGAAAGCTCGGGCATAACCTCCTGCACAATGATCTCTTTCAACGAAACCAGCTCCATGCAGAGTTGCCGGTCATTATAATGAACCGTTGAAATATTCAGAAACCCTTCCAGCTGGCTGTTCATATGATTCAGTGTTTCCTCCAGCTGTTCATTCATCCCGGACAGTTCCATCCGGAGCCACAAACTGTTCAAGGATGATTTGAGCTGATGTGCCAGGTTCTCGGCTGTTTCCAGGCGGATCATCGCATCCTTCTCCTGGGCATTCAGCATCCCCTGCAGTCGGATAATCTGCTGGTTCAGGTTTTGACATTCCTGTTCCTGCTTCCTGACTTGTTCCCGGCTTTTCCGTCCTCTGATTACCAGGGTCACCAATCCCAGTACCAACACAAAAATCAGGAGCCAGAAGCGGATATCCATCAGAGAGAGAAGTACAGTCACCCAGGCATATTCGCCATATCCAGCAGCCACTGCACTATATTGATGAAGTTCGGGGTAGAACAGCACCGCTACAGGATTTTTGGAAAAAGCTACCTGAAACAATCGGGCGACAAGGCTTGCTATCCAGAACAAAAAGCAAAGCCCCAGAAGCAGTCCCCACAGAATAAAATATGTTTTCCGCTTCACAATCCCTCCAGCTGATAGCCGGTATTTCTCCGGCCGGTGATGGTCAGATCAAACACACCCAGTTTCTTTTTCAGCGTGGACAGCCGGGAACTGAAAGTCTCCAGGGAGATGTCCCGGCTGGTGTCCTGCCGCACGAAGCGGATCAGAGTCTCTGTCTGACAGGGATGCCGAAACAGACCCCGCAGCAATGCGGTTTCCGTTGGGGACAGGGAAAGCTGATGATTCCCTTTTTCCAGGAGCCGTTTTTCAGGATGCAGGATTACATCTTGAAACCGCAGCTTGTCACAGTACCCGCTTCGCTGCAGCAGCGCCTGTACTTTCTTCCTCAGCACCGCCAGCCGCACCGGCTTGACGATGTAGTCATCACAGCCGGACTCGAAGGCCTCCAGCATGGTGGTTTCCGCCTGATCGCTGGACAGAAACAGGATGGGTACATCACTGGAAATCCGGGCAGCCCGGGCAATGTCCAGACCGCTTCCATCCGGCAGCCGAACATCCAGCATCAGCAGATCCCATCCTTTTTCATATTCCGCCAGTCCCTGGCTGCAGGTAAAACACAGCTGACAGTCCTCCGGATCCAGGGCATCCCGTAGGGCTTCTGCCAGATCCCGGTTGTCTTCCACAATACAGATTCTCATATTCTTATCTCCTTAAACCATCATAAAATATAGCCTCATTTCTTCCAACCTTTGCTGGATTATATCTGCATTTCTTCCCATTTTCCTGCTTTCAGACAGCATTTCCCACCTGAAAACCGACAGATATGACCGGATATGAACGATGGATATCCCAATCATATGAAAAACCGCCGGTTTTCAGCGGTCATATCTATGCGGATTTTTATATCAGTTTCGCTTCACTTATGCCTGATAAGCTGAAATCAGTACGTTGTATATCGAATTTACATCATCGGCTGAAGCCTCGCGGGGATTGGCCTGCACATTGCCGGAGATCATGGTATCTCTGATCAGAACCGGCAGATCCGCCTCGCTGATCTTCCATTTCATTTTAATTTCCAGACGGCTGTTCAAATCTGTGACCCAGTCTGCCAGACTTGTGTCTTCCGGCACCCCTAGCAGATCGGCTGCTTCCCGATACTTCCGGGCTGCCGCCTGTTCATTGAAGCGGATCACCTCCGGCAGAAGCAGAGCATTGGCGACTCCATGGGGAATGCCGTAATGCGCCGAAAGCGGATGGCTCATGGCGTGCACCAGACCAAGGCGGGACAGGGAGAAGGCACAGCCGGCCAGGAAAGATCCCTCCATCATCTCCCTGGCAGACTCTTTGTCTCCGGTCTCCACAAACCGCACCAGGCTGCCCCCGATTTTCTCCAGTGCCCGCCGGGCAAAGGCATCAGAAATGAAATCGCCATGGCGGGAAACAAAGGACTCCAGCGCGTGAATCAGAGCATCCATCCCAGTGGCCGCTGCCAGACCGGTGGGAACATTGGCCAGCAGATCCGGGTCCAGAACCACAAGGTCCGGTATCAGAAAAGGAGAGGAAACCGTCATCTTCACCTGTCGTTCATGGTCGCTGATCACCGCAAAGGGTGTGACTTCGCTGCCGGTTCCCGCCGTGGCTGGAATCACCAGGAGCGTCATCTTCAGCGGTGAAACCTTCCTGGATCCTTCATAGTCCTGTAGCCGTCCACCCTGACTGATCAGCACCGCCGCTGCCTTTGCCGCATCCAGCACCGAGCCGCCACCTGCAGCGATGAGTCCGTCGCAGGCATTCTCGTTATACAGATCCCGGATCTTCTCCACAGTCTGAATGGATGGATCGGACTCGGTTTCATGAAACACAGTGAAGCGAATGCCTGCCTGTTCCAGACTCTCCAGCACCGGGGCGATGAGACCGGCTTTGTGCAGATGAGGTCCGGTCACTACCAGAGGATGTTTCATGGTCCCCTGAACCAGTCCGGCTGTTTCCTTCATGGACCCGGGACCGGAGATCACCTGTTTCGGCACCTGCCACAGGATGGTCTGGATCTTCTCTGTTTCGCTCATTCAATAAACCCCCGTAATCTCAGTGCAGCCAGAATCAGCTGGACACTTCCTTCAATCCCCATGCGGGCGCTGTTGATGGTCAGATCATAAGCCACCGGATCTGTCCAGGATTTCCCGCCTGTGTAGAAGCTGTAATATTCCGCCCGGTACCGGTCGGTTTTCTCGATCGTGGCCTCTGCCACTTCCCGGCTCACCGGCATATTGTCCATGGTCCGGCGGATACAGTAATCCCGGGGGGCTTCAATGTATACCGACAGCACATTGTTCCGATGACGGAGAATGTCATTGGCGCATTTGCCCACGATGCAGCAGGATTCGGTCTCGTTGAGATTTTCGATGATTTCCTTCTGATATTCGAAGAGCTGTTCATCGGCCACGAAGGGTTCATCCCGGGAGATGTATTTCCGGCTTCGGGGGATGCCGGCCAGAAATGCGGAAAACCCGCTGCGGCTCCGGATCTTTTCATCCACCTCCACAAACAGCTCCGGGTCCAGGCCGGAGAGCTGACTGGCCAGGATCAGAATCCGGTTTTCGTAACAGTGAATGCCCAGTTCTCTGGCCAGCCGTGAAGCGATTTCCTTACCTCCAGTACCGAATCCCCGGGCAAAGGTCACAGTGAATGGCCCTTTCATGCCTGGGACTCCCGGTACCGGGACAGGAATTCCCGGGCGCGTCCGGTTGTCGGCGCAGTGAAGAAGGACTCCGGATCAGTGTCCTCCGCCACATATCCCTGATCCATGAAAATGATGCGGCTGGCCACATCCCGGGCAAAGGCCATTTCATGAGTGACAATGATCATGGTCAGACCGGATTCTGCCAGATCCCGCATGACATTCAGAACACCCTGTACCATCTCCGGATCCAGCGCGGATGTGGGTTCATCAAACAGCAGGATCTCCGGCTCCATGCACAGGCCCCTGGCAATCGCCACCCGCTGTTTCTGTCCCCCAGACAGCTGTGCCGGCTTGGCGTTGATGTACGGGGCCATACCCACTGCTTTCAGCTGGGCAATCGCCCGTTTCTTTGCCTCCTCCCTGCTCAGGTTCAGAACGTTTCTGGTTCCGGCCATGCAGTTGTCCAGCACCGTCATGTTGTTGAAGAGGTTGAAGGACTGGAACACCATGCCCACCTGGGACCGGTAATCCGACAGTGCCCTGGCATGTTTCTGAACGGGATTTCCGTGAAAACGGATCTCACCGGAGGTCGGTGTTTCCAGATGATTGATGCATCGCAGCAAGGTGGATTTTCCCGATCCCGAGGATCCCAGGACACAGATGACCTCTCCCGGGGCTACATCCAGATCGATTTTCTTAAGGACCTCATGACTGCCGAAGCTCTTCGAAAGATCCCTGACACTTAGTACCGCCGCTTTTTTCATGCTGATCTCCTTTCTATTCTCCATCTGACATATATTCCACGGCCAGAGCGTAATCTGCCCTGCCCTTCATTTTCTTCTCCAACATCAGAAACAGCCGGTTGAACAGGAAGCAGAGAACGAAATAGATCAGGGCAATGCACAGATAGGCTTCAAAGTATTTGTAGTACACCGCACCGGTGGTCTTGGCCACCATGAACAGCTCCGTCACACCGATGACATTCAGCACCGATGTCATTTTCAGGTTGGTCAGAAACATGTTGGCCATCTCCGGAATGATGTTCCGCAGAGCCTGGGGCAGAATGACCTTCACCATGATTTTCATGGAGGTCATCCCCAGTGCCAGACCACCCTCCCGCTGCCCCGGGTCGATGGAGTTGATCCCCGCCCGGACGGTTTCGGACATATAGGCGCCGGTATTGAGCACCGTGACCAGGATCGCTGCGGGAACCGGTGTGATTTCAATCCCTGCCGAACGCAGTCCATAATAGAGAACCATGGCCTGCACGATCATGGGCGTATCCCGGAAAACTTCGATATACACATCCCCGATCCATTTCAGCACCCGCACCGGCAGCCTGCGGTACCAGGGGTCATGCGGACTGACCTGCAGGTCGCCGATCACGCCCAGCGCGAATCCCAGGACAAACCCAATCAGTGTACCTGCGATGGCGATGTACAGTGTGACCAGGGTTCCCTGCCAGAACATTTCTCCGTATTCCTGGAACAGGAATGCGATCCATTCCAGTGTGTTTGTAGGCTGAGCCATGTTTTCCTCCTGCTTCGTTTACTGCTTCATTCCACCATAATGAGCGGAATCTCCTTATTTCCACTATCCGTTGTCTGTTGCTTCATTCTTCGCCGGCAGCCGCCATTCGCGGCCTCAGCCCTCTGATTGGTCTGGCCGGCATCCTGAGCACGTCAGAGATCAATAACCGTAATCCTGAAGCCCCACTCTCAACCGGCGGACTCGATTGGCGGCATCAGCCGCCAATCGTGCTGGCCGGCACATCCTGGAAGGATTCATCCATCAGCTTGTCCATGTCTTCTTTGGACGTCAGACCGATTTTCTCCAGTCCTTCTTCCATTTTCTTCAGGGTTTCTTCATCACCTTTGCGGACCGCGATGCAGATGTTGGTCATTTCTTCATCGTTTTTGAATTTGTCGTTTTCATCCAGCGTCACAATGGAAAGATCCGGGTTTGTGGCCAGCGCAGCCCGGGCCGTGGGTTTATCCACCACAACCACATCCGCCACATCGTTGTTTACGGCCATGAAACATTCGGATGTGGTTTCATAGTTGGCACCCAGCGTGGCATCCGGAATCTGATCCAGCAGATCCACCCATCCAGTTCCCAGCTGCGTGGTCACCGTGACATTTTTTCCCGCCAGATCGGACAGGCCCTTGATTTCTTCCAGACCCGAGCCTTTTTTCACCACCAGACAGTTGGTCCTGTAGTAATACGGATCGGTGAAGTCATAACTCTGCTCCCGCTTCGCTGTGCGGCCCATACCGGAAATGATCACATCGTAATCACCGGCATCCAGGCCCTGGGTAATGGAAGCCCATTCTGATTTGTGCACCTCCAGATCCATGTCCAGTGCCCTGGCCATTTCCTGGGCCACCGCCACGTCATATCCATAGGCATACTGACTGGTACCGTAAATCGGCTCCGCTTCCTTGCCGCTGGTGGTGGTTTCCTCTGTCTGCGTCCAGTTGAAGGGCGGATAGGCGCATTCCACACCGACCTTCAGCACTTCCTTGCCGGATTCGGCTTTGGTTTCTTCTCCCTGGCCGGAACCGCACCCTGCCAGAATCATCATCCCCGCAGCGGCTGCCATCATCATCTTTCTGAATTTCATACCTGTTTTCATGTCTCTTTCCTTCTTTCCCCGCCCTGTGACTGCGGTATTCTGAACCGGATTTCTGCTGTCCGGTTTTATCTCTCTGTCTGAGATTCCCTCAGGCACTCTGCTCCCGGTCGATGTCTTCCAGGGCCTCCCGCATGATGGATACTGCCTGATCCACGTCCTGGCGGGTGATGATCAGCGGGGGTACCAGCCGGATGACCGACTTGCCAATGGCTGTGGTCAGCAGATGCTTGTCGACACAGCGGTGCTTCAGATCCGTCGCATCAATAGAATCATCAAATTCCGCTCCCACCAGCAGGCCCTGTCCTCTGACTTCCTTGACATGAGGAAGCGTGGTCAGCTGCTCCATCAGATAGGCGCCCATCTCAGCTGCGTTTTCATCCAGCTTCCGTTCCTGCAGCTCTTCGATTTCTGCCAGAGCCGCTGCACAGGACACAGGATGACCGCCAAAGGTTGTACCGTGACTGCCCGGTGTGAAGACTTTCGCGATTTCTTCCGTGGTCACAATCGCACCAATGGGCATCCCGCCTCCCAGCGCCTTGGCCATGGACACAATATCTGGCTGAATTCCGTAATTCATGTAGCTCATGGGTTTTCCTGTCCGCATCCAGCCGGTCTGCACTTCATCC
Organism: uncultured Faecalibaculum sp.; assembly: GCF_910588395.1. Lineage (GTDB taxonomy): Bacteria > Bacillota_I > Bacilli_A > Erysipelotrichales > Erysipelotrichaceae > Faecalibaculum. Next base: position 6,088 of record NZ_CAJUPA010000039.1, on the reverse strand, counting down.
AGCAGAAGCAGGATTCCCTTTTCCTTTGTGAACTGGCGCAGTCCCTGCAGAAATTCCTGTGTAGCCGGATGCACACCGCCTTCTCCCTGAACCGGTTCCACCATGATGGCAATGGTGTCTTCGTCCACCGCTGCCTTGAAGGAATCCAGATTGTTGTAATCCGCATAGACAAATCCCTCAGTCATGGGACCAAATCCAATCTGGCAGCCGTTGTCTGGCTGACCTGTGGCGGACATGGCACCAAAGGTCCGGCCGTGGAATCCCATTTTTGCTGTGACGATTTTGTATTTGCGGGGACCGTATTTTTCGATGCCATATTTGCGGGCCATTTTGATCATGGCTTCATTGGCTTCCGTTCCGGAGTTCTGATAGAAGATCTTGTCGAACCCGGTGATGCTGCAGACCTTTTCCGCCAGCAAAGCCTGGGGAATGGTGTATGGATAGTTGAATGTATGCATCAGCTGTCCTGCCTGTTCCTGGACCGTCTTCACGACTTTGTCATTGCAGGAACCGGCGGAATTCACTGCGATACCTGCATAAAAATCAAGGTAGGGAGTCCCTTTCTCATCGTAGATGTACTGATCTTTTGCTGTTTCAGCCAGAAGATCAAACCGTTCATAGGTTTCAATCATGTACTTTGACGCAAGATCGCGGATCTGCTGCGCCGTATACCCGGTATCCTGAAGTTTCATGGGAATTCTCCTTCCACATACAGCCCCTGAACGCGAAAAGGCGTCAGGAATTTCACTTCTCTGACGCCTTTGCCATGTCGTTCTGTATGTATGGTCCAATCATATACGGTGACTTTGACCCTGTCAAACACAAAACCATTATTTTTCAACAAATTTTCTGAAAGTGTTTTCATAAACAGGCAGCCATTCAGGACAGATTCCCGTCCATGCTGGCCACCTGTCTGTTTTTGGAAAATCTGCCTGTTATACTGAGGGTGCAGGGAGGCAGAAAGATCCGCTGCTTCCGACAGGGACCGAAACGGTGCCGGGCGCGTCAGACAAGACGGTAAAATCGACAGAGTGTAAAGAAACTCAAAGGGAAACGGAAAGTCAGAACAGAGTCGAAGTTTCCACCCCTGAATCAATCTCTCCGATTCAGACATCCGGAAGAAAGCAGACAAAACCATTCGAAAAGGATTGAAAAAAGGAGAGACACAGGACAGGCCAAAGGATGCGATCTAAACGGCTGAGTGGTTGAAAGATACCGGAAGGCATGAAGAAAGCGGAGAAGCTGTCCGAACCAGTCAGGAAAAAGCCCGAAACAATCAGAGAAAGCACCTGATCTCCCTGGAACAAATGGATCCGGGGATGATTCAGAAGAATCATCCTTTGTTTTTGGAAGTGAAAGACCGCCGGCATGTGGATGTCTGGCGGTCTTTTGGCCTGACGGAAACAGAGCCCCAGGCGAGTTCATCAAAAAAGACCCTGCCGCCATGACAGAGTCTTCCCGTCTGTTCCTGTGACTGTCCTATTTTGCCAGGATCTCCACGCCTTTGTCCGTCACCAGCAGCGTATGTTCCCACTGGGCGGAGAGCTTGCCGTCTTCGGTGATCGCCGTCCAGTCGTTGTCCTCGTCAATGTACAGCCGGCTGGTTCCCTGGTTGATCATCGGCTCAATGGTGAACACCATGCCCGGCGCAATGACCATGCCCCGGCCGCGCATGCCCACATGGTGGACATAGGGCTCTTCATGGAAATCATTGCCCACACCATGACCGCAGAAATCCGTCACCACGCTGTAGCCGTTTGCATGGGCCACTTCCTGGATCGCCGCGCCGATATCGCCGAAATGTCCCCAGGGCCGCACCGCTGCAATGCCTGCCTCCAGACACTGTTTTGTCACATCCACCAGACGCTTTGCCTCCGGATCCACCTGGCCGATGCAGTACATCCGGCTGGCATCCGCATAATGACCATGCACAATCGTCGTGCAGTCCACATTCACGATGTCTCCGTCCTTAAGAATGACGTTTTTGTCGGGAATGCCATGGCAGACTTCTTCATTGATGCTCGTGCAGCAGCTTTTCGGAAATCCCTCATAGCCCAGGCATGCGGGGATTCCCCCGTGGCTGGTGGTGTAGTCGTAGACCAGCTGATCGATTTCCTCCGTGCTCATCCCCGCATGGATTTTCTCGCCCACCAGATCCAGTACCGCATCGTTGATCTTTGCCGCTTTTTTGATATAGCGGATGTCCTCCTCGGTTTTGATCAGCTCCCGTCCCGGGACCTGCTTGCCCTGGAGTTTCAGAACTGCCAGCATGTCATCGAATTTTTCGTGGCAGTGTTTGTATTTTTTGCCCGAACCGCACCAGCACGGGCTGTTTTTGCTTAATTTCATATATCCCTGTTCCTCTCCTGTCCGCATTCCGGAATTCACCGTTCAGCCACAAGCCAGAACATCCGGTCCTTGCCATTGATGTCCTGATCAATGTGTGCCTGAGCCTGCGGAAAGTATTCATGCGCCAGCTCCGTCAGAGCCTGTCCCTGATTCCAGCCCATTTCAAATGCCATCAGCGCCTTGTCCTTCAGAACATCCCTGGCCTGGGCAAACAGCGTGCGGTAGAATTTCAGACCATCCGGACCGCCGAACAGCGCCACATGAGGCTCAAAATCCCGCACCGAGCGTTCGATCTGCTCCTGACTGGGAATGTACGGGGGATTGCACACCAGGATATCGCAGTGCAGTCCCTCCTGGATGTAAGGCTCCAGCAGACTGCCGGTGAAGAACCGGACACTGGCACCCAGCTTCTCCCGGTTTTTCTCCGCCTGCTTCACCGCCGGTTCGGAGATGTCGCTGGCGTACACCGTAAAAGCCGGTTCTTCCAGCGCCAGGGAAATGCCAATGGCGCCGGATCCGGTTCCCACATCGAACACTGTGACTTTCTGATCCGGAAAATATTCGTCATACAGACGCAGCACCAGCGCCACCAGTTCCTCGGTCTCCGGACGGGGAATCAGCACATCCGGCGATACCAGGAAATCGTAGCCGTAAAACGGGGTGAAGCCCAGGACATAATCCAGCGGCTCGCCGTTCTCCATCCGGTGCACCCCTTCCAGGTACTCCGTCTGCAGTTCCTCCGGCATGGCTTCATCCATCACCGTGTACAGATTGATGTCATGCTGCCGGCAGATTTCATTCAGCAGCAGACCCGCTGCCTGATCCCCGTGCTCCTGCAGCCGGCTGCGGCCTTCACGAAGCAGATCGGCATATCGCAGCATCAGAGCTCTTCTCCCGCCAGCTTCGCCTGCTGGTCCGCTGTCTGCAGGGCATTCATCAGATCATCCAGCCGCCCGTCGATCATCCGGTCCAGCTGATTCACGCTGTAGCCGATCCGGTGATCGGTGATCCGGTTCTGGGGATAGTTGTAGGTCCGGATCTTTTCCGCCCGGTCCCCGGATCCGATTTTCGTCCGGCGCTCCGCTCCGGCTTTCTCATCCAGCTCCCGCTGGTGTTCTTCCTTCACCCGGGCCGCGATCGTCGCCAGGGCAGTTGCCCGGTTTTCATGCTGGGACCGGCCATCCTGGCACTTGACCACGATCCCCGTGGGCTTGTGGACGATCCGCACCGCGGAATCGGTTTTGTTGACATGCTGACCGCCGGCACCGGATGCCCGCATCGTTTCGATCTCCAGATCATTCATGTCGATATCGAAATCCTCTTCATCCAGCTCCGGATACACCAGCACCGTAGCCGTGGAAGTCTGAATACGGCCCTGGCTCTCGGTCTTCGGAACCCGCTGGACACGGTGGCTGCCGCTTTCAAATTTCAGCGTACCGTAGACCCCCTGTCCGGTGATCTTGAAGGCAATCAGTGAATAGCCCCCGGCTTCCGAATCCTCCGCATCCGTCACTTCCACTTTCCAGCCCTTGCTCTCGGCGTACTTCACATACATCCGGTACAGATCCCCCGCAAAGATGTTGCCTTCGTCGCCCCCGGCTGCACCGCGGATCTCCATGAAGGCGTTGTGGGAGTCGTTGGGGTCCCTGGGCACCAGCAGCAGTTCCAGGTGATCCAGATAGTCCTGAATCTTCGGTTCCAGCTCCTCGATTTCCATCTGCGCCATCTCCCGGATCTCCCGGTCATCTTCCTCTGCCAGGATCCTGGCATCCTCCAGGGCCGATCTGGCTTCCCTGTATTCGTGATACGTATCTATGATCGGAGTCAGTTCACTTTGTTCCCGTCCGAGTTTCGCCATGGTTTTCCGGTCTCCCAGAACCTGCGGGCTCATCATCAGCTCGGAGATTTCATTGTACCGCTGTTCAAGTCCTTCCAGACGGTCATCCATTTTTGCCATATAATTCCATCCTTTCCCGCCTTCAGGCGCTGCAAGTCTGTTGATTGTCAGCCCGCTGCGTACAGCAGGCAGTCTGAACCTATCCTATGATAGCACCATATACAGCGGCGGGTCATGCAGGGGATGCGCCCTGTCGGGCTGAAGCCGGGGCCAGGACCGCCGGAAGCGGTCCGCATTGGAAGAAAAAGCCTGCAGAGATTTTTGCACCCGGGTTCTTTATAATAAAAGAATGAAGAAAAGAGGAAAACGGCAAGCCGGCAGCAGGGCCCGGCGCAGGCCCAGACGGTCTGTGGTGGCAGCGGGTGTGATCCTGCTTTGCATGGCTGTTGTCTGGCTGGGGTTCCGGCTGACGGAAAACGGTGTGTTCACGGTGATTGACTATTCGGCGGATCCGCAGGAGATCGCGACGTACCGGCATTTCGGATTTGCGGCGTCGAGACTGAATGAACTGGATCCGAAGGCGCCGGGGTGCATTGTGAACGGGGATGGAAAAGTGGTGGCGATCCGCAGCGGGGTGGTGGATTTCTCCGGGAAGCCGGTGACGGAAAATACAGACTATACCACGGAGCGGGGAGAACCGGGGTATCTGAATGGCAGTTACGGCGTGGATGGACTGTATCTGGGGACAAGCGGTGATGGCCGGCGGGTGAAATTCATGATGGCAGGGGTCACTGGCTGGGTGGATGTGCAGGATATTTCCCTGCGTTTTTACAGCGACAGTCTGTCTCTGTCCGGATACAGCCGGTATGAAGACTCGCTGGTGCATCAGGTGTCCACGGGGCTGGATGGTCAGGAGCCTCTGGCTTACAGCATTGGCGGGTGTCCGGATTTCATTGACGGAGATGCGTTTTACTATTCGTATGACGGGCACCGGTTTTACCGGGATTTTTACGAGATGTCCCAGGCTGTGCGGGAAGGCGAAGGGAGTGCGGTGAATGAAGCCCCCTGGTACAATCCCTGGCAGTTCACGCCGCACCGGTGTCTGTCGGAGCTGACGAATGCCCAGGGCAATGCGGTGCTGGAACGGCAGGGGATCAATGCGGCGGCCGGGTCCTGGCCTGTGGAGGCGAATCAGTCGGTGCTGTATGATGCCGGTGATCTGTTTTCCCGGGTGCAGAATGAGGATTACCTGAATGCCCGGATGATGTTTGCGGTGGCGCTGAATGAATCCGGGTACGGACAGAGCGAGTATGCGGTGGTGAATCACAATGTGTTCGGTCACGGGGCGGTGGATGAAAATCCGGATGCGGCCAGCGGGTATGGGAGTCTGGAGGCCTGTGTGCAGTCTCATGCCTGGGACTGGCTGCAGAAGAAATACGCCAATCCGGAAAACGATGTGTGGCACGGGTCCTGGTTCGGGGACAAGGCCTCGGGGATCAATGTGATGTACGCTTCTGATCCGTACTGGGGAGAGAAAGCTGCCAGTTTTCTGTACCGGCTGGGATTCCAGGCGCCGGCGCTGATTGTCCGTGATGGCTCTGAGCCTTCGGCGGTGTTTGCGAATCCCGGCGGGGCGGTGGTGTATACGTTCCAGGGACCGGCGGTGTTCATTGTGGCGGGAGAAGCCCGGGATGGCTATGTGCCGGTGCGCAGCGAAGCGCCGCTTTCCCAGGGGAAGGTGGATGTGGAGATTCCCTATGAGGAATCGGATGTGGTCTGGATTCCGGAACAGTGAGCGCAGCCGGCAGCTGCTGAGCCGGCGGCATGAGATATTGTGAAAGAAAACAGTAAGCGACGTTAATTGCCCATCTATGATAAATCCCTCCACAGCGGGACAATACC
>NZ_CAJUPA010000038.1 GCF_910588395.1 uncultured Faecalibaculum sp. | reverse complement strand
TTGGCTGTGGACCATATCTGAAGCCCAAAGCCTGATAATCATCCCAAGTGAGCAGCCATCCTGTCAAGGACAACCAGCTCCCTCAGCACTTATATATCATAACTCGTCCGCAAGAGCTTGTCAACGACTTTTTTGAACTTTTTATTCATTCAATTCGATGACTCAGTTGATAAGTTCAACTGACTTGCGGCTCACTTATAATACCACAGCCACAGGAGAATGCAATCACTTTTTTGTTCTTTTTTACATTTTTCTATTCCATCTTACCGGTAAATGCAAATCGAAGCAGTTCGTGCAACTCTCCCCTCTTTCTCCTGAAGCCTCCGATCATTCAATGGAGACCTCACACATTCCATACAGGCTCCCGCCAGTCATCTGCAGCCCACCACCCTTCCCATACTGCTACCTTCTCCCCTTTCAGGTGTCCGCCCTGTCCAGGGATGGCCGGGCCATCCCCATCGGCAGAGCAGACAAAAACCGGCAGCAGAGGCCACCGGCTGTAATCTCATAATGCTGTCTTTTCTGAGCTTTCTGTGCGGATCACAACCACGGTTTTGTCGTCATGACCCGGGAGAGCATCTGTCAGCTGGTCCAGTTCGTCCTGGGAGGCATTCAGCCACTGACGTACCTGATTCATGTCTGCAGTGAATTCACCGTTTTCCACATGGATCAGTGCATCGAAGATACCATCTGTGGCGATCAGGACCCGGCGGGGGTGTTCCACCTGATGGAACCGCCAGGCGGAGGCCATGACGATGGGTTCCACCATGGCATCCGTCTTGGGTTTGGTCACGATGATCCGGATGTCCCCGGCTGTGTCTTCGCAGATGATTCCGCCGTCCCCGGCCAGACCGGCATAGAGGCAGGATTCCGTGACGATGACTCCCAGCAACGTGGTCTGGCAGTCCATCCAGGAAATCTCCTGCTTCTGCAGATGCTCCAGAAGGCCGCCGGCTGCATTCTGAAAGGCATGAAACAGAGAAGCCGTTTCAGAGGGGGCACTCCGCAGAGCCGATACAAAGGCATCCGCGCAGAAAGCTGCTGCGATCTGGCTTCTGGACCAGTTTCCGCCGGAATCCAGCGACACGCCGTCACAGACCGCGGCAATGATCCGTTCCTCCTGAATATCAAAGGCAAACGCATCCTGGTTGGGAACAGAAAACAGCTGATGGGCGGTTCCCTGCATGGTTGTCTGACAGATGTTCATCCAGTCTCCTTTTGTGTCACTTGACGGGATACAGCTCGAAATACTTCTCCAGAACCGGAGGAACCACATCAGAGCCGCAGATGTTGGGTGCAACGTCCTTGGAGTTGACGGAGGAAAGCGGGGCGGAGCAGGCAAAGGAGACCTTCGGATCATCCACCGGTCCGTAACCCACCAGGTTGGCGGTGGTCCAGTCACCAACTTCCGCGGTGCCGGTTTTGGCAGCCATGGGCTGTTCCAGATTCTTGAGCTTTTCCCCGCAGTTGCCATCGGTGACACAGGCCCGCATGCCTTCCTGCACCACTTTGATGTTGTCTTCGGTGCCTTCGGGTACGGTGTTTTTCAGATTCTTCGTTTTCATGTCCACCACTTCTTCGCTGTTGACTTCCTGGGCATACTGGAAGAAGTGCGGCTCATACATCCTGCCGTCTTCGGCGATCACCGAGATGTACTGCATGAGCTGCACCGGGGTATACATGTCGAACTGCCCGATGGCAAAGTTCAGCAGCAGTCCCGGGTTGGATCCCACACCGACATAGCTGTCCACTTCTCCGGGTATGTCCAGCCCTGTGGCGTTGCCCAGTCCGAACATGGAATAATACTGACGCATTTTCACGAAGGTCTCCTGGTCATTGGGCAGACTCAGGGGCTGTCCGTTCACGTAGGAACCGCCGGCCAGACGGATGGCAATGTTGAACATGTAGACGTTGGAGGAAACGGACAGGGCTCTGCGGGCGTCCACAGCGCCGTAGTTGTTGAAGGAACCGAATTCTTCTCCTCCGATGTTCATCACTTCATCCATGATGGTTTCCTGGGGCTGCACCACGCCTTCTGTCAGACCCATGTATACCGTGGCCCCTTTGATGGAGGAGCCGGGGTTGACCAGCGAGGTGTAGTTGCCCGAGGCAAAATAGGTCAGTTTCCGGGTTTCCAGGTCCATCTGGTAGCCGGAGAGCGCCAGCAGACTGCCGTTTTCCGGTTCCATCATGCACATGAACAGGGAGGAGAAATTCTCCCGGCGTCTTGTGCCGGCGTTGGACTGGAGAGTGGATTTCACCACATCGTCCATGGTCTGCTGGAGTTCGATGTCGATGCTGATGACAATATCGTATCCCTTCTGGGCCTGCTGAATGACTTCGGTCTGAGCCAGTCCATTGGAGTTGTAGGTCACCAGAGAGATTTCTTCCCGGCCGGCCAGAAGATCATTGTACTGCAGTTCCAGACCGGATTTTCCCACCGGAGCGTTCAGCTGATAGCCTCTGGCGGTGTAGTATTCCAGTTTGTCCGCAGGGAGTCCTTCCGTGCTGCTGGAAACAGTGCCAATGACATCGGACAGAGTTTCTCCATAGGGATATTCCCGTTTCCAGCCGCCGAAGTCCACGTCAAATCCAGGGAATTCTGTTTTGTGTTCCACCAGATACGCCGCATCGGCGTCGCTGACATCTTCCAGAATCACCGATTCCTGCCCGGCGGCGATGTTGGAAGTCATGCGCTGATAGATCACGGCTTTGACCAGATCCTCGTCACTCATTTCGCTGATCTGCTCATCGCCGATTTTTTTCATCAGTGCAGCATACCGTTCGGACTCGGACATTTCTCCGGAATCCAGCAGTTCCCGCTGAGCGGCAGAAAGCAGGTTCCTGGCCTGATAGCGTTCATCTTCCGGATCCAGCCAGCCGGTCCAGGTCATGTATGCTTCCTGCTTGTCCCGGGTGGAAAACTGGTCCGGGTCCACGTCGAAGACATGAACGATCCGGTCTGCGTAGAATTCATAGTCGTCATAGGACATTCCCTGAGGAGACGTGTAGACAAAATTGTGGGATACCACCGTTTTGGCCAGCACCTTTCCATTCCGGTCGTAGATCTGACCTCTGGGAGGAGAATTGTATTGTCTGACAGATGTGTAATCGTCTTTTTTCTCTGTATACGCCCGGTTCTCTATGACCTGCAGCCAGATCAGTCTGGCGAGCAGCACCGCAAAGAGTCCCAGAATGATCAGGGACAGGGCCAGGATGCGCTTCGATACAGTTTTCTGGTTTTTTGCCGTTCGCTTTTTCGCCATTGGCTCCCTCCTTTCCGGTGTACGTCACAGATGCCGGCAGGGCTGCTGCCGGGATCCCGGTATTTCCGGACTTGTGTAATTATATCAGTCACAGAGGGTGCCGGGTTATTTTTTCGCCGGCGGAATCCAGGAACTGCCATTCTGTCTCATTTCCCGACAGTGTCAGCCGTCTGTGACAGAAACCGATTTCTGCCTGCCGGGGCTGCCGGGAGTTGCGCAGGCGGGTGGATTGCGCCACAATGAAGACATGAAACGAACAGAAACCAGAAGCGTGAAAGTCGGTGACCTGGTCATCGGCGGCAACAATGACGTCATCATTCAGTCCATGTGCTCTCACCCCACCAAACAGGTGGAAGAAGTCGTGGACCAGATCCTGCAGCTGGAGGCCCAGGGCTGCCAGCTCATCCGGGTTTCCTGCATGGACATGGAAGATGCCCGGGCCATCGCCCGGATCCGGGAACAGATCCATATTCCTCTGGTGGCAGACATCCACTTTGACTACCGGCTGGCGCTGGCGGCGATTGAAAACGGCGCCGACAAGATCCGGCTGAACCCGGGCAACATCGGCAGTGAGGAAAATGTCCGGGCTGTGGTGGCTGCCTGCAAAAAGCACGGCGTTCCGATCCGGATCGGCATCAATTCCGGCTCCCTGGAAAAGGACATTCACGACAAGTATGGCCGGCCCACTGCCCAGGGTATGGTGGAAAGTGCCATGCGGCACGTCCGGATCCTGGAAAAGTGCGGCTTTTACGATACAGTGCTCTCCTTCAAAAGCAGCGATCCGCTGCTTTGCATCGAGGCTTACCGGCTGGCCAGTGAAACCTTTGACTATCCTCTGCATCTTGGCGTGACGGAAGCGGGAACGGAGCTCACCAGCGCCATCAAATCCAGTCTCGCTCTGGGAACGCTGCTGCTGGAGGGAATCGGGAACACGATCCGGATTTCCGTAAACGGAGACGCACAGAAGGAAATTCCCATTGTCCGGGAACTGCTGAAAGACTGCGGTCTGCTGCACAACGTGCCCAACCTCATTGCCTGTCCTTCCTGTGGCCGCACGCAGTGGAATATGGAGCCGGTGGTGAACGAAATCGAGGCGTACCTGCAGGGGGTGAACAAGGAAATGACCGTGGCTATCATGGGCTGTGCCGTCAACGGACCCGGTGAAGCCCGGCATGCGGACATCGCCATTGCCGGAGGCAAAGACGAAGGACTGCTGATCAAAAAAGGAAAAATCATCGAGAAGATCCCGGTGGCAGCCATGGCCGACCGACTCAAGGCGGAAATTGATGCCTTCAAACCGGCAACGGCAACTGAAGTCAGTCACTGACACCCTGGCGGTTTCACAGACCGCGGCGCATCTTTCTCCCAACAGGAAAAAGGCACCGGATTCCCGGTACCGGATCAGATCCGGCTCCGGGTTTCCGGTGCCTTTTCATCTGCAGATTTCACAAGTCCGGATTCCGCAGGAAACAAAGCATGCATCCTCTGCCGGTCAGACAGCGGTTTCTTCCTTCTCTGTCTGATCCTCCTGCGCCAGCATTCGGGCAGCAGCCTGCAAAGCCGCCTCCGCAGGCTCCATCCGCAGTAGTGCGATTTCTTCCTTGTAAGGCGGTCTGTCATCAATCCAGGGCGTTTCCAGGATCTTGGTCACATGCGCCAGTTTTGGATGATGCACGATTCCATACAGGATTTCAAACCCGATGTACCCCTTTCCCAGGTTCTCGTGACGGTCCTTTGCGGCACCCCGGGCATTCTTCGAGTCATTCACGTGGATCACCTTCAGGGTGTCCAGACCGAGAACCCGGTCAAACTCCTCCAGCACCGCATCGAAATCGCTCAGATCATAGCCCGCATCGTGGATGTGACACGTATCCAGACAGACGCCGATCCGCTCCGGAAACCGGACCCCGTCACGGATTGCCTTCAGTTCTTCAAAACTCCGGCCGATCTCCGTTCCTTTGCCCGCCATGGTCTCCAGAGCGATCACCACATCCGAATCATCCTCTTCCAGGATCTGATTCAGCCGGTCCGTGATCCAGGTGATCCCGGTTTCCGTCCCGGCTTTCACATGACTGCCCGGATGCAGCACCAGAGTGGAAGCGCCGATCGCCGCCGTGCGCCTGAGCTCCTCCCGGAGAAACTCTGCGCCGAAATCCGCTGTCTCCGGTTTCATGGCATTGGCCAGATTGATGATGTACGGGGCATGAACAATCACCCGCCTGCGGTCGATCCCGGCCTTATCCATCAGCGCCAGGGCTTCCGGGATCCGGAATTTCTCCACATCCACCCGTCTGGAGTTCTGCGGTGGTCCGGTATAGATCATGAAGGCATTGGATCCATATCCGATGGATTCCTGCACGGCGCTCAGCAGGTAACCGGGCGCCTTCATGGATACATGAGAACCCAGCCAGATCATCGGCTGCCCTGGCGTTTGGCCTTCTGTTTTTCCTTCGCCCGTTCCTTCTTCTGCCGGCGGATATCCTCCTGAATGATCTGCCGTTTGCGCTTCCTGCGCAGCTGCTCGATCTGCTGCTTCTGTTTCTTCTTGTAGTTCGGCTTGACCTTCGTCTTTTTGCCGGATTTCACAATTTTGGAAATCTCCGCCTGCAGCGGGTCGGTTCCTTTCCGCGGGCGCCTCTCCAGAGGCTTCAGATCCACCCACTGACCGCGGCGCACATCCTTGTGCTGCCACTGGATGCCTTTGTTCTTCAGAGAATCCACCGCCTGCCGGTCCTTGTCCTGATAAATCGAAATGGCGATTCCATCCCGTCCGGCACGCCCTGTGCGGCCAATCCGGTGAAAGAAGAACTTCAGATCCTTCGGGAATCCCAGGGAAATGACATGAGAAATGCCCTCCAGGTCAATCCCCCGGCTGGCAATGTCGCTGGCCACGATATAGGACTTCTTCTGAGACTGGATCTGCCGGATCGCCTGTGCCCGGGCCCGGCTTTCCATATCCGAATGCAGCTCCACCAGGTCATAGCCCTCGGCTCGCATCCGGGCAGCCACCTGAGCGGCTTCCTCCGTGGTGTTGGCGAAAATCAGCGCAATGTACGGATTGATCGCCGGCAGGATCTGCAGCAGCTTGTCCTCGTAGCTGAGATGCCTGGCCGGCACGAGGTAATTCGTCACATTGCTCTGGAACTCCTCATTGGTATCAATGGTGATGATCTCCGGATTGTGCAGATACTTTTTCAGAAACGGCTGCAGATTCTCCGGAATCGTCGCGGAATACACCATGACCTGGGTTTCCTCTCCCATCTTCGACAGGATCTGATCCACATCCTCCAGAAAGCCGAACTCCATCGTCATGTCCGCCTCGTCAATGATCATCACCTTCGCGGTATCCAGACGCAGCGTCCTGTCATCCAGAAACAGGTCCTTCATCCGCCCCGGCGTTCCAATCACCAGATGCGGCCGGCGGGTTCCCACCTTGTGCCGGTCCATGCCGCCGGTCACCAGCTTCACCCGGATCCCGAAATGAGCCGCCAGGTTCTTCGCACGTTCATACAGCTGATACGCCAGTTCCCTGGTCGGCACCGAAATCACCGCCTGCACTTCGTCCTTCTCCGGATCGATGCGCTCGAACAGCGGCATGAAAAAGGCATGGGATTTTCCGGATCCTGTACTGGAAATGCCCACCAGATCCCGATTGGGATCTTTGCGGTTCACCACCGCTTCCTGAATGGGTGTGAGCTTTTTGAAGCCCTCTATCTTCATGATTTCCTCTATGCGGGACATTGAAATCAACTCCTTTGTATCCGACTGGATTATCTCAGACTTCCCGGCGGTATTCAAACCAGCACCTTTTTCGCCGATGGCAGAGCAGGCTCTGCCTGACAGGGCATGGATGCAGGAGGAAACCGGGCCGTGATACAATGAACCGGATGAAACGGAGGAACAGACATGAAGGTGCAGTCCATTGCCCGCGTCAAAGTGCAGGGAGCCTGCGGCGGGGTTCGCAAAGCCATTGACACGGCCCTGAAAGTCCGCCGGGAAAATCCGGATATCCCGGTGACGGTTCTGGGCGAGCTGGTCCACAACCGGCATGTGATGGAGGAACTGACAGCGGCGGGAATCCGGACGGTGGAAGGAAACGGGCACACCCGGCTGGAGCTGCTGGATCAGGTGGATCAGGGCATCGTGATTTTCACAGCCCATGGCGTCAGTGATGCAGTGCGCGCAAAGGCTGCAGACAAAGGGCTGATCACGGTGGATGCCAGCTGTCCCTTTGTTCTGTCCACCCAGAAGATTGTCCGTCAGAAGCTGGAAGAAGGATATGCGGTTTTCTACATCGGCAAGCAGGGACATCCGGAAGCGGAAGCGGTGTACACCAGTTCGGATCAGGTGTATCTGATCACCGGAGAACAGGCCATTCCTGCCGGAATCACCCGCCCGGTGTTTGTGACCAACCAGACAACGATGTCGGTGCTGGACATTCAGGATCTTTTTGAAGCCATCCGCCAGCAGTACCCGCAGGCGGAATTTCACGACGAAATCTGCAGTGCCACCAGACTGCGGCAGGAAGCCGTTCTGGAGCTTGCGGACACAGATGTGCTGATCGTGATTGGCGATCCCCTCTCCAACAACACGAGACAGCTGGAGGCTGTGGGGCGCAAAGCCGGGATCCCGCTGGTGATCCGAACCGAATCCGCAACTGATCTGGACGTGGATCGAATCCCTGCCCGCGCCAGAGTGGCCGTGACATCCGGAGCCAGCACCCCGGGGCATCTGGTGGATGAGGTGATCCGGAAACTGGAAACCGCATAGCATGGACAGAGACTTTCAAAAACGAAAAGGCATTCGCCTGAAACCGTACAGATGCGGTTCCCAGGCGAATGCCTTTTTTTGCTGACCGGATTCAGTCAGGATCCGGCGATGCGGCTTGGGCTCCTGTGTCAGGCAGCTGTCTGCGCCGGTTCAGATCCTGCAGGAATTCCGGTGTCCGGGTCCAGTAGCGGATCCCCCAGTTTTCCAGACTCCACTCCTCCATAAAGTCATTGCACTCATAATCCACATAATACAGGCGATTCTGATGCCAGATGAAATTCGTGGGAAACCAGTCCAGATTCAGACCGGCATTTCGGGCCTGACAGGACAGTCGCCGGATCTGTTCTGTACAAACCGGCGGCAGCTGACCGGCAGCTACCAGATCATAGACCGTCGGTCCCGGAATGTATTCCTTCAGAATCCGCTCTCTTTGCATATCCACATCCAGCATGACCGGGATTGCAATGCCGGCTTCTTTCAGCCGATGGAAGTCCCGCAGTTCCGCTTCGATTTTATTTCCGAAAGTGTAGTATGTGCAGGGCTCGTGGTGGATCTGCTTGATGACATACTCTTTTCCATCCCGGCTTACCAGCCAGGAATAGCCGCCTTTTCCGTGTCCCAGCAGTCTGAGTACGTTGAATTCCGTATCGTGTACCTTCAGGACGCCTGGTGTCTCCATCATTGTCCCGCCGCTTTCTCCAGCAGTTCCAGCTGCCGGCGGATACCGGGTTTTACAGGTGAAGGGACCCGCTCCAGCAGCTGATGCAGCCGGGTACGTTCTGCATCCAGATACATGGACCAGGTTTCATCCTGCAGGGGACTGACCCCGAACAGCCGCTCTTCCGGCTTCAGTCCGGAATCTGTGCTCCCTGGCCGCACATCCATCACCGGATAGAACCGCTCCCGGTCCTGGACAAACTGTTCCTGACAGATGATCCAGCCATGCTCCTCCAGCCACTGCCGCAGCAGCGAGGCTTTGGTATGAGGAGACAGCAGGAGTCTGGTGGCGGGACCCAGTTTCCCGCTTCCCGCTGTCAGGATCTCCACAATCGTTTCAGCACCCATGCCCGCTATGACAATCTGATCGCAGAACTCCGGCAGAGCCGCAAGTCCGTCAGACAAAAGAGGGATGACAGACTCTGTCACCCCTTCTTTTGCGATTGTCGCCCGGGCTCTGTTCAGCGGACCCTCGGCAATGTCACAGGCATAGACCTTCCGGGCTCTGCCGGTTTTCACCGCAGCTGCCGCCAGCAGTGCATGATCGCAGCCTACATCCGCCAGGATGGGCCCTGTTACATGGGAGAGCAGAACCGCCAGGCGCGGGTTCATGATTTGACGAAGTCCTTCAGCCGCTTGCTGCGGTTGGGGTGTTTCAGCTTGCGCAGAGCCTTGGCCTCGATCTGCCGGATCCGTTCCCTTGTCACATTGAACTCCCGGCCCACTTCTTCCAGCGTCCGGGTGCGGCCATCATACAGACCGAACCGGAGACGGAGAACCTTCTCCTCCCGTTCCGTCAGACCCTGCAGAACCGCATTGATCTCGTCCTTGAGCAGCTGGTTGTTGGTGTAGTCATCCGGAGACAGGGTTTCCTTGTCCTCAATGAAATCACCCAGATGGGAATCATCCTCTTCGCCGATCGGCGTCTCCAGGGAAACCGGATCCAGGGCGATTTTCTGAATGTCCCGGACTTTTTCCGCACTGATGCCTTCCATCTTCTCGGCGATTTCCTCCGGCAGAGGATCCCGGCCCAGGTCCTGGACCAGCTGCCGCTGAATGCGGGTCAGCTTGTTGATGGTTTCCACCATGTGCACAGGGATCCGGATCGTCCGGGCCTGGTCGGCAATGGCCCGGGTGATGGACTGACGGATCCACCAGGTGGCATAGGTGGAGAACTTGAATCCCTTGGTGTAGTCAAATTTTTCCACTGCCTTGATCAGACCGCAGTTGCCTTCCTGGATCAGATCCAGGAACAGCATGCCGCGTCCCACGTACTTCTTCGCAATGGAGACCACCAGACGCAGGTTGGAGCTGATCAGCAGCTGCTTGGCCTGCTCGCCTTCTGCGGAAATCCGGTTCAGTTCCCGTTTTTCCTCATCACTCAGATCGGGCTGGCTTTCCAGCTTTGCCCGGGCATCTTCTCCATCCTGAATGGCCTTGGCGATCACCGGCTCCTGTTTCGGGTTCAGCAGAGGAATCTGCCCGATTTCCTTCAGATACATTTTCACCGGATCATTGATTTTGGTGTGACTGGCATTGGCAAATGTCTGCTCCAGCTGGCTGATTTCATCCTCCACGGAGTTTTCGTCATCTTCATCCTCGTCCAGATCGTCTGAATCATCGGAATCGTAATCCTCATCATCGTTGTCCATCACAAAATTGATGCCATTGTCTTCGCACCAGTTGAAAAGCTGGTCCGTGGCTTCGTCATCCAGGTGCAGATTGGAGATGGATTCCATGAATTCATTCTGCGAAATGTCCTGATTGGCATCCCGCATGGCTTCCAGATACAGTTTTGCATCCTCCACACTGGCAAATTTTCTGTTTTTTAAAGCGTTTTGTTTCGCTGGCATGACTAACCTTCCTTTCGGGTCCGCACCTGGTGCCGGGCAATGACAAGGGCCATTTTCTCCTGCGCCAGTCTGCTCTTTTCCTCCAGGTCGTCTGTTTCCTGGATGCGTTTGTTGACTGATTCGATTTCACCTGCCAGGACATGGTCCTTGACTGCACACAGACTGTCTTCAAAAAATGCCTGCGCCTCTTCCGGCAGCTGGCGGGCCATCAGATCCGCCAGAAGCCCCTGGGCTTCCTCCTCCTCGATCACATCAAACAGAGACTGAGGATCCAGCTCCTCACTGGAACGATAGGCATCATAGACGTACAGAGACAGGGCATGACAGGCGGGATCATCGAAGAATCCCACTTCTTCCCGGTAGCGCATGGCGGCAGCCCGGCTTGTGAGCATCATCTGCAGCACAGCCTCCTCCGCCCGTTTCCGTCCTTCCCTGACAGCCGGAAGCATGGGTCTGGCGGATTTTCGCCGTGTGGTCTGCCGGGTTTCCTGCCGGGTTTCAGACTGTGCCCTGACGGAAAAATCAAATCCGGTTTTGTTTTTCAGTTTCTGGAAAAACCCCGGCTGCTCAAAATCCTTCAGCAGCTTCCAGGCTGCCTGGGAGACTTCTTCTCCGTAGCGGAGTCTTTCCTCGTAATTCTCCAGATTCCCTGTTTCCTCCAGGTAGTCCATGAGAAATTCGGGATAGGAGATGGTGTGGTCCACGACCTGACGCAGGACAGCCGCCCCTTTCTCCAGATAAATCTCGTCCGGGTCCTTCAGACCCCGGGCGGCAACCATCGCAAAGGGGATCCCGGCCGCCATCGCCCGGCGTCCGAACTGATACGCGGCTTTCCGGCCGGCCTGATCGCTGTCGTAAAACACATGGACCGGGACCTGGAGCTGACGCAGCAGTTCCAGCTGGGTATCCGTGCAGGCTGTGCCCAGATTCGCCACCGCTTCCCGGATGCCGGCTTTGGCCAGACCAATCACATCCATGGCCCCTTCAGCCAGAATGACCCGTCCAGCTTTCCGGGCGGCGGGCTTGGCACGGTGGTAGTTGAAGACCAGATCGCCTTTGACATACAGCGGCGTGGCCGGTGTATTGACGTATTTGGGAATTTCAGAGTTTTTCTGCAGTGTCCGGGCTGTGTACCCCACCGGATGACCAGCCCGGTCGTGAATGGGTATCAGCAGCCGGTCGGCAAAGACCGGCCGGCCGGTTTCCGGCTGCTGCAGCCCTGTTTTCACCAGCATCTCCCTGTCCCAGCCTTTTCCCTGGAAGAAACGTACCTGCCGTTCCTGACCGGGCGCCCAGCCGATTTCGAATGTCTGCAGCAGTTCTTCGGAGATCTTCCGCTTGCGGCAGTAGTTCCGGGCCTCTTCCCCCTCCTGACTGTCCAGAAAATACCGGGCATATTCCGTGAAGGACTGCAGGCAGTTCCAGGCTTTCTGATTCGGACTGACTGCCGTTGTCCGGGGCAGTTTCAGATCGATCCCGGCCATGGCGGCAGCCCGGGTCACTGCTTCCGGGAAGGTGATCTGCTCGATTTTCTGCAGAAAGGTGAAGACATTACCCCCTGCACCGCAGACGAAACACTTGAAAATCTGCTTGTCCGGACTCACGGACATGGATGGATCGTGGTCGTCGTGGAAGGGGCAGACGCCTTTGAATTCCTTCCCTTTCTTCTCCAGACTGACGTACTGGGAAATGACATCCACGATATCCGTGCGGGCCCGGACTTCATTGATGGTATTCTCGGAAAAAACCGGCACTTCAGTTCAGATTATTCAAACCGGCAGCGCTCGCCGATCCAGGAAGCCAGCTGTGTAACGGGCACCCGCACCTGTTCCATGGAATCCCGTTCCCGGATCGTGACACAGCCGTCTTTTTCGGTATCGAAGTCCACCGTTACGCAGAAAGGTGTGCCAATGGCATCCTGACGGCGGTACCGCTTGCCGATGGACTGGGCCTCGTCATATGTAACGGGGAATTCCCGGCACAGACCCTCGAAAATCTCGTTGGCCTGGGCAGAAAGCTTCTTGGAAAGCGGCAGAACCGCGGCTTTGTAGGGAGCCAGACACGGCTTGAGCCGGAGCACCAGACGGGTATCCGTATCCGAGATCTTCTCGTCTTCCAGTGCCTGGGACATCACAGCCAGAATCAGCCGTTCCACACCCACGGAGGGCTCGATGACATAGGGAAGGTATTTCTCGTTTGTCTCCGGATCAAAATACTCCAGGCTCTGCTTCGAATGCTCCTGGTGGGCTTTCAAGTCAAAATCCGTGCGGTCGGCAATTCCCCAGAGTTCACCCCAGCCAATGGGATCTCCAAAGAAAAACTCAATGTCGCTGGTTCCGTTGGAATAATGGGCCAGTTCTTCCGGATCATGGGCCCGCAGACGCAGCCTGTCCTGGCTCAGTCCCAGATCCTCCAGGAATTTCACGCAGGTCCTGCAGTAATAGTCAAACCATTCCAGG
This sequence comes from uncultured Faecalibaculum sp., assembly GCF_910588395.1. Classification (GTDB taxonomy): domain Bacteria; phylum Bacillota_I; class Bacilli_A; order Erysipelotrichales; family Erysipelotrichaceae; genus Faecalibaculum. The sequence continues at coordinate 6,242 of NZ_CAJUPA010000038.1, read as the reverse complement.
TCAGTGCCGGGCTTGCAGAAGAATTCCAGCTCCATCTGCTCGAATTCCCGGGTGCGGAAAATGAAGTTGCCCGGCGTGATTTCATTCCGGAATGACTTGCCGATCTGTCCGATTCCAAAGGGCAGCTTCTTACGCATGGCGCGCTGGACATTGCGGAAGTTCACAAAAATGCCCTGGGCAGTTTCCGGACGCAGATAGATTTCGTTTTTCGCATCTTCCGTCACACCCTGGAACGTCTTGAACATCAGGTTGAACTGACGGATCGGGGTGAAATCCCTGGCACCGCAGCCCGGGCAGGCGATTTCATGTTCCCGGATGTAGGTTTCCATCTGTTCATTGGACCATCCGGCCGGGTTTACCTCGCCGCCGGTCACCTCTTCGATCAGATTGTCAGCCCGGTACCGGGTCTTGCATTTGCGGCAGTCCATGAGGGGATCGGAAAAACCGCCTACATGCCCGCTGGCCACCCAGACATTCGGATTCATGAGGATTGCGGACTGAAGGCCCACATTTTCCTTCTGTTCAGTGATGAACCTCTTCCACCAGGCATTCTTGATGTTGTTCTTGAGCTCGATTCCCAGCGGGGCAAAATCCCATGTGTTGGCCAGGCCGCCGTAAATCTCGCTTCCCTGGAAAACAAAGCCGTAGTTTTTCATGTGAGACACGACTTCGTTGAAGTTTTTTTGGCTCATATATTCTCCTCTTTCTTTATATCCCTGCCGTTGTTCTGTGCAAAGCGCAAGGATAGACATAGATTATTGTAGCACAAAAAGCAACGGTCTCCTGCTGGAGACCGTCAGTTGTTACCGGTATTTTTCGGATTTTCCCTGGCTGATTCTGTCTGCGCCGAATCATCTGGTTCCGGATACATGGAGACCACCAGGTCCAGAAACCGCACGCTGTTCAGCGGACTGTGGCCATAGCGGGAATACCAGGCCAGCAGCAGGCGGACATCCGCCAGCGTGAAACCGGTCAGATCCAGGCGGTTTTCCAGACCCGGAGGGACTTTGACGGCCTGCCGCATGCGCCGCAGCCGCTCAGGTTTCCACACAGGGCGCCCTCTGGCATGCCGCCGGCAGAGAAAACCGGCGCTTTCCAGATCCATCGAACAGATCTGACTCTGACTGCCGCAGATGGCGCATCCGTCCACCTGCGGGGCAATGCCCTCCGCCTGCAGAATCAGTGCTGCCGTTACTGCAGCCCGTCCCAGCCAGTCCGGATTCTTCTGCCGGCAGCTGAACCAGAGAGCCTCCAGCCTGGCATACAGACCTGCAGGCATGCCGCTGCGGATCACCGCTTCATTCACCGCCAGACAGACCGCCTGCATCCGCAGGTCCTCGCTGATCACGCCGCAGTCTTCCAGCAGGGTTCCATGGATCAGTCTGTGCATGCCTTCTCCCTGCTGCTCTGTTTCAATCTGCACTCTGGTGAAGGGCAGACAGATCCGGCGGTTTCTGGAGGTTTCCTTCTGGATGCCCCGGGCCAGAATCCGGATAACACCTTCCGGCGTAGCCAGGGCCACCAGCCCATCCCGTTCCCGGTACGGCGTGCATTCCAGCACCAGTCCCTCCAGCTGTTTCCGGCTCACCGGTCAGCGGCCTCCTGCTGCCGCAGGCAGTTACTCATTCTGCAGATCGACACCGAATTCCTTGATTTTGGCTTCCTTGTTCCGCCAGTTCGGTTCCACCCGCACATACAGCTCCAGATCCACAGGACGGTTCAGCTTGTTCTTGATCTCTGTCTGGGCAGCCAGGCGGATGGACCGGATCATGTCCCCGCCCTTGCCGATCAGGATGCCTTTCTGAGAATTGCGGTCCACGATGATGACAAAGTTCAGCAGCAGCTTTCTGCCCCGTTCCTCGCTTTTTTCCAGGACAACCGCGACGGAATGCGGAATTTCTTCGTGGGTGCGCCACAGAATCTTTTCCCGGACAATTTCGCAAAGCTGAAACGCCAGGTCATGATCGGAAATCATTTCCTCCGGATACAGCGCGGGGCCTTCCGGCAGGTACGTTTCAAAGACCTTTTTCAGCTCCGTCAGATTCTCTCCCGCTTTGGCGGATACCGGCACAATATCGCTGAAATCGAATTTCTCCTGCCAGTCCAGCAGTTTGCGCAGCAGCTTTTCCTTGGGAACCAGATCCACCTTGTTCACCAGCAGAATCACAGGTTTGTGCAGATCCCTGATCCGTTCCAGGACAAATTCATCCCCGGGACCGAAGTTCTGCGTCACATCAATGATCCAGGCCACCACGTCTGCGTCTTCCATGGCGTTGTAGGCGTTTTTGTTCAGCACCCGTCCCAGCTGCTGCTGCGGTTTGTGAATGCCCGGCGTATCCAGGAACACAAACTGTGCATCCGGTTCCGTTAAAATGCCCGCGATGTTGTTGCGGGTGGTATTTGGCTTGTCGGAGCTGATGGCGATCTTGGTTTGAAGCAGCGCGTTGAGCAGCGTGGATTTGCCGGCATTGGGCCGTCCGACGATGGCAATGAAGCCTGATTTATGAGTCATGAGAAAACCTCCAGAATTTTGGGCAGAAAGATGGCGCAGCCGGTCACGGCTGCGAACAGACACAGAACCGAAACCCCGGCCGCTGCCATGTCCTTGATCAGCGCAGCCCGCGGATCCCGTTTCAGGGAAATGTAATCGATGGTTTTTTCCAGACAGGAATTGAAAATCTCGCCGCTGACCACCAGAGCCACAGCCAGCAGGATCCAGAGCCACTCGGCAGCCGTGCATTTCAGCTTCCAGGCCACCAGACAGGCAGTCAGGCCCAGGCCAAGCTGCAGCCGTATGCTTCTGTCCCGGAATACCCCCCGTGCGAAACCTCGGCCAGCGTACTTAAACCTGTTTTTCAGCCAGTCCATTCAGAATCTCCCGCTGCAGGCCGAACATGACAGTTTCATCTTCCGGTGTCATGTGGTCGTATCCCAGCAGGTGCAGCAGACCATGGCAGAACAGAAAGGCAGCTTCCCGCTTCTGGCTGTGACCATATTCAGCCGCCTGGTCCTGGACAGCCTGAATGCTGATGAAAATGTCTCCCAGTTCCAGTGGCTCCCCGGGAATGCGGAACGCATCCGGTTCATCCTGCAGAGCGAAGCTGATCACATCCGTCGGCCGGTCCACCTGACGATACTCCCGGTTGACTGCATGGATCTGCTCCGGGGTCATGGCCACAACACCCAGCTGGAAATCGTCCTCCAGATTCAGATGTCTGGCTGTTTTGCTTGCAATTTCTTCATATAAAGGGATGTAAGAGTCCAGAAAACCGGTTCCGGTCTGGTCAGTGTAGATAATCTCCATGTCCCCATTATAGGCGTCCGGATGTGACAGAGGCAAACTGTAAGTCTGCAGTCTCGGCTCAACGTCAACAGGAGCGGCTTTTCACCGCTCCTGATTCAGACGATTCAGCTGATGGCTTCGAAGGATACCTTTTCCGTATCCTGACGCTTTTCCCGGATCATGGGAGAATATTCGATTTCGATCTTCCGGTCTTCCTGGACTGAAGGATCGTTGACCAGCATCTTGGTCAGCAGACGCATGGCAATGGCTCCCATGTCGTACTCCGGCAGAATGTAGGAGTTGATTGGTGGACGGACCATGGCGAGATACTTGGAATCCAGAATGGAAATCACTTCGTAGTCTTCCATGGACCTGCAGCCTGCCTCGTTGGCGGCATTGCGGACGGCAATCGCCTGGGAATCCCGGAAGGTGATCACCAGTTTGCTGGGTTTTTTGTCCTTGTAGTAATCCGTCAGGAAGTTGTAGGAGCTCTTGTAGGAATCATCATAGCCGATGTATCCCGTGAACTCCTTTCCATGTTCTTCAAAGGCCTTTTCGATGCCCCGGCGCAGCTGGTTCATCATGCTGAGGTTGAGCTTGTCTTCCACCAGCGTGATGTCTTCGATGCCCCGGTCAAAACTCTCATTGACCAGATCATACGCCAGTTTCTCAAAGTTCACATACACATTGCCGACCTTGCCTTCCGGTTCCCGGTCCAGCTTGGCACCGACAATCACCATGGGAATCTGGTACTCCTTGAGCACCTCCATCTCCTCGTCATTGAAGTTGTCATTGAACAGGATCACTCCATCCACACGTGACTTGATGATGGATTCAATGACATCCTGCATGCGGGAAATGCCCTTGGATGTTGTATGGAACATGATGTTGTAATTGTAGATTTTCGCCACATCCATCAGTCCGTTCAGAATCTTGGAGTTGTAGGCAAAAAGATTCTCGCTCATGACAATGGAAATGGTCGTGGTTTTGGAAAGAGCCAGCCCCTGGGCAATTGCATTGGGCTTGTAGCCGAGTTTCTCAATGGCTTCCTGCACCCTCTGTCTTGTATCTTCCCGGACCACATTGCTGTCATTGATGACCCGGCTGACTGTTGCCAGGGAAACATCCGCTTCCTTGGCTACGTCGTAAATCGTAATTCGTTTCATGCGTACCTTCTATTTCTCATCCGGCTGATCCGTCACGGCAGGACGCTGTTCTCCGCGCACAGCCGGCAGGTCCCTGTCTTCGGGAACTGCAGGGGGTTCATCCGCAGCAGGTGCTTTGGAAGCTGAGGCATCAGCCGGTTTGCTGAAGAAACTGCGGATGCCGTTGAAAATCGCTGTGTTCAGCTTGTCCATGGCTTCTTCCGCGGAATCCACCGCTCCCTTCAGATTCTCGTTCTGCCTCAGGGAATCCAGTTTGCTGTCCACATCTGTAACCACCTTGCTGATCGCGGGGTTTTTCATCAGCTGATCCGCGCCGTATTTGACGCCATCCGCAATCATGGATCCGGTTCCCACAACAAAATCCCGTCCGGCTTCCACCGTCTTTTTAAACTGTTCGGATCTGGCCAGAGCAATCACGCTGTCCCGGGTTTCCATGAGCACTTTCGCAATATCCTGACGTCCCTTCTCCAGACGCTCCTTCACCACTTCCGGATCTCCGTTTTCCCTGATCCACCGGCGCATGTCTTCGAAGATTTTCTTCAGTGCCTCTTCGGCATCATTGACGGCATCATCATTGGCGGCATTGTCCGCTTCCCGGAATGTCTGGAGTTCGTTCAGGGATTCCTTTTCCATTTCATCCACCTGTTCCAGCTCATCTTTCTGTGTTTCGGTTTCCTCCGGTGTTTCCGGTTTCCGGTCTTCCGGACGTTCGTTGGGTTTATCTGTCATATTCACTCCTCCATAGCTTCTTCGGCACTCGCCGCTGCAGCTGCCACGGCTTCATCGGTTTTCACGCGGATCTCCTCCACGGCATCCTGCGTTTCCTCTTTGGATCTGGAGAACCATTCCTTCACATGTTCCATGCCTTCCTGCGCGGATTTTGCTGCGGAGGAAGCCATCTGCTTCATGGCTGCGTGGACTTCATCCACGGTTTTGGACAGGTCATCCAGTGTCTGCAACGGTCCGTCAAGTTTCTCGATCTCATTCTGGGCGGTCAGAAGGGTCAGGGACAGATCCTTCAGCGTTTCGATCAGAGTCTTCAGAAACAGGACCAGGTAGACCAGTACGGCTACACCTGCCACAGGCAGCAGCCAGGAAGCGAACTGTGAAACAGCCTGCATCAGTTGGTCCAGACTCATTGATATCACCTCAGAGCGATTATAGCATGATTCTTCTGTCTCCCCTTACCGGTTTGAAACAATTTTCATAATTCTCACAGAGCTTACAAACTGTCTGATTCTGATGTGAATTCCGCCGGAACAGACCACCGGCTTAAAAAAGGAGCCCGCATGCCGGCGAGGCTCCCTTCAGGTTCTATGCCTGTTCGATGCGGCGTTCCAGATCCCGCCTGATTTCTTCCAGTTTTTCGTCTGCTCTGATCTGACCTTTTCTGACCAGCTTTGTCACCAGCACAATCAGAGCAATCACTGCCGCAGCGGACAGCCCGGCTGCCACAGCGAGCATGCCGATCTGACGAAGATCCTCTTCCCGGTTTCGCGCCACATACTCTTCATGGCTGCCTTTCAGCGGCATCATTCTGTCATCCAGCTGGTCCGCCGCTTCCCGCAATGCCCGGCTGGCAGCCTGCAGCTTCAAGTCGGATACCAGATTTCTGCGTTCATTGTTCAGTTCGCTCAACATATCTGCACCTCGTTTCTCTCTGTCATTTTACCGCCATTTGCCGCCGGAAACCCGCCGGATACCACTGCCCTCCGGTACAGCCGGCTGCATGAAAAACCGGCGCTCTAAACTTTGGTGAGGTTCCGACTCTCACATCCTGTACACTTGGATGA
>NZ_CAJUPA010000037.1 GCF_910588395.1 uncultured Faecalibaculum sp. | reverse complement strand
ACCTGTACTCATCCCGAACACAGAAGTCAAGCTCTCTCACGGTGACGATAGCCGAAAGGCAAAAATAACACATGGCCACTGAGAAAGCCGGTATCCGAAAGGGTATCGGTTTTTTTTGTTTTCAGAGTACATGCAGACAGCACAGTCATCCGATCCCGGGCCCCGGCCAGGGCCGCAGGCCCATCGGCAGAGCAGTGACAGAAGATATTTGTCAAAGAGGGGTAAAACCCGGTAAAATAAACAATATGCGCTTTGAAGGAAACCAAAACAATTCAGTTAAGCGGAAAGGAGGAACTGTGAAAAACATTGTACATTTTCTCAAATCAAAAGCTTTTTATGTAGTCTCCGGACTGATTCTGCAGGTACTGATCCTGCTGATATTTCTGTTTTATTTCTCCAGTCAGTTCATCCTGATTTATTACCTGATGGTTCTGCTTTCCACAGTGATCGCCATTGTCATAGCCGGAAAGGATCAGGATTCCAGCTCCCGGCTTCTCTGGATATTCGTCATTCTGGCGCTGCCGGTGTTTGGCGGTATTCTGTATCTGCTGTTTGGCGCCAAGAAAATTCCCAAGGCGCTGATGATCAAAGACAGGCAGGCGTATGCAGATTACAAACAGTATGCGCATCAGAATATGAAAACGCTGCAGGCGACGGGGGAGGATCCCATCCTGGACAAGATGGTGTCCATGGCCTGGGCCAATGGCTATTTTCCGGTGTATGAACACTGCAGTCTGCGGTATTTTCCTACGGGACAGGAGCAGTGTCAGGCGATCATCGAAGCGATGTCCAGAGCGGAGAAGTTCATATTTGTGGAGACTTTCATTCTGGACAACGGCCGGATGTGGGATGCAATTCTGAAGGTCATGATCGAAAAAGCCAAAGCCGGGGTGGATGTCCGGTTTATTTACGATGATTTCGGGGCGTTTACGCATATGCAGCCGGATTATGATCAGTGGCTGGAGTCCCAGGGAATCAAAACTCATGTCTTCAATCCGCTGAAGCCGCAGCTGGCGATGCAGATGAACAACCGGGATCACCGGAAGATCATTGTGGTGGATGGCGTTACGGCGTTTACCGGCGGAATCAACATCGCAGATGAGTATGTGAACATGAAAAAGCGGTTCGGGTACTGGAAGGATATGGGGATCCAGGTCAGCGGCAAGGCAGTGGAACAGTTCACCATTTCCTTTCTGCAGATCTGGAACTATCAGGCAAACCGGAATACCAGCTATTCCAGCTATGTCCGGCCGGGGGCTGATTTTCCGGAGACTGCCGGGACAGGGTTTCTGATTCCGTTCTTTGATGCGCCGACAGATGAGAATGACACCGGCAAGAACATGCACATGAACATGATCAATATGGCGAATGAGTATCTGTGGATTTCCACACCGTATCTGGTGATTGATGCGGAGATGACTGCCACGCTGAAGCTCGCGGCAGCCAATGGTGTGGATGTGCGGATTCTTGTGCCGGGTATTCCCGACAAGAAAATGGTCTATCAGGTGACCAAGTCCAACTATCAGCCGCTGATCGAAGCCGGGGTACGGGTATATGAGTATACCCCGGGGTTCATTCACGGAAAAGTGTTCCTGAGTGATGATGAAAACGCTCTGGTGGGGACGGTGAACATGGACAACCGTTCTTATTATCTGAATTACGAATGCGGGGTCTGGATGAGGAAAACCGGCTGTCTGCAGGATATCAGAAAAGACTTCGAATCCATGTTCGAAGTCTCTCATGAGGTCACACTGGCGGAATGCCGGTCTGTAAAATGGCCGGTGCGGTTTTATCGGGATGTGCTGAAACTGTTCAGTCCGCTGATCTGATCAGTGCGTGATCACCGGGTCGCTGCAGTCTGCGGACTGTGACGGATCACAGCGGTCTGACCATTTTTTCCGGCTGCACGTGTCTGTCGAATTCTTCTTCTGTCAGATATCCCAATACCAGAATGGCTTCCTTCAGGGAAATCCCCTGTTCATGCGCGGTCCGGGCTGCCCGGGCTGCTTTTTTGTATCCAATGACCGGATTCAGGCAGGTGACCAGCATCAGACTGTTTTCCAGATTGGCTTCGATCACCGGCGTGTTGGCTTCCAGTCCTTTCAGACAGCGTTTTGTAAAGGAATCCGCGGAATCAGCCAGCAGCCGGATGGACTGCCAGAGGTTGTAGGCAATCAGCGGCATGAACACATTCAGCTCGAAATTTCCCTGGCTGGCGGCCATGCCAATGGCTGCGTCATTGCCCATGACCTGAACGGCGGTCATGGTCACGGATTCGCACTGGGTGGGATTGACTTTTCCGGGCATGATGGAGGAACCGGGTTCATTGGCGGGGATGATCAGTTCACCGATGCCGCAGCGGGGACCGGAGGCCAGCCAGCGGATGTCATTGGCGATTTTCATCATATTGGCAGCCAGAGACTTCAGAGCTCCGGAGAGAAACACGGCTGCATCTTTTGAGGTCAGGGCATGGTACTTGTTTGGGTCGGGACGGAAGGATTCTCCGGTTTCCCGGTTCAGGATATCACAGAAGACCTGATCAAATCCCGCCGGGCAGTTGATGCCGGATCCCACAGCTGTGGCCCCGATTGCCAGTTCCCGGAGATAGGGCAGGGTGTCCAGAATCTGCCGGCGGGCGTGTTCGATCATGCTGCGCCAGCCGGAGATTTCACCGGACAGGTACAGCGGGGTGGCATCCTGCAGGTGAGTCCGGCCGATTTTGATGATTCCGGCGTTTTTCTTTTCCAGATCCCGGAGACAGTCAATCATGGCATCCAGCGCCGGAAGCAGCTTTCCTGTGACTTCCAGTACGGCCATGATGTGCAGAGCCGAAGGGAAGGTGTCGTTGCTGCTTTGAGAGGCATTGACCACGTCATTGGGATGAAGAATGTCCCTGCCTGCGTGCAGATTGCCCAGGGTGGTGATGACTTCGTTCAGGTTCATGTTGGTCTGAGTGCCTGACCCGGTCTGCCATACGGACAGAGGAAACTGATCCCGGAGTTCCTGATTCAGGATCCGGCGGCATACCTCTTCGATGGCGGCTTCCTGAAAGGAGGTGATGACGCCGAAGCGGAGGTTGGCTCGGGCGCAGCAGAGTTTGAGCAGGGAAAAGGCCTGAATCAGCGGTTCCGGCATCTTCTCTTCTCCCACCGGAAAGTTTTCCAGGGAACGCTGGGTCTGGGATTTCCACCAGCAGCCATCCGGCACTTCAATGGTGCCAAGTACATCTTCTTCGATTCTCATGATCTGAATTTCCTTTCTTCTGTGTCCGGCAGCGGCCGCCGCTGTGCAGTGTGCATGATCGCAGACGGGGATGCAGGCGGACTGTGACTGTTTCAGTATACAACAGGGCGGATCCGGACACAGTGCCGGTCAGGACCGGCTGTTGAGCCGGCAGGGATTGACGGAACGGCTGCAGGATGAAGAAACGGATGCTGAATGCGACGTCATTCTCAAGTATCGTGCCATAAATTGTAATTATTAGACAGGAACAGGAGACTGGTTTCGCCGGAAGGTTATGACGTGTTATCATTGTTGTGTCTGCGGGGAGGAAACGATCCATGCGAATGCGTGAACCATTTGAAGCGTATTTTGACGATTACGACAAAGTGAACGTATATAAATCCAATAACTTCTTCGGCGGGAAAAGCCGGTTTTATCATCTGAAGGATTCCAGAGACAGAATCATCGAGATGGAGCTGGTCACCCGCTCGGAACTGCCCAACGGGTATGTCCATTCCGTGCTGCGTCCGCTGCAGCCCATTGAGGTCGGGGAAGAATACTATGTCTATGATGAACACTGCCAAAAAACCCCGGCTGTGTATTCCCATATCACCAAAACATCCCGCTTTGCCCGGGACTATGAATATGACGGACCTCTGGGTGCTGTCTATACACCGGAAGCTGTGACCTTCCGGCTCTGGGCTCCCACGGCTCACCGGATCATTGTGACGCTCAAACAGGGCACCCGGACTGTGAGTCAGGAGCTGCAGAGAAAGGAATCCGGGATTTTTGAAGTCACAGTCCCCGGCGACTGGAATGAAGCCAGGTACACCTTCATGGTCCGCAACGGCGGAAAATGGCTGGAGACTGTGGATCCCTATTCGTTTTTCGGGGGCATGAACGGAAAGTGCTCCATTGTGGTGGATCCGGCATCGCTGAATCTGCCGGAAAAAATCTGGATGCCGCCGCTGGAAAGCAACACGGATGCGATCATTTACGAGGCCAGTGTCCGGGATATGACCAGCGCCAACAACATCGGTGTGCAGCATCCCTCCACATTCCGGGGATTTACGGAAGAGAGTGCTGTCACCCATGCCAAGCGGACAGGCTTTTCCTATCTGAAATCTCTGGGTGTCACGCACGTGCAGCTGCTGCCGGTGTTTGATTTTGGCAGCGTGGACGAAGCGCACCCCGGTCTGTATTACAACTGGGGATATGATCCCATGCACTTCCGCACCCTGGAGGGCTCCTATTCCCTGAATCCGGACAAGGGTGCGGAACGGGTCCAGGAATTCGCGAATCTGGTCCATGATCTGCATGCGGCCGGACTCCGGGTGAATCTGGATCTGGTGTTCAATCATGTCTACAGCAAGGATGAGTTCTCCCTGGAACGACTGGTTCCCTATTATTATTTTCTGATGAATCAGAACGGGGAGTTTTCCAATGGTTCTTTCTGCGGCAATGACATTGACACACAGCCTGTGATGAGCCGGCGGTATTTCGTGGAAACCTGCCGGAAAATCGTGCAGCTGTATGATGTGGACGGATTCCGGTTCGATCTGATGGGGATCCTGGACGTGAATCTGATGAATGAGATCGCAGAGGAATGCCGGAAGATCAAACCCGGCTTCATGATTTACGGAGAAGGCTGGAACATGCCCAGCTTTGTCCCGCCGGAAATCCGGGCATCTCAGGAAAACCAGGGAAAAATGCCCAATGTGGGACATTTCTCGGACCGGTTCCGGGATATTGTCCGGGGTTCCAACGGTGATCTGGCACAGACGGGATTTGCCAGCGGCAATACCGCTGCGCTGGGAGATGTGATGAATGTCATGGCAGCTTCCTGCGGTGAATACCGGTATGATTCTCCGCAGAAAGCCATCAACTATGTGGAATGTCATGACAACCACACACTGTGGGACAAAAACAAAGCCGCCTGTCACGGGGAAGGAAGCGAACTGCGGGACAAGCGTCAGGTGTTTGCCAATGCGGTGGTGCTGCTGTCTCAGGGTGTGCCTTTCCTGCACGCCGGCCAGGAGTTCGGGCGGTCGAAGGAAGGTATCGGCAATACCTACAACCGGGGTGACAACATCAACCAGATGGACTATCACCGCCGGGACCGTCACAGCAGCATTCTGCGGGATACGAAAAAGCTGATTGAAATCAGAAAGAATCACCGTTCTCTCCGGCTGCGGACCTCCGGGGAAATTGCCGACCACGTCCGGTTTGAAACCATCAACGGGCAGTGTCTGGTATACCGCACAGACAAAGACGGAGACCGCCTGATCTGTTTTCTGAACCCCACCGGATCCTGGTTCCAGTACGGCATTCATGAACTGGGCCATGTGCTGTTTGACAACGGAGACTCGAATCAGGAATACACCAGCAATCTGGTCATTGCGCCTTATTCCGTGCTGGTCTGCCAGCTGGAATCCTGAGGATAATCCACCCGGGAATCCTGAGCTATAATGAAACCGCCGGCGCTCTTGACTGACTGCCGGCGGACTTTTATGATAATCAGTAACATAAGTTGGAACAACAAGGAGGAACCATGGCAAAATTCTTTAAGGAACCGTCCCGCACCTTCAGCGAATATCTTCTCGTTCCCGGATATACCGGGCCGGACTGCACACCGGACAATGTGGATCTGTCCACCCCGCTGGTGAAGTTTGCAAAGGGCGAAAAGCCCGCAGTCACCATGAAGATCCCTCTGGTCAGCGCTGTCATGCAGGCGGTTTCCGGTCCGGAACTGGCCTGCGCCCTGGCCCGAGAAGGCGGCGTGGCTTTCATTTACGGATCCCAGCCCATTGAACGGCAGGCGGCTATGGTCCGTCAGGTCAAGAGCACCAAGGCCGGTTTCGTGGACAGTGATTCTAACATTTCCCCGAATTCCACGATTGCGGATGTGATCCGGCTCCGGAACCAGACCGGTCATTCCACCATGGCTGTCACTGACAATGGCGAACGCAACGGCATCCTGGTGGGCATCCTCACAAGCCGTGACTACCGGGAGTCCCGGATCGATCCGGCTACGCTGGTCCGGGATGTGATGACACCCTATGAAAAACTGATCGTGGGCAAAGACGGCATCACGCTCTCGGAAGCCAACGACATCATCTGGGATCACAAACTGAATCAGCTGCCTATCGTGGACGATGACCAGAGACTGGTTTCCTTCGTGTTCCGTAAAGACTATGACAGCCACAAGGAATACGCCAATGAGCTCCTGGATGCGGATAAACGCTACGTGGTCGGGGCCGGCATCAACACCCGGGATTATGCCGAAAGGATCCCGGCTCTGGTGGAAGCCGGTGCGGATGTGCTGGTCATTGATTCCTCCGAAGGCTATTCCTGCTGGCAGGCGGATACCCTCAAATGGGTCCGGGAACACTATGGCGACACGGTGAAAGTGGGTGCCGGCAATGTGGTGGATGCGGACGGATTCCGCTTCCTTGCCGAAGCCGGTGCGGATTTTGTCAAAGTGGGAATCGGCGGCGGTTCCATCTGCATCACCCGGGAGCAGAAAGGCATCGGTCGTGGACAGGCCACAGCCACCCTGGAAGTTGCCAAAGCCCGTGATGAATACTTCCGGGAAACAGGCATCTATATTCCTGTCTGCTCGGATGGCGGCATCGTGCATGATTATCACATCACGCTGGCACTGGCGTTCGGAGCGGATTTCGTCATGCTGGGACGCTATTTCGCCCGGTTTGATGAAGCACCCAACAACCTGGTCACCGTCAACGGCAACTACATGAAAGAGTACTGGGGTGAGGGAAGCGCCCGGGCCCGCAACTGGCAGCGGTATGACGTCGGAGGCGAAGGCAAGATGTCCTTTGTGGAAGGCGTGGACTCCTATGTTCCCTATGCCGGCAGCCTGCGGGAAAATGTGGGTCTGACACTGTCCAAAGTCCGTCACACCATGTGCAACTGCGGCTGTCTGACCATTCCGGAACTGATGGAAAACGCCAAGGTGACCCTGGTATCCGGTACAAGCATTGTCGAAGGCGGCGCTCACGATGTGGTGGTCCGCGACGAAAATGTAAATGCGAAACCCATGTGATCCTGGCTCGGGACACAGATACAGACCTGCGGACAGAATGCTGCTTCGCAGGTTTTTTTTGCAGCCGGACAGCTGATGAAGCGGGAAAGCATGTGGAACAGCAGGCGGAATGTGCCGTCAGTGCCAAAAACCGGTACAATATATCTGATGGAACTGCACACAGATCTGCTTCTGGACCTGAATATCCTCTCCAGAGCCACACAGAAATATTACGACCGTCAGCTGCAGCCTTTTGACCTGACCTACGCACAGCTGCCGGTGCTGCTCATGATTTACGAATCAGAGGGCATCACCGCCAATCAGATTGTTGCCCAGGGCCAGTATGACAAGGGAACCGTGACCAAAAACGTCCAGAAACTGGAGTCTCTGGGGTACATCGAAACGGTGCCTTCCAGAACCGACAAGCGCCTCAGGCACCTGTACACCACAGACCGCTCCAAAATGGTCATTGCCAGGATCTACGGCATCCGCAGAGACTGGTGGAACCATCTCATGGCTGCGATTCCCGATGAACAGGCCGGGCAGTTTCTCTCACAGACCAGATCACTGGTGAACAACGCCATTGAAGCCTCCCGCACAGAGAATGCACCGCTGCTGTTCTACCGGATGGATCTTCTGTCAGTCAATGACTGGCCGGGAAAACTCTCGCTGGTGCTGCATGCAGCCGGCTGCAATTTCCGGTGTCCCGGCTGCGCTGACAGATCCCGGGTGATTCTGGAGGAAGATGCCCGCATCCTGCAGACGGAAGACATCCTGGATCAGATTGCCCACCGGAAGACGTTCATTGACGGCGTCGTGATCCGGGGCGGGGAGCCCTTCCTGCAGGAGGGATTGATTTCCTTTCTGCGCCATCTTCGCAGGATGCAGGTTCCGGTCCGTCTGCAGACAAACGGGACCTTTCCCCGTCAGCTGGAACAGTGTCTGCAGGAGAGTCTTGTGCAGGAAGTCAGCCTGCAGATTCTGAACGATCCCGCCCATTACGCTGCCAGTGCGGGACTGAAGACATTTCATATGGGACCGCTGCTGGAAAGCATCCAGATGCTGAAGCAGGCAGGTATTGACTGGGACGCGGTGGTGGAACTGAACGATGGCGGTTTTGACAAGACAGATCTGCAGGCTCTGGAAAGTCTGATAAAAGACGCCCCGCATGTCGTTGTCCGCAATCACGAAAAAAGCGCTGCCGGCATTGATCCCGGGCTGAAGCCCATGGAGGAACCGGCGTTTGCAAAGTGGAAAGAGAGGCTTGAACGATGAACTGGCTGGTGGTGAAACGGGATGGGACGGAAGTTCCCTTTGATATGGAAAAAATCGTGACAGCCATCCGGAAGTCCTTTGCCAGCCTCGGACCTGTACCGGATGACAGCATCCTGCAGCTTCTGGCCCTCCGGGTCAGCGCGGATTTTTCTCTCGCCATGGACAACGGGCGCATCAGCGTGGAGCAGATTCAGGACAGCGCCGAACGGATTCTGTCGATGGCCGGCTACGCCGACGCTGCCAAGGCATACATTCTGTACCGCAAACAGCGGGAACATGTCCGGGCGCTGCAGGACAGCTCCAGCCGCTATGCGCAGCTGACCAAGGCTTATCTGGATCAGCCGGAGGCAGCCGGGAACCGGGAAACGGATGCGGTGTACTCCCTGGGGGGACTGATTCTGTCCAATTCAGGAGAAGTGACGCAGCACTACTGGCTGGCTTCGATTTTTGATGAACAGGCGGTCAAGGCACACCGGGAAGGCTGGCTGCACATCCATGACCTGGATATGCTGGCAGGAGGCAGTGCCGGATGGGATATCCGCCGGCTGATTGAAAAGGGCCTGTATGTGGAAGGGCAGATCGCTGCCAGACCTGCCCGGCATCTCAACGCACTGTGCGCCCAGCTGGTGAATTTTGTGACCATCATGCAGAATGAATGGTCCGGTGCCCAGTCTCTCAGCCACTTTGACACCTGCCTGGCGCCTTTTGTCAAAAAGGACGATCTGTCCATGGATGAAGTCAAAAGCGCCATGGAGACGTTCATTTTCGGGGTCAACACCCCCAGCCGCTGGGGAACTCAGCCTGCGTTTTCCAATGTGGTTTTTGACATGACTGTCCCTGAAGAGTGGAAGAATCTGGTGGCAGACAGGGAAACCGGCCTTCGCTACGGCGACTGCAGCCGGGAGATGGAGATGATCCGGAAGGCGTTCTTCAGCGTGCTGCAGGAGGGAGATGTGCAGGGACGCGGATTCCCGTTCCCGATTCCCGTGATCCGCATCAGTGACACTCTGCCCCAGGATCCGGAAATTTTTTCCGCTGCTGCAAAATACGGGAATCCGGTTTTTGCGAGAAACCAGTCTCCCATGGAAGGATTCTTCTCCTGGGAAGGAGGAAAAACGAGTCTGGGTGCGGTCACCCTCAACCTTCCGCACCTTGCCTGGGACAGTCCGGATGAGCCGGCGTTTTTTGCCCGGCTGGATGAGCTTTGCGAGCTGGCCGCCCGGATCCTGGATACCCGCCGTCAGGTGGTCAGACAGTTTTTCGACAATGGCCTGTATCCCTGTACCCGGGGATATCTGGACGATCTGCAGCAGGGATACTGTTCCATTGGCGTGATCGGCATGAATGAAGCCTGTCTGAACGCTTCTTTCATCTCCGGTGATCTGACATCCGGAGAAGGACAGGCGTTCGCGCAGCGGGTTCTAACGCATCTGAGAGCAT
This sequence comes from uncultured Faecalibaculum sp., assembly GCF_910588395.1. Lineage (GTDB taxonomy): Bacteria > Bacillota_I > Bacilli_A > Erysipelotrichales > Erysipelotrichaceae > Faecalibaculum. The sequence goes on along the minus strand of NZ_CAJUPA010000037.1, from coordinate 10,601 downwards.
TCACGGATGGCCGGGAGCACTTTGTGCTTATGGCAACGCCTGCAGAGGGCGTGGCACAGCGGCTGGCGCAGCTGGATGTGAAGAACTGTGCCGGTATCCGGACAGCGGGCACGCCGGATGCGCCGTATTATACAAATTCCTGCCAGCTGGCAGTAAACGCCACAGATGATCTGTACGGGACAGTCCGGATCCAGGAGCAGCTTCAGCCGTATTTTTCGGGCGGATCCTTTCTGAGCATTCCCTTCAGCCGGCCGGCCTCCGGCGAGGAACTGAAGATGCTGGAACACCGGCTGCAGTCCCGAACCTCCATTCCGGTCTTTGCATTCACACCTGTCTGGTCTGTGTGTCCGGAACATGGATATCAGCCGGGCAGCCACAGCCTGTGTCCGGTCTGCCATCAGCCGGCAGAAGTCTGGATCCGGGTATCCGGGTATTACCGGCCTTTTTCGCAGGTGAACAAAGCCAAGCAGCAGGAGTTCCTGGAACGAAAGCCCTACATCATCTGACGGGTGCACACCCTGAAACGGAGATCTGCAAAGCCTGCAGATCACCGGCATGGTCATCCGCCAGCCATCTGTTTTCTGAAGTGACTGTTCTCTCCCCCCATCTGTCTGTATTCGCCTCTGAAAAATACCGTTGACGTCTCCCGGTATCTCTGGTAGTATAAATGAGCACCGCCCGGATGGCGAAATTGGTAGACGCAGCAGACTCAAAATCTGCCGGCAGCAATGCCGTACCGGTTCGAGTCCGGTTCTGGGCACCAGATATGGGGTGTTAGCTCAGCTGGGAGAGCGCTACGCTGGCAGCGTAGAGGTCAGGGGTTCGAACCCCCTACGCTCCACCATATGAAAACAAGTCTTCAGGTACAGTGCCTGGAGGCTCTTTTTTTACCATCGGAAGAATCTTCGCCGCCGGCATCCGGCTGCGCTGATATAGTGATAACAGACCAGAAGAATCGGAGGAATTGTGATGAAAGTGCTAGTGGGACTCTCGGGAGGCGTGGATTCGGCGATTGCCGCCTGGAAACTGATGCAGGAAGGTCATGATGTGACCTGCTGTTTCATGCGCAACTGGGATTCGCTGACCAATGCCGATATTGAAGGCAATCCGACCATCGGCGATGACATCTGTCCCCAGGAGCAGGATTACAGCGATGCACTGGCTGTAGCCCGTCATCTGGGGCTGGAACTGCTGCGGGCTGATTTCATCCAGGAATACTGGGACAATGTGTTTCAGACGTTCCTGAAGGAATATGAACGGGGCCGCACGCCCAACCCGGATATTCTGTGCAACAAATACATCAAATTTGATTCATTCTTTGACTTCGCCATGTCCCATGGCTTCGATGCCGTGGCCACCGGTCACTATGCCTCCGTAACGCAGGACGCCGGTTTCACCTGGCTGAGCCGGGCCGCTGATCAGAACAAGGATCAGACCTATTTTCTGTGCCAGGTTCCCGAAAGCCGGATTGCGAAAACGCTGTTTCCCATCGGCTCGCTGCGCAAGCCGGAAGTCCGCCGGCTGGCGGCAGAGCTGGATCTGGAATCCGTGGCTTCCAAGAAAGACAGCACGGGCATCTGCTTCATCGGTGAGCGGGACTTCCGGGCCTTTCTCTCCAATTATCTGCCCATGAAGCCGGGGCCCATTGTGGATATTGACACCGGCCGGATCCTGGGGGAACATCAGGGGGTTCTGTACTATACCGTGGGACAGCGCAAGGGTCTGAACATCACCGCCCACAAAGGTCCCTGGTTTGTCATTGGCAAGGATGTATACCGCAATGAACTGTATGTCTGTCACGAAAGCCGGCAGGACTGGCTGGTGTCCGATGCCTGCCTGGTGAAGGACATCAACTGGATCATCCCCGACGGGTTTCAGATCCCGGAAAAGCTGACAGCGAAGTTCCGCTACCGGCAGCCGGATCAGGCTGTCTTTCTGGAGCAGCTGGAGGATGATACGGCTCTTGTCCGGTATCCTCAGGGTATCCGGTCGGTGACAGAGGGTCAGGAAGCGGTGTTCTATGACGGAGACAAATGCCTGGGTGGCGGGACCATTGAAGAAGTCTTCCGGGATGGTGTATCTGTGAAGGACCGGATCCGGTCCGCGCTGCAGCTGACGGCAGCCGGGGATGAAGGAGAGGACCGTGGCTGAGGAAACCAGAACCGCCAGACTGGATCACATCATTTTCGAAAACCGGGACAATGCCTATGTGGTGGCTCTGTTCCGGGATGAAGACAACCATCAGACGTTTACCGGTGCAGGACGGATTCCGGATCCGGAGGAGGATCAGGTGTATGAACTGACCGGCCAGGAAGTGCAGCATCCCCGGTTCGGGCGGCAGTTCCGGATCCTGGTCAGCCGCCGGCAGCTGCCGGATGAATCGGAGGCTGTGATCCGGTTTCTGTCCGGAAAGGGGTTTCCCGGCATCGGCCGGCGCACGGCGGAACAGATCGTCAATACGCTGGGAGAGAACTGTCTGGAGCTGATTGAAGAGGATCCTGCCGTTCTGCGCCAGGTTCAGGGACTCAGTCAGGGAAAACAGGAGGTCGTGATCCAGGGACTCCGGGAGTATTCCGGTGACAGTGCTGCCTGCCTGCGGCTTCTGGAATGGGGCGTGTCTCCCAGACAGGTCTCGCTGCTGCAGGGACACTATGACAATGTGCTGCGGGTCCTGGAGGAGGATCCCTTCCGTCCGCTGTATGAAGTGTACGGATTCGGATACAAGTCGGCTCTCAAGCTTGCCGACGCCCTTCAGATAGCCGGGGATGATCTGCGGCGGCTGGATGCACTGCTGTTCAACAACGCCGGGCAGCTGGCCATGCAAACAGGCAGCACCTGGCTTTCCATGGCGAGAATGTGGGATACCGTGCAGGGACTGGAGCCGGAGATTTTCGAAGCGAGTCTGGACCGGCTGAACAAATCCGGGGCGCTGGAGGTGGAGAATGCCCGGATCTACCCCTTCGGTCTGGCGCAGGAAGAAAAGGACATTGCCCGGGCCATTGCGGACCATACTTATGAAGTGGAGGCTCCGGATGCCGAAAGTCTGGAGGCCCGGATCCGGGAAACGGAATTCGCTCTGGGCATCAGCTATGATGAGCGGCAGAAAGAGGCCATCCGGCGGTTTTTCTCCTGTTCGGCGATGATTCTCAATGGCGGTCCGGGAACCGGGAAAACCACCGTTGTGCGGGGCATTCTCCAGATAGTCCGTTCCCTGTTTCCCGAAGCGGCCATTCAGCTGGCTGCTCCCACCGGCCGGGCAGCCAAGCGGCTCGCATCTCTGTCCGACAACAGCGCCAGAACCATTCATTCCCTGCTGAAATGGAATCTGGAGGACAATTCCTTTGTCAAAGGCCCGCTGGATCCTCTGGACTGCCAGTTTCTGATCATCGACGAATCATCCATGATCGACACGCATCTGTTTGCCAGCCTGCTGATGGCACTGCCTCAGGACTGCAGACTGCTGCTGATCGGGGATGAAGACCAGCTGGAGAGTGTGGGACCCGGGAAAGTGTTCCAGGATCTGATTGCCTCCGGGCGGATCCCGGTGGTGCATCTGGAGCGCATCTGGCGCCAGGCAGAGGGCTCGGGCATCATTTCCCTGGCGCGCCAGATCCGGGATGAACAGACCTGCGCCTGGGAAGACGGGGTGCGCTTTCTGGACTTGCCGGAAACCGGGATCCTGAACCGGATCGTGGAAGAGATGGATCCCCAGAGTGATCAGGACCGGTTTCAGGTGCTGGCACCCATGTACAAAGGCCCCGCCGGAATTGAAGCGGTGAACGAGGCACTGCAGCAGGTGTTCAACCCGCCTGCGGCAAACCGGAAAGAACTGGCATCAGGCCAGTTTGTGTTCCGGGAAAAGGACAAGGTCATGCTGCTGAAAAACCTGCCGGAGGATGATGTGTTCAACGGAGACATGGGCGTGATTTCCCGGATCGATCCCCGGTCCAGAGTGATCACAGTGGACTTTGGCGGGCAGGAAGTGGACTTTTCCCATGACTTCACAGATCAGCTTACCCATGCCTGGTGCGTATCCGTGCACAAGGCGCAGGGATCGGAGTATGACCGGGTCTACTGCATCGTCTCTGCCCGCAGCAGCCGGATGCTGAACAAAAAACTGCTGTATACTGCGATTTCCCGTGCAAAAAAGGAACTGGTTCTGCTGGGAGATCCGGCGCTGTTCCGGGAAAAAGTCCGGCTGAAAACCAGGACCCCCAGGATGACGACCCTGTGCCAGCGGCTGCAGACGTATGTCCCGGACCCGGACAGGCCAGAGGCTGTACCCGAAGCCGGCTGATGTCCTGCCGCTGCAGCGGCTGCTCTGCACCGGCTTGCGAAGAGACCGCCATCGTGTTACCATCCCTGTGTACAGCGATGAAAAAGAGGAGTACGGAACAAAGGTGTCTGCAGAGACGGAGCGGCTGGTGAAAGCTCCGGAATCCGGTTCCGGAAGGCTGCTTGGGAGCTGTCCGCTGCCTGCGTTATGGGCATTCGAGTGCATTCCTGCAAAAAGCCGGAATGAACCGGGATGGTACCGCGTTTATGACGTTCCTGGAAACAGGACGTTTTTTTTTATGCCTGCGGACATCTTACCGGATCTGCCCTTTGCGGCACAGCATGCTGCCGGACACTCTTTTTCAGATATGGAGGAAATTATGAAACAACTTACCGGAAATCAGGTTCGCCAGATGTTCCTGGATTATTTCGCATCCAAAGGCCACATGATTGAACCAGGCGCTTCGCTGGTGCCCGACAACGATCCCACCCTGCTGTGGATCAATGCCGGCGTGGCTGCCCTGAAAAAATACTTTGACGGATCCGAGAAACCTGCCAGCAACCGCATTGCCAACGCACAGAAAAGCATCCGGACCAATGACATCGAAAACGTCGGCAAGACTGCCCGGCATCACACATTCTTTGAAATGCTCGGCAACTTCTCCATCGGCGATTATTTCAAGGAAGAGGCGATTCCCTTTGCCTGGGAGTTTCTGACCAGTGAAGACTGGATGGGCATTGACAAGGAAAAACTGTATGTATCCGTGTATACGGATGACGAAGACGCCTACCGGATCTGGACCGAGGTATGCGGTGTGGATCCTTCTCACATCCTCAAAACCGATGAAAACTTCTGGGAAATCGGCAAGGGTCCCGGCGGCCCGGACAGCGAGATTTTCTTTGACCGGGGTCCGGAATACGACCCGGAGGGCCTGGGGGAACGGCTGTTCTTCGAGGAACTGGAAAATGACCGCTACATTGAAGTCTGGAACGTGGTGTTCTCCCAGTTTGACTGCGATCCGGAACTGGACCGGAAGGAATACCGGGAGCTGCCTCAGAAAAACATTGATACCGGCATGGGACTGGAGCGTCTGGTGGCTCTGATTCAGAACGGCGAGACAAACTTTGACACCGATCTCTTTCTGCCGATCATTCATGCAGCGGAAGAACTCACCGGTGTTCCCTATGAAGGGGACAGCAAAATGGCCTACCGGGTCATTGCGGATCACATCCGCACGCTGACCTTCGCCCTGGCCGACGGCGCCTCCTTCTCCAATTCCGGACGCGGGTATGTCCTGCGGCGTGTCCTGCGGCGTGCAGCCCGGTTCGGTCTGAAACTGGGCATGAACGAGCCGTTCCTCTACAAGCTGGTTCCAGTGGTCAATTCCGTCATGGAGGACTTCTATCCCTATCTGCTGGATCACACCGAGCAGACACAGCGCCGGATCCTGAAGGAAGAACAGTCGTTCCGGAGAACGCTGGAAACCGGACAGAGCCTGCTGGATGATGCCATGAAGGAAGCCGCGGGCACCGGCCGCCTTCCCGGAGACATCGTTTTCCGTCTGTACGATACCTACGGCTTCCCCTATGAGCTGACCGCAGAAATCGCCGATGAAAACGGGCTCGCTGTGGACCGGGCTGAGTTCGATGCCTGCATGCAGCAGCAGAAAGAGCGGGCAAGGAATGCCAGAAACACGGAAGAATCCTTCGCCACCCAGCATGAAGATTTGATGAAGTTCGAAACACCCAGCGAGTTCATCGGCTACGATATGCTGACCTGCCCGGCTGAAGTTGTAGGACTGTTCAAGGATGGAAAACTGGTGGATTCCCTGGATGACGAAGGCCAGGCTGTTCTGGACAAGTGCTGCTTCTATGCCACCAGCGGCGGTCAGGTGGCAGATACCGGCCGGCTGTTCAATGACGAAATGCAGGCAACTGTCACGGATGTGACGAAAATCCGCAATGGCCAGCATGTGCTGACTGTGAAGATTCAGGACGGGATCCTGGAAACCGGCGATGCGCTGATGCAGCAGGTGGACAAAGTCCGCCGGCAGAAAACCACAGCCAACCACTCCGCCACGCACCTGATGCAGTCTGCCCTGAAACAGGTTCTGGGAGATCACATCCACCAGGCTGGCAGCTTTGTGGGACCGGATTATCTGCGGTTTGACTTTTCTCATTTTGAAAAGCCAACGCCGGAGCAGCTGGCTCAGGTGGAACGTCTGGTCAACGAGTATATTGACGGACGCTATCCCGTTACCAAGGAAATCATGGACATCGAGACAGCCAGAGCATCCGGTGCCACGGCTCTGTTCAACGAAAAGTACGGGGACAAGGTCCGGGTGGTCACCATGGGCGATGTCTCCAAGGAGTTCTGTGCCGGATGCCATGTGAACAACACCGGTGAAATCGGGGTTCTCAAAATTGTCGGCGAGGAATCCATCGGATCTGACGCCCGGCGGATCACTGCCAGAACCGGTCTGGCTGCCTATGAGGATTTTGCTGCAGAAGACAGAATGCTGAACAACATCGCCGCCAGTGCCCGCCAGAAATCCCTGAAGGGAATCGATGACAAAGTCGCTGCGGCCTATGGTCAGATCCATGACCTGAACAATGAAGTGAATGATCTGAAAAACCAGATCTTCCAGCTCAAAAGCGCCCAGTGGCTGATGCAGGCGGAAACCATTGCCGGACGTCCGGTTCTGATCCGGGAAGTGGAAGACATGGATGGCCGGGAAATGAAAAACCTGGCAGCCATGCTCAAGAAGAAGGATCCGGATATGGTCATCTTCCTGGCAGCCAGAGCCGGCGGCAAACTGGTATTTGCAGCCGGTGCCGGAGAGGCAGCAGTCAAAGCCGGCAACAACGCCGGCCAGCTGGTGAAAAAAGCCGCAGAAGTCACGGGAGGCAAAGGCGGCGGCAAACCGGATCTTGCCCAGGCCGGCGGCAGGGATGCCGAAAAACTGCAGGAAGCCTTTGACGCCATCCGTCAGATGGTCAGATAAAGCAGGGTTCTGCAAATACCGGTGTGTATCCGCCAGCCGGGTTCCGGTGTTCTGCCGGAATCTGGTTCCGGATACCATCAGCGGTCAGAGACTGCACATCGCACAGGAGTCTGTCCTGGGAACAGTAAATCTCTTTATTTTCCCGAAAACAGACGATAAAATGAAAATATATGTCAGGAGGTCTCATCATGCGCGATATCACTGAAACAATGACATTCACCACCGAAGAAATCCGGCGCGAAAACATCAAGGCGGTCCTTCGGGAAGTCAGCGAGGCGCTGGAAGAGCGGGGCTACAACTCAGTCAACCAGATTGCCGGTTATCTCATCAGCAACGATCCGGCTTACATTTCATCTCACAAAAATGCGCGGAATCTGATTCAGCGCATCGAGAGGTACGAGATCATCGAGGAACTGGTCCGCGCCTATCTGGAGAAGTAACCGTGGAACGGCTGATCGGACTGGACCTGGGGAGCGTGACCTGCGGCATTGCCATCAGTGACCCCCTGGGCATGATTGCCAGATCCCTGACCACTGTGCGTTTTCCTGCGGACAATTACAAACAGTGTCTGAACGAAGTGCTGAAAATCCTCGGGGAGCAAAAGGTGAAAACTGTTGTTCTCGGACTGCCCAAGCACATGAACGGCGATATCGGTGTGCGGGGACAGATTTCCCAGAAATTCGCGAAGATGCTGGAAGAACACGGCATCACGGTCCATCTCTGGGATGAACGCCTGACCACTGTCAGTGCGGAACGGATTCTGATCCAGGGGAATGTTTCCCGGAAGAAACGGAAAAAAGTAATCGATCAGATGGCTGCAGTTCAGATTCTGCAAAGCTTTCTCGACCGCCAAAACGGAGGCTTCTGACCTCCGTTTTCTGCCGTTGGCACCTGTCCGCAGACACCGCCTGCTGATTGAGCCCGGGATGCAAGTATGCCATAATGAAACATACAGGGCTGCAGACTGCAGCCGGAAAGGAATGATCTGAATGTTGGATTCTAACTGTCTTTATGTAACAGATGAAAACGGAAACGAGCAGAAGATGACGATTCTGTTCACCTTCGACAGCCAGGATATGGGAGCCCAGTATGTGGTTTTCCAGCGGGATGGTGCTGTGGATGGCGAGGTGTTTGCTTCCCGCTATGACGAAGAAGGCAATCTGCTGCCCATTGAAAGCGATGAAGAGTGGGAGATGGTAGAGGAAGTCATCAACACCTTTGCAGAGGACGAGGAGAATGCGGACTAAGCGCTCTGCACACAGAAAACGCAGACACTGGGGCAGGCTCATTGTCCTGATCCTTGTTGCAGCTGCCGCAGCTGCTCTTGGCTGGTTCTGGCTGGAACTTCAGCCCCCGGGAACCGGGGTGCAGAAGGACATCACTGTTCAGGAGGGACAGTCTCTGAACTCAGTTTTTCAGTCCCTGCAGAAAGATGGCATCATCAAAAATGCAAAGGTGCTGGATCTGTACACCAGAGTCGCCGGCAAACCCGCCTGGTATGCAGGGACATACAGCTTTGATTCCGGTATGTCAGCTGACAAAGTGCTCTCCGTGCTCAATGACCCTGAACAGGCCAAAGCCGGACAGGTATCCGTCACCATCCCGGAAGGGTGGTGGGCGAAGGAAATCGCCGCCAGACTCGCTGAAACATTCCCCTATACCCAGGAGCAGTTTCTGCAGGCCTGGAATGATCAGCAGTACATCGAGACTCTGGCCAGGGATTACCCCTTTCTGAATCCGGACGTACTGGCCAATCCGGACCTCCGTGTCAAACTGGAAGGCTATCTGTTTCCGGAAACCTACCAGTTCTCTCCGGACAGTTCGATTGACGACATCACCCGTACATTCCTGAATCAGTTTGCCAAAGTGTGGAATGAAGACAAAGCACGGTTCGAAGCCTCCGGCAAAACCGTGGAAGAGATTCTGACACTGGCCAGCATTGTCCAGTTCGAATCCGGTTCTTCTTCCGATATGGCAAAAATTGCCGGGGTGTTTGAAAACCGCCTGGCACAGGGAATGCGTCTGCAGTCCAGCGTCACAGTCTGCTACGCACTGTACGAACAGTTCACCGATCCCACTGCATGTGAAACACAATACGACATCCAGTCGCCGTATAATACATATCTGAACGAAGGTCTTCCCCCCGGGCCGATTCTGAACCCCGGACGGGAAGCCATTGAAGCTGTGCTGAATCCTGAATCCAGCAGCTATCTGTTCTTTGTGGCCGACATTCACAACGTCAGGTCAAACCCCGGAAAGGTGTACTATGCCGCTACCTTTGAAGAACACGAGAAACTCATGCAGGAACTCGGTCTAGTCATAGAATAAGGAGGAATCAATCATGGCCAGCAACGAAAAGTTTTATGTTACCCAGGAAGGCTACAACGACCTTCAAAGAGAACTTGACAACCTGATCCACGTCGTCCGCCAGGAAGTCATCATCGAACTGCAGGAAGCACGTGCCCAGGGTGACTTGTCCGAGAACGCCGACTACGACGCCGCCAGAGACCACCAGGCACAGGTGGAAGCCCGGATCCGGGAACTGGAAGCGCTGCTGAAGAAAGCTGAAATCATTGACGAAAGCCAGACCAGAAAGAACGCCGTTGTTCACATCGGTTCCGAAGTTACACTCAAAGACCTCTCGGATGGTACCGTCAATACCTATACCATTGTAGGTACCATTGAAGCAGATCCCTTTGAAAACAAGATTTCCAATGAATCCCCTGTCGCCAAAGCAATCATGGATCACAAAGCGGGGGATACGGTACACATTGACAAAGTTCCCGTACCCTACGATGTACAGATCCTGGATCTGAAATAGTTGTCAGTACAGAAGCCGGTTTTCCGGCTTTTTTGTTTTGATGAGGACTGCCTGCGGACAGTCCTGGCCGGGGCTGATACAGGGAAAGGGGAGAAGGGGGCTGTATGAGAAGGGGGGCTGTAACAGATGATTGGCGGGAGCCTGTATCGAATGTGTGAGGTCTGTATTGAATGATCGGAGGCTTCAGGAGAAAGCCGGGAAAGTTGCACGATCTGTCGCGATTTGCACTTACTGGTAAGGCGAAAGATAAAAACACAAAAAAGAACAAAAAGTGGTTGCATTCTCCTGTGGCTGTGGTATTATAAGTGAGCCGCGAGTCAGTTAAACTTATCAACCAAGTCAGCAAATCGAGTGAATAAAAAGTTCAAAAAAGTCGTTGACAATCTCTTGCGGATGAGTTATGATATATGAGTTCTGAGGCGGTTGGCTGCTCTTGACAGAGTGCCTGCTCACTTGGGATGATTATCAGGCTTTGGGCTTCAGATATGGTCCACAGCCAA
>NZ_CAJUPA010000036.1 GCF_910588395.1 uncultured Faecalibaculum sp. | reverse complement strand
GATGATACGCTCCCATAGTGGACTTTCACCACCCAGATATGTGCCATGCCGGGCATACAGAAAAAGCAGACAGGATTTCTCCTGTCTGCCTGAATGCTCACAATCTTACTTGTTGAGGTCCTTGATGTTGTAGAACGCCTTGATGCCGGGGTAGCGGGCGATGTTGGCGTTGCCTCTCTGATCCAGTTCGTCTTCAATGCGCATCAGACGGTTGTACTTCGCGATACGGTCTGTACGGGACAGAGAACCTGTCTTGATCTGGCCGCAGTTCAGTCCAACAGCGATGTCTGCGATTGTGGAGTCTTCTGTTTCACCGGAACGGTGGGAAACAACACATGCGTAGTTGTGCTGTGTGGCAAGCTGAATGGCATCGAATGTTTCTGTCAGTGTGCCGATCTGGTTGACCTTGATCAGGATCGCGTTGGCGATGCCCTTTTCAATGCCTTCTGCCAGGATCTTCGGGTTGGTTACGAACAGGTCATCGCCAACCAGCTGCACGCGGTCACCGATGGCGTCTGTCAGCTTTTTCCAGCCATCCCAGTCACGTTCGCCCAGACCATCTTCGATGGAGATGATGGGATACTTGCTGATCCAGTTTTCGTACATCGCGATCATTTCTTCGGATGTCTTGTTGCCTTCGCCGGACTTCTTCAGTTCGTACATGCCGGTTTCGTGGTTGTGGAACTCGGAAGCCGCAACGTCCATGGCAATCATCATGTCCTTGCCGGGTTCGTAGCCGGCTTTCTTCATGGCTTCAACCAGCAGTTCCAGAGGCTCTTCGTTACCGCCGGTGCAGGAAGGAGCAAATCCGCCTTCATCACCAACGTTTGTGTTGTAGCCCTTGGCTTTCAGGACTGCCTTCAGAGCGTGGAATGTTTCAGCAGCCATCCGGACAGCTTCCACTTCGTTCTTTGCACCAACGGGCATGATCATGAATTCCTGGAAATCAACTGTGGAGTCAGCGTGGGAACCACCGTTGATGACGTTGCACATGGGAACGGGCAGTGTGTTGCCGTTGAATCCGCCAAAATAGTTGTACAGCGGCATTCCATAGTAGTCAGCTGCGCACAGAGCACATGCCATGGAAACACCCAGTGTGGCGTTGGCACCCAGGTTGGATTTGAAATCTGTGCCGTCCAGCTTCAGCATGGTCTGGTCGATCAGGTTCTGATCCGTAACATCCAGTCCAATCACCGCCGGGGCAATAATTGTGTTTACATTGTTGACAGCCTTGGTTGTGCCTTTTCCGCCGTAACGGTTCTTGTCGCCGTCACGCAGTTCCAGGGCTTCACGCTCGCCTGTGGATGCTCCACTGGGCACCATGGCACGGCCATAGGCACCGTCATCAGTTGTAACTTCCACTTCTACAGTCGGGTTACCACGGGAGTCCAGGACTTCACGTGCGTAAACATCTGTAATAATAGGCATTGATTCGTTCCTCCTTGATAGCTTATCGCTCCCTTATATATTACTCTGCCCCCCTGCGGTTTTCAATCGCCGCCGGAAGATGAAAGGGGTTGCACAGCAGTGGCTTCTGCCAGGATTCCGGCTGCTTCTTCAGTGCTTTCGGTCGTAAAGCGAATGGCCCTGCAGGGGATATCCGCCAGCTCCCGGATCCGGTCCTGGGGCTCTTCATCAAAGATCTGCATATGACAGGCCGGATCGCCATACAGCCGCTGAGATGCGCCGTCCATGCCCTTGAGAACATACTTGTGCTGCCGGCACAGACTGCATCCCTGACGCCGGCCATCCTTTTCCAGCGTGTTGACCGGACAGTGGTCCATGAGCATCAGCCGCCGTTTCTGATACACCACAGCTGCTGCCGAAGCCGGCTGCCCATACCGCTTTTCATAGGCTTCCAGTGTCTGCCGGATCTGGTCAGCGGAGAGTTCCTCCGACAGAACAACCCCCTCGTAGCCCATCTCCTGGGCAGCGGCAATTGCCCAGGAATTGGAAATGTTCATGCCGTCCAGGATCCTGCCTTCCCCCAGATGGGATACCACTTCCCCCTTGTCTTCATACAGTGGTGCTTTGTGCACTGTACCGGGAATGGGGAACTGGCTCATCCATATGCCGGGACCGTCCAGGCGCTGCTCAGGACGCTGGATTTCCACCAGCAGCCCATCCATGGGTTTGGCGGCAGCCGGCTTCCAGGCATAGTCTGTTTCCCTGGCTGTGCGGGTGGCAGTGATTTTCTCTTCCAGCCGGGTCACAGCCTGGCGGCGGAGGGCATTGACGGCGCTGACCGGCAGGAAAATGCCTTCTTCCACCTGCAGACTTACTGCCTGAATATCCGCCCAGGAATTTCCGGATTTCTCAATCTGTTTCTTCAGCCGGGCAGCATCCAGTCCCCTGCCGGTGGCAGGCTGCACCGGTTCACTCTGACAGGTGACGCTGGTTCCATCCGGCGCAGTCAGCGTCAGAATCAGCGGTTTCCCCGCCCCTTCATTGAACACACTGGCTGTCACTGTGAGCTGCCGGCTGTTCTCCTGCACTTTCCGTTCCACAAATCTGGTTCTGGCGGCATCCATGGTCAGCCGGACATCCGCGCCGGCCGGCACATATTCACTCACCGGAATTTCCACTTCCTGTCCCGGTGCCGCTTCGTGAACCAGTTTCCCCCGGCTGTCATAAATGAAGTTCGCATGGCCGCCCGCACTGCCTTTCTCCCAGACAAACCGCAGGCCGTCTTCCTGGTGCAGCGGCATGGTCAGGCGGATCCGGATGCGGGACCGGGAACCGCCGGTGACCTGACCGATGGAGATTCCCTGATGGTTGCCGGCTTCCATCGCCATGAACTCTCTGCCCTGGGCACTCATCATGCAGCCTCTGGTGAATCCCCGGCTGAATGCCGCTGCCAGTGCCAGCCGGTCTTTTCTGGTACGGTGTCTGCCCAGACGGGCATTTTCCACCGCTTCATACACATACAGCGGGCTTTTCATCCGGCCTTCGATTTTGAAACTGTCCACTCCTGCATCTGTCAGTTTGTCCAGGTCATCCAGCACAGACAGGTCTCTGGGACTGAGCAGGTATTCTCCGGGTGCATCCAGCGCCTTTCCGTCTTTTTCCAGGGTGTAGCGCATGCGGCAGGCCTGCGCGCACTGTCCCCGGTTCCCCGAACGGCCATGACGGACAGCGGAAAACTGACACTGTCCGGAATAGGAAATGCAAAGTGCTCCGTGAACGAACACTTCGGTTTCCATATCCTGTACAGCTGCGCAGCTTTCAATTTCTTTCAGAGAACATTCCCGGGCCAGCACCACCCGCGTAACGCCAAGTTTCTTCAGCTGTTCCATCTGCCCGGGGCGGTTGACCGAGAGCTGGGTGCTGGCATGAACTTCCATCTCCGGCAGCCGGTGCTTCAGCATGTGCATGAGGCCCAGATCCTGAACGATCAGGGCATCTGCACCGGCTTCGTACAGGTCCTTTGCCTGTGCAAAGGCCTCCTCGGTTTCGTCTTCAAAGAGAATGGTGTTCATGGTGACATACACCTTCATCCCGTGCAGATGCGCGCGGGCGATGACTTCCCGCATCTCGTTCAGGTCAAAATTGGCGGCATAGGCTCTGGCACCGAATCTGGGCATGGCCAGGTACACCGCATCCGCTCCGGCAGCCAGTGCGGCTTCGAAGCTGTCCCTGCTTCCGGCAGGAGCAAGTATTTCAGGCATGAAGATCCCTCCTTGCATGGATTGAGTTAGAGATGGTAAACTTGAAATATGAAACATATTGGAGAATCCCTGGAGGATTATCTGGAATGCATTCTGGTCCTGTCCAGACAGCTTCCTGTGGTCCGCAGCGTGGATGTGGCAAGCTCTCTGGGCTATTCCAAACCCAGTGTATCTCATGCAGTCAAACTGATGCAGGAGCAGGGCTTCATTGAACTGGACAATGCCAAGACACTGCATCTGACCGAAAAAGGCAAGGCCATAGCCTGCGAAACCTGGCGCCGGCATGAATTTTTCTCAAACATGCTTGTCCAGATTGGTGTGCCTGCGCACATCGCACAGGAAGATGCCTGCCGAATGGAACACGTTGTCTCTCAGGAAACATTCGATGCGATCCGCAGATATTTCGAAAACGACAAAGAAGCCGGTGCATGACCGGCTTTTTTCTGTCTCTGTCAGTCCAGACCCGGAGATCTTTCAGCGTTTCAGCTCCCGAATCGTCTCCCAGGGCATCTCCGGGTCGCCGAAATGTCCGTAGTTGGTGGTTCTTGCGTAAATCGGACGCCGGAGGTCCAGTTCTTCGAGAATGTTCCCCACTTCAAAGCTGAAGTTTTTCCGGATGATATCCAGAATCTCTTCGTCGCTGACCTTGCCTGTTCCAAAGGTCTCCACAAAAATGCTCACCGGTTCCGGCTCGCCGATGGCATAGGAAACCTGCACTTCACACTGATCAGCCAGTCCCGCCGCAACAATGTTCTTGGCAACCCATCTGGCGTAATAGGCGGCAGAGCGGTCAACCTTCGTGGGATCCTTGCTGGAGAAACAGCCGCCACCGATGCGGCCACGGCCTCCGTAGGTATCGCAGACAATTTTCCGTCCGGTGGTACCGGAATCGCCGAAGCTGCCGCCCACCACGAAGCTTCCCGAGGGGTTGATGAAGTACTTTGTGTTTTCGTCCAGCATCTCAGCCGGAATCACCGGATCAATGACCTGTTCCCTGACCAGCCTGCGGATTTCTTCCTGGCTGACATCCGCCCGGTGCTGGGTGCTCACCACGATCGCATCGATCCGGGCGGGCTTGCCGTCCTTGTATTCCACGGAAACCTGTGTCTTGCCGTCTGGCCGCAGCCGGTCATCCTGACGCCGGATTTTCGCCAGCTGTCTGGACAGCGCATGAGCAAAGTAAATCGGTGCCGGCATATACTCGTCGGTTTCGTTGCAGGCATAGCCGAACATGATGCCCTGATCTCCGGCGCAGACCACATCCCGGTCCACCGCATTGTGGATCTCCGGGGACTGTTCATTGACCACCACTTTGACGTGATAGGGTTCTGTATAGCCGATTTTCCGGATCGTATCCAGCGCAATTTTCTCATAGTCCAGGCTCGCCCTGGTGTTTGCTTCTCCGTAGATCAGCACAAAATCGTCCTTGATCGTGGCTTCCACTGCCATATTGGAATCAGGATCCTGGGCCAGGGCAGCATCCAGAATGGAATCTGCGATCAGATCGCAGACTTTGTCCGGATGGCCTTCCGTAACACTTTCACTGGTAAAGATATAGTCTGACATGGTTCCCTCCTGTTGCCTGAAAAAAGACGGCTGAAAGCCGTCTGATGTCACCGTCTTCCGCATCGCAGCCGGCAGGACCACCTTAACCTTCTGGTCAGGCTGGTGCAGGATCAGTGAGCCGGCTCTCTCCCCTGTCTCTTGATCACGTTGCCCTTATTAAAACAGGAACCGGCGCCAAGAGCAAGCTGAAACCACCGGCATCCTCCAGACCGGCCAGCCGGCTTTCACCTTCGGCTGTGATTTGCATTCGCGTACGGCTGGCTGAAAAAACATCAGCAGAAAAAACAGTGGATTATGTACATTTCCGTTCAGTTGTGTATCATTAAGTGTATGACAGCCTGATTGCCTGCACATGTCTCTGGGGCAGTCAGGCGGCAGCACATGTGAAAAGGAGCAATCATGAATTCATTTTCTGCCAAACGGAAATACCCTGAAGTGGACATGACGGAAATCGGTATCCGCCTGCGCAATCTCCGCAAGCACAAAGAGCTGACACAGCATCAGGCAGCCAGGCTGGCCGGGACCACGGCCAAACACATATCGGAAGCAGAACGCGGGGTCTGCGGCGTCAGCCTCCAGGTTCTGGCATCCCTGTGCAGACTTTATGATGTGTCCTCTGATTATATTCTGTTCGGGCGGATTGATCAGCCGCAGGACGGCTGGATCTTTCAGTCCTATCAGAATCTGACCCCTGAGAAAAAACGCCTGTTCCGGGAGCAGACAGAATCACTCCTGGACGGACTGCGCAGACTCTGAACCGCGGATCCGACAGCCGCTCCACACGGAAAACCCCGGAAGAAACTCACTCTTCCGGGGTTTTTGTATCCTGTGATTTCTGAACAGAACCGGAATCCGGAGCTTCCGGATCGTGTGTCCGTCTGATCAGTCCCCGAATCAGGAAAAACCGGAGCAGGCCCAGCACAAAGACGAAGAGCCCGATCCAGGGCAGCCAGGGATGATCCACAGCCAGACCTGTGATGCCAACCACAATGCCCAGGCCAGCCAGCTGCGCCTGTCTGTACAGCGCTTTCTGTTCCTGTTTCATCAGATGCTGTCCGCCGCCCGGTTCCCGTCAGCAGACGACGGAACCCGCCGGCAGCTTGTCATCGGGGCTGACCAGCACCACCTGATCGCCGTGTTCGGCACAGAGGATCATGCCTTCGCTGATCTCCCCCGCCATCTTCCGGGGAGCCAGATTTGTCACCACGATGACCTGGCGTCCCACCATATCCTCCGGCGAATAATACTGGGCAATACCCGACAGGATCTGCCTGGTCTCCGTGCCCAGATCCACCTGGTTCTTCAGGAGCTTTTTGGACTTTTTGACTTTTTCACTGGCCGTTACAATGCCGGTCCGCAGCTCGATTTTGGCGAAATCATCAAACACGATCTCCGGTTTTCCCGGTACAGCCTCAGCCGGTTCGTTTTCGGCAGGCTTGCCTGCCTGTTCTTTCCCTGCAGCTTCTTCCTGCTGTGCCTTCTGCTTCGCTGTCAGTTCCTCCATGAACTTTTTCTCGTCGATCCGGGCAAAAAGCGCAGGGGCCTTGCGGATGACCTGACCGCCGGTCTCCAGGTTCCCGAAGGAATTCAGACTGTCCAGACTGCGCTGGCTGGTGCCCAGCATATCCAGAATTTTGTCGGAGGTCTCCGGCATGAAACTTTGCAGCAGCACACCGCTCACCCGGATGGACTCCAGCAGGTTGTAAAGCACAGTGGCCAGCCGGTCCCGGTTTGCCTCATCCCGGGCCAGAACCCAGGGCTCGGTTTCATCGATGTATTTGTTCGTCCGCCGCAGCAGCGTGAAAATCTCATCCAGAGCATCCGTCACCCGGAGCTCCTCCATCTTGTTTTCCACTTTTTCCCTGGCAGCCAGAGCCGTGGAAATCAGACCTTCGTCCACTGGATCATAGACCCGGGGGTTGGAAATCACGCCATCAAAATACTTGTTGCTCATGGCAATGGTCCGGCTCACCAGATTGCCCAGAACATTGGCCAGATCGGAGTTGATCCGCTCGATCACCAGTTCCCAGGTGATGTTGCCATCCTGGGCAAAGGGCATCTCGTGCAGACAGAAATACCGCACCGCATCCACACCGAATGCCTCCACCAGATCCTCGGCATAGATCACATTGCCGATGGACTTGGACATCTTGCCGTTGTCCACCAGCAGCCAGGGATGACCAAACACCTTTTTCGGCAGCGGTTCTCCCAGCGCCATCAGGAAAATCGGCCAGTAAATGGTGTGAAAGCGGAGAATGTCCTTGCCGATGATGTGCGTGGCCGGCCAGTATTTTTTGTACATGCCGGAGCTTTCTCCCAATGCTTCGTACCCCAGACTGGTGATGTAGTTGCTCAGGGCATCCACCCAGACATAGATGACATGCTTCGGATCGAAATCCACCGGAATGCCCCACTTGAAGCTGGTCCGGGAAACGCACAGGTCCTGCAGTCCGGGACGCAGAAAGTTGTTCAGCATCTCATTGCGGCGGCTTTCCGGCTGAATGAAGTCCGGGTGCTCCTCGATGTAGTCGATCAGACGCTGCTCGTACTTTTTCATGTTGAAGAAATACGCTTCTTCCTTCTGCTTGGTCACAGGTCTGCCGCAGTCCGGACACTTGCCATCCACCAGCTGACTCTCGGTCCAGAAACTTTCACAGGGAGTGCAGTACCACCCTTCGTATTCGCCTTTGTAAATATCCCCCTGTTCATAGAACCGGCGGAAAATATCCTGCACACGGCGGACGTGATCTTCGTCCGTGGTCCGGATGAACTTGTCGTATGTGGTGTTCATCAGATCCCAGTTGGCCCGGATCTGCGCCGCCACCCCGTCCACGAATTCCTGCGGGGTCACACCGGCGGCTTCGGCCTTTTCCTCGATCTTGATGCCGTGTTCATCCGTTCCTGTCTGGAAAAAGACATCATACCCCTGTTCCCGCTTGAAACGGGCAATGGCATCCGAAAGGATGATTTCATAGGTATTGCCGATATGAGGACGGCCCGAGGTGTAGGCGATTGCGGTTGTCAGATAAAACGGTTCTTTCATCAGTCAGTCTTTCCTTTCCTGTATCTTCTGATCCGGTCCTGCCGGATTGTTCTGTTCAGTATGATGCAGCCTGCCGGCTCACCGGTTCAGCGGCGGCTGTCTGCGGGCAGCCCGGGTAAAGAGCCGGACCAGTCCCTCTGCTTTTTCCGGAAGTCCGGTCACGCCCAGCTGCTCCTCCGGTCTGGCAGGGCCATGATAGTCGGATCCCGCCGTAATGAAGAGCTTGCTGCTGCTGGCGGCATCCAGCAGACGCACCTTGAGATCTTCCCCGGCACCGGTCATGAAAACTTCGATGCCGTCAATCCCCATCTTCACGAGCTGTTCCAGCTTCTGAGAAGACAGAGAATCCAGATGCCAGTTGGCAAGCACTGCCAGACCGCCGGCGTCGTGAATGGCGCTGATGATGTGGGAAGCCTGCGGGTAGACAGGCCGGACATGGCAGGGCCCGCCCTTGCCGAAGATATCATGTTCGAACAGCCGCCGGGCTTCCCGTCCGGATACCGCCGTATCCAGATACCGCCGCACAAAGGGCAGCTGCCTTGTTTCCTCATTGTGGAAGACCATCCGGGTGATGTCCTTGCCGGTGATGACCTGGAAACGGCTGGACTCCAGCAGGGAACGGATGTCGATCTGAATGCCGGTGGTTTCCTGGAACAGCCTTGCGCGGACCATGGAAGCATCCTTTTCCCGCTTCAGCGAATCCCGTTCCAGCGCATCAAATACCGGATTGGTCCAGTCGATGTAGTAGCCCAGGATCCGGATGCGGGTACCATCCAGCTCGCAGTCGAATTCCGCACCGGGTATGTACTGGATGCCATAAAGTCCTGCCAGCCTGTTGGCCGGTGCATTGGCTCTGGCGCAGTTGTGGTCTGTGATGGAAATGATCTCCATGTTCCGGGCTTTTGCCTGCTTGAAAATCTCCTCCACATCCAGCTGTGCATCGTCACTGTAGTTGGAACGGATGTGCAGATCAATGGGAGAAATCTCCAGGGTCTCGTTTTTCTGCACCGGGGCTTCCTTCTTCGGCTCCGGACGCACCGGGTTCGGACGGGGTGCCGGTTCCGGCTGGGGCTGCGGGTTCTGACCTGCGCCCTTCAGCAGCTCGGCGTCATCGGGCATGCGCACCGTGACCAGCTTCAGCAGCAGATCCATGAGATTCTGCTGATGGGGTGTGGCCAGACAGATGCACATGTGCAGAAGAAGCCACACAAACATGCCCCAGATTTCGAAGACGATGCCGAACACCATCAGCGGCACGCCGATTCCCAGCGCCTGTCGCAGAATGATCTGGATGGCCGGAGCCGGACGCCGGTCCCGGCGGACCAGTTTCAGACCGGTGAAGGCGTAGCCCAGGGACTGCCCGTGCAGCCGCGCAGTCACCAGCCCCAGTCCAATGACCGATGTCAGAAACAGCAGGCCGTACATCAGATAAAACAGAAGGTCAAAAACATGCGGCGGAAGAATGCCGCAGAGAATCAGCAGAAATTCAATGATCCATATATATACCGGAAGCAGGCAGATGTTCAGATCAATGAGAAATGCATAAAAATGGCTCTCATAGTCTGCCCTGGTCCGTTTGAGGATCCGCGCATACTGCCAGCCGCCGTTTCTGTAAAGCTGTGCTTTTTTCAGAATCAGCGCGTATGTCTTGCGAAGGGTGCTCACGGTCTCACGGTCCTTTCGTTCGTTCATTATATCAGATTCAGCAGTCACAAAAAAAGGAAGCGGTCTGCTCCCTTGTCCGGTCTGTACCGGGTCATTCTTTCGATTTGCCAAGCTTCTGTCCCAGCAGGACGAAGACGGCTGCACTGGCAGTGATCAGACCGGTGAAAAAGCCCACCGGTTCGCTGGCTGCTGTGTGCACCCTGGTGTTGTTCCAGACCAGCGGTCGTCCCAGTTTCAGCTGCTGGGCTTCCCGCACCAGTTTCTGATACGTCTTGCCGGTGACGGATTTCAGCCGCTGATTGATTTCCAGACGGGTCTGGGGACTGAGGCTGTTCCAGCTGGGCATGGCATCCAGGATGCGGCTCTGATTGTAGGAAGTGGCGGCTCCGTAGAGATTCCCCTGTGAACTGGTGAGCCACTGGGAGATGAAAGCCTGTGCGGCATCCGAAACAGGCGCTGTTTTTGTCACAGACGAAGACTGAGTGGCATTCTGGGCGGCAGGCATGATTGGACCACCTGTGCCCGGAGCAGCAGCCGGGGCTGCGTTAGCCTGAGCCATCTCTGTCTGTCTGGCTGCCTCGGCAGCCTGGAGACCTGCTTCCGGATCTGCCTGCGGCAAAGCGGGATCCGGCTGACTGGACTCTGTGTCCTCTGCAGCCGGCTGCTCTGTCTGGGCGGGCTTCTCCTGACCGGTCTGCTCCCGGGATCCGGAGCTTTCTGCATCCCGGTTGTCTTCTGCAGACTGATCCTGAGCCGGTTTCTGCTGTACAGCCGGTTTCCGGCTGTCTTCAGTCTGATCCTCCGCTGCAGAGGTGGACTGGCTGTCTTTCTGACTGTCATCCCCTGCGGTGGGTTCCTTTTCCTGCGGCTTCTCCGGCTGACTGTCCTCTGTCCTGTCAGACGGTTTCGCATTTTCTGCAGGCTTGCTGTCCTCTGCCGGTTTTGTTCCGGAGGCGCTGTCCCCGGCCGGCTTCTCTTCGGCCGGACCCTTTTCCTGGGTGTCTGCATCCTCCTGCTCCGGGAACTTTCCGGCAGCATCCTGATCATCCTGGCCGGCCTCAGGTGTCTGACCAGCTGTTTGCTGTCCGGTCTCCGGCTGGCTGCCGGCAGCAGTTCCCTCTGTCTGTTCCGGTTTCTCCACCGGCAGCGTGGCCGCCGGTTCTTTCCCGGCTCCCTCCGGCTCCAGTTTCTGCTTCAGTTCCCTGGCTCGGTCACACCAGGCTTTCCAGTCGATTTTTTTCTGCGCCAGGGCATCTTCGATGGCTTTCTTCAGCTTCGGATCCGCTGAATCCAGAAAACTCTGACCGGCCAGAACCCTGGTGTAATTCGTTTCCGACACCTGCTCCATCAGTCGCCCGGTTTTTCTTCCGTCACTGCCGGTGATTTGCTCCGTCAGAAACGTCTTGATGAATTCCTCCGGGGTTTTAACCTGGATCTGCTTCGCTTCTTCTCTGACTGTTGCCTGCACAGGCAGCACAGCCTGCGGCACGGCGGCTGAAAGTGCTATGACGGCGCCTGTCATCATACAGATTGCTTTCATGATTTATCCAGTCCCCCCTGACTTGACATGTACCGTTTATTCTACCCGAAAATCCTGAGACACGCCATATCGAACCGCCTCACGGGCAAGCCGGTCGCACTCCTGCAGCTGCCCGTAATCCGGGTCTGCCACAAACGGAACCGTCTTCAGGGCATACCGGATGGCATCCTCGATTTTCAGAAACGGGATCTTCCCCGCCAGAAACAGAGCCACGGCCTCTTCATCCGCACCGTTGAACACGGCACCGGCGCTTCCTCCCTGCCGTCCCGCTTCATAAGCTGTTTTCAGAATGGGAAACCGGTCAAAGTCCATTTCCCGGAACTCCAGCGTCATGGTCCTGGTCATATCCAGCCGGTTTTCCTCCTCCAGCCGGGGCCGGTCCGGTCCCATGAGGGCATACTGAATCGGCAGCCGCATATCCGCACTGCCCAGCTGTGCCATCACCGCGCCATCCTGAAACTCCACCATGCTGTGGACAATGGACTGCGGATGCAGGACCGTCTCGATCCGGTCGAAAGGAATATCAAACAGATAGTGGGCTTCAATCACCTCGAACCCCTTGTTGACCATCGTGGCGGAATCGATCGTGATCCGCCTGCCCATTGCCCAGTTGGGATGCTTCAGTGCTTCCTGCGGCGTGGCATTCTCCAGAGACTGCCTCGTCCGGTCCCGGAAACTGCCGCCGCTGGCGGTGATGATCAGCCTGTTCACATCTTTCTGGCGGGATCCCTGCAGACACTGCCAGATGGCACTGTGCTCCGAATCAATGGGATACAGCTTCTTTCCGGAAGCTGCCAGGGCTTTTTTCACCAGCTGCCCCCCGGCCACCAGGCTCTCCTTGTTGGCCAGCGCCACATCATGCCCGGTCTCCAGAGCCCGGAGCGTGGGGGCCAGACCGGCGAATCCCACCACGGCGTTGACCAGTATGTCGTAGTTCACCGCATCCATCAGCTTCTGCACATGATCCGGGCCGGTAAACAGGGGGACGGTCCACCGGGACTCATTTCCTTCCAGAACGCTGGCAGCCTGGATTCCGTCAAATTCACCGGCAATCTCATGCAGCGCCTCTTCGTTGTGACCGGCGCTGATTCCCGCCAGTTCAAATTCATCCGGATGCCGTTTCAGGACATCCAGTGTCTGCCGGCCAATGGAGCCTGTGGCCCCCAGCAGCAGCACCCGTTTCTTCCTGTTCATGGAGATTCTCTTCCTTCCCGTGACCAAGCCATTGCTGTCTGTCCATGGCAACGATCACCTGCAAGGAGCATATCATCTTTTTCCCTCCCGTGCCGTCAGCTTCCCGCCCGGAAATCCGGATCAGACCAGCCAGGCACAGAAAAAGGGGGAGACTGGCTCCCCCGTATGCCTCATCTGTCCCGGACAGCCTTGCAGCTGCTCCCGGATAATCAGGCGGTTTTCTGATGATCGAACGGAATCGGCGTCAGACCCCAGATCTCTCTGGCATATTCCTGAATCGTCCGGTCGCTGGAGAAATACCCGGATTTGGCAATGTTGATCAGCATGATCCGGGCCCAGGCACGGCGGTCTTCATAGGCTTTGGCCACCAGAGACTGCGCGTACAGATAGGCTTCAAAATCCGCCAGCACATAGAACTCGTCGTTTCTCAGCATCAGATCGTTGTAAATGTGCATGAACGCATTGGAATCCGGATCCCAGGTTCTGTTGCGCAGCGATTCGATGACCATGCGCAGACGCTCGTTGTGATCGTAGATGTTCCAGACATTGTAGTTGTTCTCGCGTTTCAGGGCTTCGATATCCTCCACCCGCAGGCCGAAGATCTCTGCATTGTCATATCCGACCTGATCCACGATCTCCACATTGGCACCATCCAGCGTACCCAGCGTAAGTGCCCCGTTCATCATGTATTTCATGTTGCCCGTACCGGAAGCTTCCTTGCCTGCTGTGGAAATCTGCTCCGATACATCCGCACCGGGAATCAGCACCTCGGCAATGGATACAGAATAATTCGGAATGAACACCACTTTCATGTACGGCGAAATCTCCGGATCGGCGTTGACTTTTTCTGCCACGGAATTGATCAGCTTGATGATTTCCTTGGCCAGAATATAGCTGGCTGCGGCTTTGGCGGAGAAAATGAACGTCCGGGGCCGGATCCGGAAGCCCGGATCCCGCTTCATCGCCAGATACAGATACATCACATGGAAGATGTTCAGCAGCTGCCGCTTGTAGGCATGCAGACGCTTGGACTGGCAGTCGAAAATCGAGTCGGGATCCACGTCGATTCCCAGCGTGCTGCGGATGTAGTCCGCCAGGATCACCTTGCGTTCGTGCTTGACAGCCAGAAAACGGTCCTGAAGCGCCGAATCATCCACGTGAGCCATCAGCGCTTCCAGACCCGCCGGATCATGGTGCCACTGTGTGCCGATTGTCTCATCCAGCAGCCGGCTCAGCTGGGGGTTGGCATACATCAGCCAGCGCCGGTGGGTGATGCCGTTGGTCTTGTTGTTGAAGCGCTCCGGATAAATGGACGCGAAGCTGGCCATGACATCATTGATCAGGATCTGCGTGTGGATCCTGGCTACACCATTGACACTGTGGCTTCCCACGATGGCCAGATGCGCCATGTGCACCTGTCCTCCGCCGAGAATGGATACCTGAGAGAACAGATGCCCTTTTCCCTGATGATCCAGTTCGTATTTGAACCGCCGTTCGATTTCCTCGATGATCAGGTACAGACGCGGGAACAGCCGGCTGACCATATCCTGGGGCCATTTCTCCAGCGCTTCCGCCATCACGGTGTGATTCGTGTAGGCCACGGTGTTCGTGACAATGTACCAGGCCTGGTCCCAGCCGTAATTGTAGTCATCCATGAGAACCCGCATCAGTTCCGGGATCACCAGCACCGGATGCGTGTCATTGAGCTGGATGGCGGTTTTTTCATGCAGATTGTCCAGACTGGGGTAGTTCTGGAGATGCGTCCGGACGATCTGATCCACACCCGCGCAGACAAAGAAATACTCCTGCTTCAGCCGCAGTTCCTTGCCCTCCAGCGTGGAATCATCCGGATACACGTTGGCCGTCAGCTGCGTCACCAGACGCAGATACTCGTTCAGACGCCCCGCGGATACAGAATCCTCATCCACCTCCGCATCCCACAGCCGCAGGGTGTTGGTGGTCTGTGTGTGATACCCGATGATCGGCTCATCATAGGGCACAGCACGAACGACGAATTCCGGATGATAATCAGAATGGAACCGTCCTTCATGATCCATCCAGGCATACATGTTGCCGCCGAATTTCACCTTCACCTCGTGATTGGGCTTCCAGACCTCCCAGACATTGCCATTGCGCAGCCAGCAGTCCGGCACTTCCACCTGCTCCCTGTTCTCGATCTTCTGCCGGAACAGACCATAGCGGTACCGGATGCAGTTGCCGTTGCCTGCCAGATCCAGGGAAGCCAGGGAATCCAGGAAGCAGGCAGCCAGACGGCCCAGACCGCCATTGCCCAGACCTGCATCCGCCTCCAGGGATTCCAGCTCATCAATGTCAATATCCAGATCCGCCAGACCATCCCGGACCACATCATAAATGCCCAGGTTGCGCAGGTTGTTGGTCATCAGTCTTCCCATGAGGAATTCCATGGAAAAGTAATACAGCTGCTTGGTCTGCGAACGGCGCACAGCTTTCTTGGTTTCCTTCCAGTTGTGGGCAGCGTAGTCCCGGATCATGGACCCCAGAGCCTGATACCGTTCCACAGGGTAAGAATCTTCAAAATCCCGCCCGAACCGGCTCGCTACACGCTCTTTGTAGCTCTCTATGAAGCGTTCTTTTGAACTGAAACAGTCTTGCATAATCAATCATCCCTCCAATTATGTTGATTATGAAACAATGTCATGCCATTTTCAATAGGAGAAGCAGGCAGATGAAACACTTTTCCCAGTTATTGTAAGCGCTTAATACTTTCCGTCGAAAGTGTCTCCCGGCTCAGCCGCCGCCTGGTCGTCTCTTTCCCGGCTCTGACTCCATCCCCCTGCCGATGGCGGCCGGCGGCCGCACAGCCCCGGCGGACAGTCCGGGCGGACGCTGGATGCAGAAACCGGGAACGTGATGCCCGGAACCGGATACAGCATACCTGGCTGGGGGACAAACAGACCGCCGGCAGCAAAAGCTGCATCCGGTCCCCAGGGAGACATCGGATGCAGCTGTTTCTCAGACCCGGGTGGCCAGTTGATGCCGGGCTGTGACCATGAACGCTTTATATGGCCATGAGTTCGTTTTTCTTCATCTCCGGCTCCAGCGTTCTGGAAACCGGAAACCGCCAGCGGTATCCCTTCCCCGGCTCCGTGACAATGTAGCTTTGTCCCTCATGCACGCCCAGTGCACGGCGCAGCCTGGCAATGTGAACCGAAAGGGTGTTGTCCTGCATCATCTTGCCTGTCTGCCGTTCCAGAATCGCCAGCAGCATGCGGCGGCTTACATAGGTGTAGCCATTGAGCAGCAGAATCTGAAGCAGGAGCCATTCCAGTGCCGGCAAATGCAGCGCCTGTCCGTCGATCCACACCAGCTCCAGATCCAGATCCGCCTTCAGATTGACGGAATACAGCCTGCCATGCAGTTCATCCACCGGATAATGAACAAACTGTCCGCGTTCCCAGACAGGAATGGACACAGGCTGCGGCAGTCCCTTCTCAGGCACCACATAGCAGTAATACACGTCAATTCCATTGGTAAAACGCTCCACCCGGCCTGCCGGATAAAAACGACGCACATCCTTCAGAACACGATTATCAGCTGGAAGCAGAACATGCGTAAGAGATTCTGTCATGGTTTCACCCTCTTTTCTTATGCCATTTGTTATTTAACAGGCACTTTGATGATAGCAGATTTCAGGCCGGCGTAACGTTCCAAATGACTGGGAAATTAAAAAAATAGCCGGATAATTTAAGACTTACGTCATCTATCCGACCATTTCTTGCGATTATAACGCATTCGTTTTTGAAGTAACGGTTTCGTTCACTCGCCATCTTCCTGGAGACTGGGGAACTTGAACACCTGTTCCCCCTCCTTCGTCACCAGATAGCGGCCCCGGGCAATATATTCCACGTAATCCGGATTGTCCAGGTTTTCCCGGGCTGTTTCCAGATTGCTCTGCCGCTGATCCAGCTGTGCGGACTTCTCCTCGTTGGCCGCAATGCTCTCCCGGATCTCCAGCAGATTCCGGACATCCTGCCATCCTGCCCAGAACAGGAAAGCACTGCCTGCCACACAGCCAATGCATATCAGAAGATCATTTGAACCGCGCCGTCTTTTGCGTCTGCCTTTCATGTCCTGTCCCCTCTCTTCTCCGGCTCCAGCCACAGGGCAAGTACCGCAATGTCCGCAGGATTGACGCCGGAGATCCGGCTGGCCTGTCCCAGGGTTTCCGGGCGGACAGCCGACAGCTTCTGCCTGGCTTCCAGACTCAGATTGCTCATGGCATCAAAATCCATGTCCTCCGGGATTTTTCTGGCGTCCATGGCTGCAAGCCGGTCTGCATCCCGGCGGGCTTTCGCGATATACCCCTCATATTTTACCGCGATTTCCAGGTCCGCTGCTGCCTCCGGATCCACATTTCGCCCCAGCAGCCCCTGAACTGTGACACCAGGCCGCTTCAGCAGCTCCAGTCCATCGCTGCCCTGGCGCAGTGGCTCCAGTCCGGTCCGTTCCAGTACCGGGTGGCTGCAGGCCGGCGGAATATGCAGCTCTTTCAGCTCCTGCCGCAGGGCATCGGTTTCTTCATGGCGGCGGGCAAGCTTCTCCATCCGGGCACTGTCAATCAGCCCCAGGCGAAAGGCTTTGTCCGACAGACGTTCCTGGGCGTTGTCATGGCGCAGCAGCAGTCTGTATTCTGCCCGGCTGGTCAGCAGCCTGTAGGGCTCGCCGGTACCCTTTGTCACCAGATCATCGATCATCACCCCGATGTAAGCTTCATCACGGCGAAGCACCAGAGGTTCCTGATTCCGGACCTTCAGCACCGCATTGATGCCGGCCATCAGCCCCTGCCCCGCAGCTTCTTCATACCCGCTGGTTCCATTGACCTGTCCGGCGGTAAACAGTCCTTTTACCTGACGGGTTTCCAGGGAAGGCCGCAGCTGCAGCGGGTCAATGGCATCGTATTCAATGGCATAGGCGTATTTCTCAATGACCGCATGTTCCAGACCCGGCAGGGAATGGACCATTTCCTCCTGCACATCCTCCGGCATGCTCGTGGAGAACCCCTGGATATACAGTGTATCCAGATCCCGGGACTCCGGCTCCAGAAACAGCTGATGCCGTTCCTTGTCCGCAAACCGGACCAGCTTGTCCTCAATGCTGGGACAGTAGCGGGGCCCTTTTCCCCGGACAAGTCCGGAATACATGGCAGAATCCGCAAGATGTTCCCGGATGATCCGGTGCGTTTCCGGCTGCGTCCAGATCAGGGTGCACGTCTCCTGTTTCTCCGGCGCCAGCACATCTTCCCGGCGGGTGTCCTCGGAAAAATGCAGAAAGTCCGCAGATCCCGGCTGCACCTGTCCCCTGGACAGATCCACCGTATCCGCCTTCACCCGCGGGGGTGTGCCGGTTTTCAGCCGGAAGGTCCGCAGTCCGGCCTGCCGCAGGCTTTCGGAAAGGCCCTGGCTGGCAGGCTGACCATCCGGGCCTGATTCCACAGCCGTGTGTCCCTTCAGCACCACAGACTGCATGTATGTGCCGGCAGTGACCACCACCGTTCTGGCACAGAGCCTTGTGCCGTCTCTGCAGATGGCGCCCCGGACAACACCATCCTCGATATCCAGAGACTCCACCCGGTTTTCCACCACCGTCAGATGCTCCATGGACTTCAGATGCTCTTTCATCCACCGGCTGTAAGCCAGCTTGTCACTCTGCACCCGCAGGCACTGCACACCGGGTCCCTTGCTGGTGTTCAGCATCTTGAACTGCAGGGCGGTTTCATCCGCAGCCCGGGGCATCAGACCGCCCATGGCGTCGATTTCCCGGACGACGATTCCCTTGGCCGGACCTCCGACACTGGGATTGCAGGGCATGGAGCCAGCTCTGTCCAGGCTCATTGTCACCAGACACGTCTGCGCCCCCATGCGGGCTGCCGCAGCTGCGGCTTCAATCCCCGCATGCCCGGCGCCGATAACCAGTACATCAAACATGGCGTCTGCCTCTCAATCCAAACACTGTCTGCGGGATCTGGAAAAACCAGGTCACACCCAGATACGTCCCCATACTCAGAAGCCCGCTGACAGCCAGCTTGACCAGACAGATCAGCTTGCTGCCGGCATCAGCCTGCAGTCCCGCCGCATTCAGCAGGGACGTCATCCCCCACATGCACAGAAGTCCCAGGACAATGAACAGCAGCTGGTGAAACAGAGCCGTAAAGGAAACCCTGTACCGCCGTGCAATCTCCCGGAGATTGGAAAACAGCACATAGAGCGATCCCGCCGCACTGCTGATGACCGCCCCCGGAAATCCCAGCCACATGACCATGGGCACCACCGTGACCACTTTGAACAGCGAGTACACCGCCAGACTCTTCAGCCCCGCACGGCGCAGCCGAAGCGCCATCATCATCGAGGTGACTACCGGCAGCACCGTGCCGGCTGCACCTTCCAGTGCATTCCAGGCAATGGTGGATGCCGCCAGATCCAGATTCTCCGTGTAGTACAGGATATAGTACAGCGGCCGCCCATACAGCGCGATGCAGACACAGACCGGCAGTGCGATATAGAACACGATGGACAGCACTTCCCGGACGCTTCTGCGCACCGCCCGGAGATTGTTTTCCGCCAGCATGCTGGTGATATGGGGAATCAGCGCTGCGGTGAACCCCGGTGCCAGGATCATGGGAATGGCAATCAGCTTGGATCCCACGTAGTTGACAGCCGAAAGCACCACATTGACCTGATCCGGTGTGTAGCCGGAGTGATTCAGGCCATAGGGCAGAAGAATGGAATTGATGGGATCATCGATATAGCCAAGCAGCGCCATGGTGAAATACGGCACCGCCAGAATGATGAAATCCCGGATGAGCTTTTTCGTGCCGATCTGTTCACCAGTCTGTACTGCAGCCTGTTTCTCCAGCCGTTTTCTGGATGTATCCGTATAGCGGGCAATCTGAAACAGCCCGGCCAGGGCCGCCACACTCGTGGCCGACACCGAAGCATACAGCGCCCAGACTCTGTCGGTATGAAAGCCGTATACCAGCAGACAGGACACACCCAGCAGAAAGCCTACCCGGACAAACTGCTCAAAGGTCTGGGAAAACGCGTATTCTTCCATTTCATCCATGCCCTGGCAATACCCCCGGTAGGCAGAGAGCATGGGAACCAGGAACACCGCGACGGACAGAATCAGCAGGACATTGCGCATGACATCCGCCTGGGCATCTCCCGCCACCAGCTGGCCGAAAAGCGGCGAAAGCAGCATCATCAGCAGCATCCCCGCTGCTCCCATCGCCGCCAGAAAACGCAGGGCAATCTTCCGGACTTTGAGCACTGTTCTGGCGTCATCCAGTGTGGCATAGGTGGCAATCATCGTGGCCACTACCATGGGAAAACCGGCAGTGAACACCTGCAGAACATAACTGTAGATCCGGTACGCAGTCCCGTAATAGCTCAGGTAGGCGTCACTGGCCAGTATGGATGCCAGGGGAATGGTATAAACAAGACCCAGAAGCTTGGCGACAAAAAAACCGCCAGTGCTGATCAGCGAGCTTCGGATCAGTGATTTCTTTCTTGTCTTGGATTCCATGGACACTCCTCACTTCGATCAAAAATTATACCATGCAGCAATGGGCCGAAGATACAGACTGCGGTATGATTGGGAAAAGGAGCAGTGAAATGACACACATCGTTTTATTCAAACTCAAAAACCCCACCCCGGAAAACCGGGAAGCGCTGGTAACCATCCTTCGCAAACTCAATACCCGGGATGTCCCCATGGCGCAGTCCTTTGAATGCGGCGCCGATATCCTGCACTCACCCAGGAGCATGGATGCCGCTCTGGTGGTGAAGCTGCCCGCCAGCCAGCTGGAAGCCTACGCCAGCGATCCGTATCACTGTCAGATCAAGGCGGAGATGGCACCGCTGCTTGAGCGGTCCATGACGGTGGATTTTGACTGAGAACCTTCTGGAAACAGCCAGTCAGGCCCGGGAACGGGACCGATACACCATCGAAACAGAACACATCCCCTCCCTGGTGCTCATGGAAAACGCCGCCCGGTCTCTGTGCCGGCTGCTGCAAACCCGGCTGCTGCCTGACAGCCGGGTCCTGATCCTGTGCGGTCCCGGCAACAATGGACAGGACGGACTGGCCATGCTGCGCATCCTCCGGGAACAGGGCGTGGATGCCTGTGCCTTCAGCCAGAGTGATTCCTCACAGCAGCAGCAAATCCTGTCCGCCAGAGGAATCGAACCAGTCACCAATCCGGAACAGGCACTAAGACAGATGAGCGCATTGTCCCGGGACGACTGGATCGTGGATGCCATGTTCGGCAGTGGACTGTCCCGGCCTCTGACAGGCCTGTGGGAGCAGCTGGCACAGGCCGCAGACAGCTCCCGGGCCAGGATTCTGTCGGTGGATGTGCCCTCGGGCATACACGGGACCCTGGGTCCGCTGAGCGCAGCTGTGATCCATGCGGATCTCACCGGAGCTCTGCAGACACAGAAAGTGGGAACCATCCTCCCCGCTTCCCTGCCCTGCACCGGGGAAACCAGGATCCTGGACATTGGTCTGGGCAATCCGGGCACTGACCGGGATACGTTTCTGCTGACAGAAACCGTCGCCCGTCAGGCTCTCCCAGGGCGGTCCGCTCTGTCCTACAAGGGTACCTTCGGCAAAGCCCTGATGATCGGTGGCTGCAAAACGATGCACGGCGCCATGGAAATGAGTGCCAAAGCCTGTTTTCACAGCGGCATCGGCCTGCTGACAGTGGCTGTGCCTCCCGTCCTGCAGCCGCCCCTGCGCTGCGTGCTGCCGGAAGCTATGCTGCTGGACCTGCATTCAGACCCGGATTTCCTCAGCGAAGAAGCCATACCGGAAATTCTGAAAGCCACAGCGGAAATGAGCGTGGTCTCTGCGGGAAACGGTCTGTCCCGAACCCCGTCCAGCCGTGAGCTGGTGCGCTCCCTGATGCTGAATACAGAATGCACCCTGGTCCTGGACGCAGATGCCCTGTCCCTACTGGACCTGACCTGGCTGAAAGCCAGACAGGGCCAGACCATTCTGACTCCGCACCCCGGAGAATTCAGCCGGATGACCGGCATAAGCCCGCAGGAACTGCAGAAAGATCCCGTCACAGCCGCCCGAGCGTTCTCCCGGCAGTATCCCGGCACTGTGCTGGTCCTGAAAGGAGACATCACCTGTGTTTCCTGTGACGGACAGACCTGGGTTCTTGCCCGTCCGGATTCTGCCCTGGCCAAAGGCGGATCCGGGGATGTGCTCTGCGGCATCATCACCGGTCTGGCAGGCAGTCAGAACCCCCTGCAGGCCGCCCTGTGCGGGGTCTGGGCCCATAACCAGGCCGCTGCCATATCTGAAAAAGACCCGGCGGCTTTCAGCCCGCAGGATCTCACCGGCTCATTGTCCACGGTCTGGACAAAGCTCAGAAACAGCCCCGGAAACAGCCCTCTGCCGAATGATGGAAAGCATACTGTCTGATTCCCGGCATACCCCGCAGCCAGCGAAGAATCGGCGCTCCTGCTAAAAAAAACGGACATCCTGAACGGGTGTCCGCATTTTTTGTTTCCTGTCTGTTCCGATTCCTCTTCAGAAATCCAGCCGGAAATAATACAGCTCGGGGATGGCCATCCGGGTATTGAATCCATAAGCCCAGTATTCACCATCTCCGCCATCCGGATCATTGTTCAGCCAGTGCAGAAAATCCTCCGCTTCCCTGCGGCTGCAGCCTGCCGTGGCATGAAACGCCATGCAGTTCTCCAGGGAAGACTCCGGCACAGCCGGCGAAAAGGACATCCCTGGCAGCCGGTTCTTCAGCTCTCCCTGGACTTTTTCCACCACAGACTCCTGCTGCGGAGTCACCACCGCATACAGATGAAGAATCATCCCAGCTGCCCCAGAACGTAGTTTGCCAGCTTCCGCAGATTGTCATCATTGGATAGGGTGATGACTTTTCCAAGCCCCAGATTCAGCGCGGCGATTTTCACCACGCCCTCTTCCACTGCCATGTTCAGCGTTCCGCTGACATTTTCGTAAAACACATCGAAAATATACGATGTCCGGTTTCCTTCCTGTTCCTTTGACCGCAGATCAAAGTGGAAATCCTGTTTATTTTTCAGAATGATCCGCACTGCGCCGGCTCCGGAAGCCGGAATTGTTTTTGCCATAGAAGCAACCTCCTGATCCTGTACACAGTCCTTCTCCCCCGGAAACGCAGTCCGGTCATGCTGACAGCACAACCCAAACCCCCGGGACAATCCAGCTGTGTTCACTTCGTTTATTATACTTTATCAGCCTCGAAAGTTGTCTGAATCTTCAAAGAACTCAAAACCGACTGATCCACCTCGGACAACGCCGACGTGATATGACTCTGAGCCCCCGCCAATGCCGGCAGCTGCTCCAGTGCACGTCTGGCCTCCGGGTTGCTTCTCGCCGTCATGGACAGCGCAATCAGCATTTCATTGGTATGCAGCCGCGGGTTCTGATTTCCGAAGTAGCTGATCTTCAGCCGCTGAATCGGCGCAAAATCCTCCGGATCAATCAGATGCCGCTGCGGATCTATCCCCGCACTGTACTTCAGTGCATTCATGATCATCGCACTCGCCGGCCCCATCAGCTCGGAATTTTTCCCCGTTACAATGGTTCCATCTTCAAACTCCAGTGCCGCCGCAAAATCCCCGGTTTCCTCATTCAGACCCCGGGCCCGTTCAAACACCCGCCGGTCATTCACCGTGACACCCGCCTGCTTCATCACCATTTCCTGCTTCTTCAGCTCCTGCGGATCGCACAGTTTGTCAATCACCCGGTTTCTTGTGAAGAAATACCGGCGGATGATCTCCTGCTTCGCCGCCTGGGACACCGCTTCTTCGTCCTCAATACAGAAACCGGCCATATTCACGCCCATATCCGTCGGAGACGCATAGGGGCTGCTTCCGTAAATCTCGCAGAACATCTGCCTGAGAACTGGATATATCTCCACATCCCGGTTGTAATTCACCGTGATCTCTCCATAAGCCTGCTGATGCCAGGGATCGATCATATTCACGTCATTCAGATCCGCCGTTGCAGACTCATACGCCAGATTCACCGGATGATTCAGGGGCAGATTCCACACAGGGAACGTCTCATATTTCGCGTACCCGGCCTTGATCCCCCGTCTGTTCTCGTGATACAGCTGTGACAGACAGGTTGCCATTTTCCCCGAACCTGGACCCGGTGCTGTGACCACCACCAGCGGTCTGGAAGTTTCGATGTAGTCATTCCGGCCGAATCCATCCTCTGAAAGGATATGATCTGTATCCGTGGGATAACCCGCGATCCGGTAGTGGTAATACAGGGGAATGCCCTTTTTCTCCAGCTCCGCCTTCAGCCCCGACGCAATCTCCTTGTCACTGGTATGCGTCAGCACAACACTCCCCACATACAGACCCGCCTGACGGAACTCGTCAATCAGCCGCAGGACATCTTCCTGGTATGTGATCCCCAGATCCTGACGCACTTTGTTCGCCGCAATATGCTCCGCATTGATCACAGCCACGATCTCCGCCTGATCCTTCAGCTGCAGCAGCATCTGCAGCTTGGAATCCGGTGCAAACCCCGGCAGCACCCGGCTGGCATGATAGTCATCAAAGAGTTTTCCGCCGAACTCCAGATACAGCTTGTCTCCGAACTTGCCAATCCGCTCCCGGATATGTTCCGACTGCATCTTCAGATATTTATCATTGTCGAATCCTGATTTCATGTCGTCCCTCTTTCTGATTGTCTCAGCACATTCCGCAACATAATACCACGAATGAAACCGGCTCCCGGGCAAAATGTGCAGACTGTCCCGCTCTGCCGATGGGGCCCTGCGGCCCTGGCCGGGGCTGGGATCAGATGACTGTGCTGTCTGCATGTACTCTGAAAACAAAAAAAACCGATACCCTTTCGGATACCGACTTTCTCAGTGGCCATGTGTTATTTTTGCCTTCCGGCTATCGTCACCGCAAGAGAGCTTGACTTCTGTGTTCGGGATGAGTACAGGTATTTCCTCTCTGCCATGATGACCACATCTGTATCTGGAATCGTGTCTTTACCAATCTCTGAAAACCATACACGATATCTCTTCCCGTTTCCTGTCTTCCGCAAAGCTGC
>NZ_CAJUPA010000035.1 GCF_910588395.1 uncultured Faecalibaculum sp. | reverse complement strand
TTTGATTCAGAAACTTTAGAGGTGCTCAGCGACCTCAACAATATTCGGATATTCGAAAAACCCCAGAATCACATATCCGGGGTCAGTTGCTTCGTTCAGTTCTGTTCAGTGACCGGATCCGCACAGAAGGGAGCGCACCATGTCCCGCAGCAGGTAGATGTCCTTGCTGCTCATGAACAGGAATACCGCACCGTCTTCCGCAGCCAGTTCTCCGGCTGTCTGTTCATCAATCTGTCCCAGCCGGCTGCCCGGTACCCTGTCAATCAGATCCTGGATGGTCACGGTGATGCTTTCATCCTCCCGGACGGCATTGCCCGGGAAATCCAGAAGCACCGCCTCATCCGCCAGCTTCAGGGCATCGGCGAATCCATCCAGAAAATACTGCAGTCTGGAATAGCGGTCGGGTTTGTAGAGAGCGATGACTTTGCGTCCGGGATACCGGTTCCGGGCAGCTTCGATCATATAACGGATCGCCGTGGGATGATGGGCGTAATCGTCAATCAGAATGCTGTCTCCGGCTTCTTCGATGACAAACCGCCTGCTGATCCCCCGATAATCATGGAGCCCCTGCTCGATGGCTTCGGGATCCATTCCCAGTTCGCTGGCCATGGCAAACACACCCAGACTGTCAATCAGAAACGGATATCCGGATTCCGGCAGAGATGTATGGGCTATGATCTGTCCGTCTTTTTTGACATCAAAGGAAATCCCTGCGGCGTCGTCCGTTACATTCACCGCCTGGTAATCACAGCCATCCTTCAGACCATAGGTAACACGGGGACAGCTGTAATGCAGCTGCATCAGGTGTTCATCATCTCCGCAGACAACTGCCAGTTTCCCGATCTGGTCCGCGAAAGACTGGAATGCAGCCACATAGTCGTCCATATCCCGGTAGTAATCCACATGATCCAGCTCGATGTTGGTGATGATCGCATAATCCGGGTGATACGCCAGGAAATGCCGCTGGAATTCGCAGGACTCCAGAATGAAGTATTTCGCATTCTGCGGCATGCTGCCATGTCCGTCACCAATCAGAAATCCGGTGGGCGCATGCAGCTTCAGAACGCTGGCCAGCAGTCCTGTGGTCGTGGATTTGCCATGAGTGCCGGCAATGCAGATGGATTCATACCGCTCCAGAAGCCGGCCCAGATACTCGTTGTACCAGTACACCTCCACGGTGGGATCCGCCAGGGCTCTGGCTGCTTCCGGATGATGTTCGTCAAAGGACAGTCCCACGATGACTGTGTCCCCGGAATGAATCGTATCCGGATCAAAGGAAGTGACGGGAATGTGCCGCTTTTCCAGCTCGTCCTGGGTGAATATGTACTTGTCGATATCGGATCCGTTCACTTCGAATCCTTCATCTGCCAGGATACCTGCCAACGCCGCCATGCCGGTTCCCTTGATGCCGGTGAAATGAACAGCCATTACTTCTCTCCGTCTTCCTGAACTTCCGGCAGCAGCGGATCGGATTCATAGCCGGCCGGTTTGGCTGTATCCAGCAGATCGCTCACCGGAGCCGGCTTGCGGATTTCCTTTTTTCTGTAATCCGGAATGCGTTCCACCGGTTTAGGTTCCGGCAGGTCATTGCCGAACATCGGAGAAATCACCGTGGTCATGGAGAATCCTTCCTCAGGACGGGGCAGTTCCACCGCATTGTGAACCTTCTCGTATTCCTTGTCTTCGTCTTCAATGTTGCCGAAAATCGGAGAAATCACAGCCTGATAGTCGTCCGTCACCGTGGCTTTGCTGAGCTTGGACCGGTCGAACTTGTAAGCCGGACGCGAGGATCCGCTCTGACGGCTGCCGGCGGGTGCCTTTTCAATTTCCGATACATCCAGACCGGCGAAAATGCTGCTCTGAGGGGTTTCCCGCACGATCTCCATCACCGGTTCCGGTGCAATGTACGGCTGCGGTTCCGGCTGTCTTTCCGGCTGCGCCGCCTTGATTTCTTCGTATTCGGTTTCCGTCACCACGGTCGTGGGTGGTTCCTGTTCCTGGTGTTCCGGTTCCCGGACGGCCAGCTCTTCTGTCTCTTCTTCCACTTCTTCCTTGAAAAGCGCATGCATGAAGTCTTTGATCGCCATTGTCTGTAGGTCTATCCTTTCTGAATCGTTTCGCTGAGATAGTGTTCAATCTCGGCTCTGGTTTTGGAGAACTTCGAAACAAACCGCGAAATCTCCTTCCCGTTCCTGAAGCACACAAAGCTGGGAATTCCCATGATGTTCAGCTGGACGCAAAGATCCATGAACTTGTCTCTGTCCGCTTTGAAAAAGGTGATGTCACTGAATTCTTTCTCAATGTCCGGCATAAAGGGGCGAATCGCCACACAGTCAGGGCACCAGGCAGCTGTAAACAGGATGCAGCTGATGCCTTTTGTATCCAGAACTTCCTGGAAGCTGGTCAAATCTTTCATTTTCTTCTCCATACAGCCCGGTAAATGGGCTTGCCTTCCGTCGTGAATTTCCGCTCGTACTCTGTCATGGCATCCTCCGGATGTTCACTCCGGCGGAAATCCACACTGATTTCCTGCAGCGGCCAGCCAGCCCGGGAAAATTGCAGCAGCGAATACTCGAACAGTGCTGCATTGTCCGTTTTCATGGCAAGCTTTCCATCCGGTTTCAGGATGGCAGCATACTGCCGCAGAAAAGAATCTGCAGACAGCCGCCGCTTGGCGTTGCGGTTCTTGGGCCAGGGATCGGAGAAGTTCAGATGAATCATATCCACTTCCTCCGGCGCAAACCAGGTGTCCATGAACCGGGCGTCATTCCAGATCAGCCGCAGATTCTCCGGTCCTTCCGCATCGTACTTGCTGGCAGCGATTCCCGCTGCGCTGTCGTTTTTCTCCACTGCGACAAAGTATTCTTCAGGATACAGCCGGGCCATGTCCAGGCTGTATCCGCCTTTGCCGGTACCGAATTCCACATGCAGCCGGCCGGGAACACTCTCCGGCAGAATTTCTTCTGTCTGTGTGGTCTCAGGCGCCTCCGTTTTCCGGCTGTCAAACAGTTCTTTCCATTTTCCGGCGTGGGTTTCCGGGTCCCGGACAAGCTTCTGTGCTTCTTCCAGGTAGTCCACGGCCCAGCCGACACGTCTCATCCGCATGAATTCAGGCAGCCAGACGCATGATGGCGTCTGCGTAAATCGCAATGGCGTTGATGAGATCGCTTTCCCGGATTCCTTCATCCCGCTGATGGGGACCGCCTACAAACTGTGCGGTGGTCTTTGCGTCATTGGGCAGTTCCGGGCCGAAGGAAACAAAGTTGTCAAATTTCCGGGCGTAGGTGCCGCCGCCGATGGTGATTGCCGGGGAATACGTGTCTCCTGTATGCGTCCGGTATACATCCATAAGGGTTTTGACCAGTTTGGAGTCCGGATCCACAAACAGGGGTTTTGAATCGCTTTCCAGGTGAGCTGCAATGCCGGCACCTGTCTGATCAGCCGCTTCCTGAATCTGCTTCAGCAGCTTGTCTCCGTCTGTTTCGTTGGGATAGCGGATATCCAGCAGCATTTCGCTGTGTCCGTTTTCAATGTTCACAATCCCCGGATTCTGCGTCAGCATGCCCATATACAGGCCATCCTGCTGAATTCCCAGATTCTTCCCTGTCCAGTCCGCGCTCAGATACCCCAGAGCCTGTGCCAGAGAATCATGATAGGCGGCTCCGATGAAACGCAGCAGCTGCACAGCGGCATTGACGCCTTTATAAGGCCAGGCAGCATGAGAAGGAGTTCCCTCCAGGTGCCAGAGTGTCCCGTCTTCCTGGTCCGTCACAGTGCCCTCCAGACTGTTCTCCCTGAGGAAAAATTCGAAGAACGCTTTCTGTTCCGGGGTTGCAGCGGCTGTCAGCGCATCCGCTTTCCCGATGACGATATTCGGCCGGGTTCCTGCATGCATGGAATGAATCACCGTTGGCGTGTCGCTTTTCAGGAGCACATGAGCGCCGCCTTTTTCTCCGTAAATCACCGGAAAATCCGCATCGGGCACAAATCCGGTCTTCGGAATCTCCGCGTGGGACAAATAATAGTTCATGCATTCCATTCCGGATTCCTCATCGCAGCCCATGACCAGCATGACCCGCTTTTTCAGGGGAATGCCGGCTTCCCTGATCAGTTTCAGGGCGTAGTAAGCCGCCAGCGTGGGGCCTTTGTCGTCCAGCACACCGCGTCCGAAGAGATATCCGTCATCTTCGGTCAGTTTCAGGGGCTCTTTTGTCCAGCCCTCTCCCAGAGGCACGATATCCAGATGACCGAGAATGCCCAGCGTGTCAGGATTGTCCGGGTCGCCATATTCCGCAACACCGGCATAGCCATCGATGTTTCTGGTGGTGAATCCGTCTCTCTGGGCCATCTGCAGCATCACATCCAGCGCCTCGCGGGGACCGTTGCCAAATGGCTTTCCGGGTCCGGCTGTGGCTTCGTCCCTGACAGAATTGACAGAGACAATCGTATTCAAGTCCTTCAGAAAGGAATGTTTCTGTTCTTCAGCGAGTTTTCTGAAATCCATATGTCTTTCACCTCACAACGATTTTAGCACAGAACCATCAGCCTGCAGGGAAAGGGGCAGAACTGTTGACGACATTGCAGTGTCCGTTCTCTCCAGGTGACATGAGAAGGAGGATTGTCCGGCTGAAATGACTGTGGACTCTGCTGTCGCTGCCACAGCGGGTATCCGGACAGAGAAAAAACCGGTGCTCACCGGTTTTCCACAAGGCAGACTGCGCAAAATACATATCAGAGATCACCCTGGCTGATTCAGGGTAGTCAGTGTCAGCGGATATCTTCTGTTTCCAGTCTGTGCCAGCCGCAGACCAGCACCGTCAGTGCCAGCAGCATACCGGCTATCAGACAGGGCAGATCCAGCTGCAAATCCGAAATGATGGCGGCTCCGTCGCTATAGGCAAACGGCGTCACCCATTTCAGAAACCGGGTGGCATCCACAATATTGGAGATCACGTTCAGTATGTAGAACAGACAGACAAGTCCCAGTCCGGCACCAGTTGCGACCGAAGGAAAAAACACAGACAGGCCCAGGCAGATGACAGCGGTCTCCAGCATGACCAGCGTGATGGCGGTATGGAGCAGCCAGAAGGCTCTGGCTGGCATGGTTTCCTGAATCACCTGCTGACAAAGCAGGGAAACCGCTGCAGCCACCAGATTCAAAGCCACAATCTCCAGAATCACAGCCAGCAGCTTTCCCAGATACACCTGCGTTCTGGTCACAGGCTGAGAGAACAGAAATTCCGCTGTGCGTCCCTTTGTTTCCCTGGACAGGATCTGCGACCCGCACAGCGCAGCGTAAAATGCTCCGCCGATTCCCAGTACATTGCCGCATTCCAGTGCGTAGAATCCGGGCCAGGATCCGAAATCCAGACTGTCCATGCCGAAGGCTTTCGTGAACGCCCCCATGGAGGAGAAAGCATCTCCCAGTCCCCGGGCTTCTTCCTGCATCTGCGGATAGACAAAAATGCAGACCGCCAGCAGCACGCTGATGGAACCAGTCCAGACAAGCCAGGATCCCAGCTGGTTTTTCAGCTCCCGGCAAACGATCGTCAGCATGCTGTTATCTCCCCCTTGCTGTCTGGCGTTCCGGTGTCTTCATACAGATGCAGAAAGACATCTTCCAGATCCGGCTCGGCAATCGTCACATCCCGGACTTGTCCCTCTGACAGCCAGGCAAGCAGCGCCGGCATGGCCCCCTGATACCAGAACTGTGTTCTGGCACCGCCGTGCCGGATATGGCTGCCACCTGGCAGACCCGCCGGATCCGGACCGCCATCCATGTCCACTTTCCGCAGAGACCAGCTCATAAGTTCATGAAGCGGTCCGCTGACGAGTATCCGCCCGTCCCGGATAAAGGCAGCCTGCAGGCAGTGCTGCTGGACTTCCGCCAGGTTGTGACTGGAGAAGAGCACCGTGACTCCCCGGGCCACTGCCTGATGCAGCAGGTCAAAGAATACAGACTGGATCAGCGGATCCAGACCGCTGGTGGGTTCATCGAGAATCAGCAGGTCCGGATCATGCTGCATGGCACAGACAATTCCTGCCTTCTTCCGTCCGCCCAGGGAGAGCTGCCGGATCTTTGCTTCCGGATCCAGATCCAGTGCCCGGCACAATTGCGCCGCCCTGGCCTGACAGTCTTTTTTCTGAAGTCCGGCTGCATACCGGAGCAGTTCCTTCACGCGCATCTCCGGATAAAACTCCGTTTCCGAGGGCAGGTAGCCAATCCGGGCCCGCTGCTCCGGTCCGACGTGCTTCACCTTCTGTCCGAACAGCCGAATCTCCCCCTGACCGGCTCTGGCCAGCCCCAGCAGGATCCGGAGCGCGGTGGACTTCCCTGCCCCGTTGGGTCCCACCAGTCCAAACAGAATGCCCGGTTCAACCTGCAGATCCAGCCCCTTCAGTGCCTGTCTGCTGCCGTAGGCTTTGTGCACATTCTTCAGTTCCACAACTGCCTGTCCATTTCCTGTCATCATTTCTTTTCCTTTCTCAGATAGATGCTTTTCCAGAATCCGATCATCTCTTCGAAATCCTGTTCCATCAAATCAAAATCCACATCGTTTCGCATCATGGCTTCCCAGAGATATCCCTCGCTGGCCAGATACATGTCCCGGTACATATGCCGGATGTCAATCCCGTCCCGGAACTGTCCCGGATTCAGATTCATCAGCATATGCATTGCCTTCCAGCTGAAAAGCGACTGACAGCTTTCCTGAATATCCTGCCGGATATCCGGATCTGTTTCATAAAATGCACGGAGGGTGAACAGAGCCATATCCGGGTTCTCCCGCGTAATGGCCATTTTCACCTTCATCCCCAGCCGCATGCTCTCAAACAGATCTGCCTGCCGGTAACAGTCACTGGCTTCCATTTGCGAAATGGTCCGTCTGCCGCAGATCTCCCAGAGATACAGATAGAATTCCCTTTTGTTCCGGAAGTAATGAAACAGCAGCGACTTGCTGATGCCGGCTTCCGCCGCCACTTCATTCATCGGAGCCTGATGGTAGCTGCTCCTGGAGAATACACGGAATCCCGCCTGCAGAATCCGCTCCTGCTTCTCTTCCGGAAGTTCAAAGAAACGTTCGTTCATGATTCGTTCTCCTGTCTTCCGTCATTGGAACACGATTGACCGGATTGCAGAAGGGGCTGTACCAAATTTCCGGTTTTCTCCGGGGAATCCGGTGTACCGGCAATACCGGAGGGCTGCCTGAACCGGGTTGCTGCAGGTACAGGTCTGTTCTCTTTCAGAGACCGGAGATTGACAGACAGATATAATGATGTAATGAGAACAGAACAGGGGTCAGATCCAGAGAAAATACGGCTGACGCAAACTGCATCTGCAGGATGACCATTGCCGCAGACCCTGATCGGACGATCTGTTTCGCATATGGAAAGCAGGTACAACATGGCAAATAGATGTATTACTTCGCCGGATGAGCGGAAATTTGAAGCCTTCATGGAGGAGCAGGGTGTGGCCCTGCAGTCGGTTCACTGGGCTGCGGTCAAGAACAACTGGGAACGACGGCTGTTTGCTCTGGAAAACAGCCAGGGAACCATTGTGGCTGGGGCCATGGTCCTGGTCAAACCGCTGCCCATGGGATATTCAATGTATTACATTCCCCGGGGACCGATTGCAGCCGGGCAGAATCAGGAACTGATGATTGAACTGCTGAATGCCATCCGTCAGGAAAGCCGGAAAGACAAGTGCATTTTCATCAAATTCGACCCATATATTCTGGACCACCGGTTCATGCTCAAGGAAGGCAGACCCGAGGGACACAATCAGGAGGCAGTGGACCGGTTTGAAAAGGAGACAGGAGCCATTCACAAGGGATATACCATGTCTATCGCCGAAACCGTTCAGCCCAGGACCAACATGGGCGTGGACGTAACGGACGATTTTACCGCCCGCTATGCCCGGAACACCAGACGGGCCATCAAGAAAGCCGCCAGGGAAAACCTCTCCGCTGAAATCCACACAGCCAGTGACATCCGCAGCAATCCGGAGATTCTGGATATCTTCAGCGAACTTATGCACTGCACAGAGGACCGCAAAGGCGTCAAACTCCGGGACCGGGAATATTTTCAGCGGATCATCGACAGTTTTGACGGTGCGATCATCAGCCTGTGCCGTACGGCAGATGGCACCTGCATCAGCGGGATCCTGAGCATTGGCTACAACGGAAAGCTGGAAATGCTGTATATGGGCAACAACAATGCCTACAGCAAGACCGGGGCCAGCGCATTTCTCTATGATGCCACTTACCGGTACGCCAGTGAACACGGCATCCGGTATTGCGATATGAGCGGTGTGGAAGGATCCCTGGAAGACGGTCTGTCAAACCACAAGCACAGCCTGGGCGCGGATGTCCGGGAATACATCGGGGAATTTGACATTCCTGTCAAACCGCTGATGTACAAAATGGTCCTTCCTGTCTACGAAAAGAAAACAGGCGGCGCCTGATTCTCCCACTGAATCAGCGCAGACTGCCAGAAACTGCCGCCGCTTACGGCGGCTTTTCTGTCTGCTTGCCGTAGCACTCCCATGCACCGGTTTCTTCAGGTGTTCTGTGAAAACCTCATCCCCTCTGCTTTGCGTCTGAAAAGGACCAGTCCTTATGACAGTGACTGGTCCTTGTGCATATTCAGATCCTTCCGCTGCAATGACGGGCTGAGCAGCTCTGTTTCTACTCCTGCTCCGGCGCAACAGTTACCGGTGCAGCTCCTGCAGATTCTGCAGGCGCAGCCTCTGATTCAGACTGGCTGTGCCTCCTGTCTTCCTGCGGGCGGCGGTCGCGCCGGGGTCGGTCTCTGCGGTCAGAACGGCTGTGGCTATCCCGTCTGCCATCCCGGTTTCCGTGACGCTGATCGGTTTCCTGACCAGGTTCTCTGTGGGGTCTGGGCAGCAGGGCTTTGGCCGATACATTGACCCGTCCCTTGTTGTCGATTTCCATGACCTTGACATCAATCAGATCGCCGATTTTCAGCACATCTTCCACTTTTTCCACCCGGTTATGGGAAATGTTGGAAATGTGCAGCAGGCCATCCGTGTGACCGAACAGGTTGACGAACGCCCCAAAATTCTCGATCCGGACAACTTTGCCTTCATAGATCTCTCCGACTTTGGCTTCCCGGACGATT
Source organism: uncultured Faecalibaculum sp. (assembly GCF_910588395.1). GTDB lineage: Bacteria > Bacillota_I > Bacilli_A > Erysipelotrichales > Erysipelotrichaceae > Faecalibaculum. The sequence continues at coordinate 15,900 of NZ_CAJUPA010000035.1, read as the reverse complement.
TCCGCGATTTTTTCCTTCGCCTTGTCAATGGCAGCCTGATCCTGGTGATAAATCACCACCTGACCGTCATCATCAATGTCGATCTTCACATTGTCGCATTCCGCAATGATCTGGTTGATCATCTTGCCGCCGGGTCCGATCACATCTTTGATCTTGTCCGGATCAATGTGCATGATGGCAATCTTGGGAGCATAGGGACTCAGTTCTTCCCTGGGCTTCTCAATGGCTGTCTCCATGTTGTCCAGGATCTCCATCCGGGCTTTCCGGGCCTGCGCCAGCGCTTCCCGGAAAATCGCTTCCGTGATGCCGGTGGTCTTGATATCCATCTGCAGGGCCGTGATGCCATCCCGGGTGCCGGCAACTTTGAAGTCCATGTCTCCGAAATGGTCTTCCATGCCCTGAATATCCGTCAGCACGGTGTAGGCGCCTGTGTCATCATTCATGATCAGGCCCATGGCAATACCGGCCACCGGCGCCTTGATGGGGACGCCAGCTGCCATCAGCGACATGGATCCCGCGCAGATCGAAGCCTGAGAGCTGGATCCGTTGGATTCCATGACATCCGCAACAGTCCGGATCGTGTAGGGGAACTCTTCCACGGAAGGCAGCACCTGAAGCAGCGCCCGTTCTCCCAGTGCACCGTGACCGATTTCCCGCCGTCCGGGAGAACCCATGCGGCCGGTTTCACCCACACAGTAGGGAGGAAAGTTGTAATGGTGCATGAATCGCTTGGATTCCACTTCCGTCAGATCGTCAATGATCTGGTTCTCATTCAGCGCACCCAGCGTGGTGGTGGACAGAACCTGGGTCTCGCCCCGGGTAAACAGTGCGCTGCCGTGAACTCTGGGCAGCAGGTCCACCTGGGAATCCAGCGGGCGGATTTCATCCACTTCCCGTCCATCCGGCCTAATTTTGTCTTCAATGATCAGCCGGCGCACTTCATCTGCTTCCGTATCCCGCAGAATCTGCTTCACCTGCTTCACGGCCTTTGCCTTGTCGGCTTCAGAAGCATATTCCTTCGTTTCATATTCTTCGGCAGCCTGGTCAATCAGGCTGTCAATGGTGTTGTAGCGCTCCAGTTTTTCCTTGATGGACACGGCCTTGCGGACCGGTTCTTCCCAGGCAGCCAGAACTGCTGCCTTGAGTTCGGGATCCGGCGCATACAGCGTGATTTCCCGTTTGGGCCTGCCAAGCTGGGCAATGACTTCTTTCTGGAAACCGCAGAGTTCCCGGACCCTGTCTGCACCAAACATCAGCGCACCCAGCATGTCCTCTTCGCTGACTTCCCTGGCACCGGCTTCCACCATGTTCAGCGCACTGGCTGTACCGGCAACTGTCAGTTCAATGTCGCTCTGTTCCCATTGTTCCTGCGTGGGATTGGCAATGAATTCCCCGTTGACACGGCCCACTTTCACTCCGGCGATGGGACCGCCGAAGGGAATGTCGGAAATGCACAGTGCCAGCGAAGCGCCGAACATGGCCGCCATTTCCGGGGCATAGTCCTGATCCACGGACAGGATGGTGTTCACCACCTGCACTTCGTTCCGGAATCCCTCTGCGAACAGCGGCCGGATTGGCCGGTCGATCATGCGGGCAGACAGCGTGGCATGTTCCCCCGGCCGTCCTTCTCTTCTCAGAAATCCGCCGGGAATTTTCCCTGCGGAATACAGTTTTTCTTCATACTGCACAGTCAGCGGAAAAAAGTCGATTCCCTCCTTGGCCTGCTTGCTGGCAACCGCCGTGGACAGCGTCACCGTGTCTCCATAGCGGACCAGCACTGCTCCATCCGCCTGTTTGGCAATTTCTCCAGTCTCCACAATCAGGGGACGTCCCTGAAAGTCAAACTGGAATACCTCTTTCGCCATATTTCTTACCTCATCTGAATTAATTATTTCTAAGCGGTTCCATCTTATCATATTTGACACAGGCATATCGCTTGAATCTGGAATTTGCCACTCCTGCCGATGATGGACAAGTCCGGCAGCTGTTGAAGTGATCTGTCCTGAACCGGTTTCCTGGACTGGAGGAAGGCGACAAACACGGTTCATGTGTATCCGCTATCCAGCAACGATCCAGAGCTCTGTCCTGCACACTTTTCTCTGCCCGACAGCAGCCGGTATGATGGATTCATGCAAGATGATGGAGGAACGAAAATGAATGACATCAAGCTGAAACATATATTGCCTCAGACAGGAGAAATCGTTGTGGGCTGTATGCGGTTCGATTCGCTGACGCCGGAACAGATCGCGGACATGATCGACCGCCTGGCCGGGGAAGGTATCCTGCACTATGACCATGCGGATATTTACGGAAACGGTATCTGCGAAGAAAAGTTCGGCCAGGCTCTGCAGCTTTGTCAGACACCGAGAGAACAGCTGATCCTGCAGTCCAAATGCGGGATCCGGGAGGGATATTACGATTTATCCCGGGAATACATTCTGGACGCCGTGGACAGAATTCTGGCACGGCTGCAGACCGGGTATCTGGATCTGCTGATTCTGCATCGCCCGGATGCGTTGATGGAACCTTCGGAAATCGCAGCTGCCTTTGATGAACTGCAGGCTGCCGGAAAAGTCAGGTATTTCGGTGTCTCGAATTTCACCCCGGGACAGATTGAACTGCTGGAAAGCGCCGTTCATCAGCCGCTGCTGGTGAATCAGCTGCAGCTGTCCATCCCCAATTCCTGGATGATATCCTCCGGACTGGAAACCAACATGCCCACAGAAGGGTCCATCGACCGGGACGGCCATGTCCTGGATTCCATGCGGGCCAAAGGAATCACGATCCAGACCTGGAGCCCGCTGCAGTTCGGTGACTGGGAGGGCACATTTCTGGATCATCCGGAGTTTCCGGAACTGAACATACTGCTGGAGAAACTGGCTGAAAAATACGGTGTCTCAAAATCCGCCATCGCCGCCGCCTGGATCCTGCGTCATCCGGCAGGGATGCAGGTGGTCACCGGTTCCAGCAAAACAGAACGCATTCTGGATATGGCCAAAGCGCGGAATCTGCATCTGACCAGAAAAGAATGGTATGCCCTGTATCAGGCAGCCGGGCACCGGATTCCCTGAAACCGGCTGGTTGCAGATTTCCTGGACCGGCTCTTTTCCCGGGGCTCCGGCCTCCCATGCCTGTGAGGATCTGCGGAAGATATGCGATGATAGATTTATGAAATACAGCGTACTGATCGTTGATGATGAATACCTGATCCGTCAGGGTGTGGAATTCATGATCGACTGGGAAAAAGAAGGATTCACGATCATCGGCAAAGCCGCCAACGGGCGGGAAGCCCTGGAACTGGCACAATCCCGCCACCCGGATCTGGTGATATCCGATATCATCATGCCCGAGATGGATGGCATGGAACTGACCAGCCGGCTGCAGGAAATCTGTCCTGATACTCAGGTGATCGTACTCAGTTCCTACTCGGAATTCGACTATGTCCGAAACACCCTGACCCATGGAGCCGCCGACTACATTCTCAAACCGGCCCTGTCTCCTGCCACGCTTCTGGAATCGCTGCAAAAAATCAGGGGACGGCTTTCCCGGCAGGACCACGACACTGCGGATGCAGTCACTGCACTCAACAGAATTCTGGCAGGATATGAAACGGAGGTACCGGACAGTCTGCAGAACAGGAGCTGGATCCTGGCAGCAGGTTCCAGCGATTCTGTGTCTTCATCCGCCGAACTGTTCTGCCGCCGGCTCCCTTCCCTGCTGGCAGGCAGAGACGTCATTGTCCTGAATCCACAGGACCGCCAGTATGCGCTGCTGATCGAGAATCCCGATCAGGATTTGGAAAACCTGAAAGAGAGTCTGAAGACAGTCAAAGCGCCGGATTTCGTTCTGCTTTCCGCACCGCTCACAGAACTGACAGCACTTCGTCAGGTGTATGCCGAACCGTATGGGATTCGAACCCGGAACCCGCATCCATATGCGGGAACCATTCCTTTGTACTGAAAAGGCTGGTGTACTGAAAAGGCTGGACCCTGTGCAATGGATCCAGCCTTTTTCTGTCATGCCTGTATCTGTATCAGACAGCAGCCAGCGCCTCTTTGATGGGGGTATCCCCGTTCTTTGCCATGATGATTTTTCCATAGGTGTTTTTCATGGTCAGCACATCTGCGAGAACAGCTGCAATGTCTTCGATGGAGATCCCGCCTTCGTGTGCCGGATCCAGTTCGATTTTTCCGGTACCCGGTGTCTCCTGCAGCAGTCCGGCCTGTACAATGGTCCAGTCCAGCTTTGTATTATGAGAGAGCCAGTGGTCAGCGAAGAATTTGGCAATATCATAGTCAATGATCGTATCGATGCCAGGTTCCTGTTTCCATTTCTCCGGCTGCAGCGCAAACATGGAGCTCAGCATGACAAACCGGGAAATTCCTGCCTGCTGCGCCGCCTGCATCAGCTTGACTGCACCAAAGGCATCTGTCTGCAGCAGATCCTTTCCTCTGGATCCCGCCAGAAAATACACCGCATCACAGCCGCGGATGAGTGCTGCCAGATCCCTGACATCTGCATGGAGGTCCATCTGCACGGGCACAAGACCTTCCTGGTGTTCCAGTTTTTCCGGATGACGGCATCCGGCTGCCACCATGTCTCCTTTTGCCAGAAGATCCCTGATGACATATTGAGCCACACGGCCTGTCCCGCCTGCAACAAATACTTTCATGATTTCTTCCTCCTTTTCTTCCTTTGGCATTATCCGTTTGCAGGAAGGAGAAATGCACGGGGGATGCCTGCCCGCTGCAGGTCTTAAAAGCCGCCTGTGGCAAAAGAAAAAACCGCCGAAGCGGTTTTTCAGTGTCTTACTTGCGCAGGCCCAGACGTGCGATCAGTGTCTTGTACCGGTCCAGGTCTTCCTTCTTCAGGTAAGCCAGCAGGTGTTTCCGGCGGCCAACCTTCTTGTACAGACCCCGCATGGAGTGGTAGTCGTGCTTGTGGTCCTTGAAGTGGTCAGTCAGACGGTTGATTTCTTCAGTCAGTACGGCAATCTGCACTTCCGGCGAACCGGTGTCACCTTCGTGACGTGCATACTCTTTCATGATTGCCTGTTTTTCCGCTTTCAGCAGCATGGTAAGTTCCTCCTTGTAAATGGTCCTTCTGGTCCGTGAAACAGGTCGGAGTGTCCTGAATCTCAGCCCAAAATCCAGATAATTATCCGCCAGAACCAGAGGCGTGTCAAGAGGCAGATACCATCATACGGACGCCGGACTCTCTGATCTGTCAGTTTGCACAGAAAATCGAAATCTGTAACGTTTCTGTAATCTTCGCAGAGTATCCTGAAACTGCAGATACCGGCAACCATATCCTTCTCTATGCAGACCAGACACCTGCGGTCTGCCTGATCCGGTATCCCGGAGAGCTGTGCGACAAACCGGCTCTTTTTTTGCTTCGGCTGACTTCGGACAGTCAGTTCCCGGACGCAGCCGCTGAAGACTGATTCTGTGTCATCAGGCGGTGGAACAGAATGGTCTGCTGTTTCAGGGAAATCTTCTGCACTTCCCAGCCATAGCCGGACAATTCTTTCTTGAATCTCAGAAAGGAATGATCAATGGGAAATCCCAGGATCTTCTCTGCTTCTTCAAAGGACAGCTTCAGGCTGTCCTTGTCTGTTTTCCCTATCCAGCTCCACAGCGGATCATATTTGCTCATGATATCCAGTCCTTTCCCTTTTCTTCCGGTTCATCCATTGCTGCACCGTCATCCAGAGTGATGGTTTCCAGGAGCATCTCTTCGTCCTTCTCTGACCGGAATTCCATCACATTCACAGGTTCTTCCTCAAAAAAGCCCCGGACACGATCACCGTATATGGATTCGCAAAAACGATACTCCAGAAATTCTGCTCCGCGTCAGCAAATCTGTCCTGATTGATCTCATCTGCAATAATACCGGAAAACGTCATCTCCCGGACAGCCCCCTCCGGGGAAATCAGTTTGACCGTTTGCCCCGAAACCAGAGTTCCGTCCTGAACAACCATGGGTGGCAGATACAGAATCACTGCCTCTCCATTTTTCCAGCCTTTCTCTTCAAACATATCCTCATCCCAGGCATCTTTGACTGGAGACGAACCTGGACTGAACAGCGCTGTATCCACAGCTATCATCCCGGAAGAACTGCCCGTATCAATGGAAGGCTGCCAGGAATTGACAGACTCCAGAGACCGCAGCGGACTTTGACCCTGATCCGTCCATTCCAGCCGCCAGTTGCTGGTCTGCAGAGGCAGTCAGTCCCGCCAGAATTGCCACGAGTGCAATAATCTGAGACTCATGAAAACGCAGAAACCGCAGGGAAAGACTTTGCAGGGTCTAACCTTTGTGCCCGGCTGCACGTTGCCCCTGTACAGGACTGTTCTGTCATGCGCAGGGCTCACCGCAACGCCAGTCAGTCTTCTGATCAGGACGTGGCAGATCAGAAGAGAACTGACTGTTTCCAGACACCACAGACAGATAACCGACAGAAATCAGGTCCATGGAAGCAGGAACAGAGCAGCCAGGATCGGGAATCCGGCATCGGTTTACGCTATAGATATTTTAAAAGACATCCCGAAAGATGCCTTTTAAAACTGAATTCTTTAAACTGGATAGACTGGAACGTTCACACTCACAAGCATTCCGTTCATGCTAACGGTAACATAAATGTAACCAGCTGTTATTCCCTGATGTACATACGAAACAGCTCCATTACAGTTTGACTCCAAAAACCAGCACTGTTGGACCACTGACTGCTGTGGATTGTCCGTCTTGCAGCCACCGTCGCCTTCAGATTTGATCCCACCTGCACCGGGCTGGTTCCGTACCAGGTTTCCGCTGCGCGTGGCTGAATGGTCTGCTCCTCCTGGACTTCAGCTGCCGGGATTTCCCAGGCTGTGACTCGCAAAACATATATATTTGGTGGGAGAAACAGACTGGCGGCTGCAGCCTTCATGGCAGTTACACGATTCATACGGCACCTTCCACGCTTGATGCATTTCTTTCTGATTTCAGTTTGACCGGACTGCTTTTACAGAATCATTACAGAATCCCAATATCACGACGTAATGGTTTATTTCCGTGTTGTTTTCACTCGTCAGTTCTTCCTTCTGCCATTCGTTCAATCAGCAGCCAGACCGCATACAGCGCAACGGCTGTATACAGCGGTATGCAGCAGGACTGCAGCATCCGCAAAACACTGCCTGCAAAAGACAGGGACATCCAGAAGCCATTATCCTGCGGGATGAACGGCTGAACAGATTCTCCAAGAAACAGCACCGCAAACCCGATCAGATTGAATACGATCAGGATCCGAATGACAGTGGATACAGACTTTGCATATTTCATGATGGTTCCTCCTGTCTGTATTATGTCATACCAGATTTACAGAATCATCACAAAATCCTCTAAAGCTTCTTCTCCGCGATTTCATGGATCAGACAGACATCATAATCCAGATTCAGGCTGCCGTGCCCGATGGTCCTGGATGGCCGCCCGTATGCCGTCGCTGCGAATCCCGTCCATGGCTTGCAGACGGCTATGGTGATGACAGAAGATCGCCACAGCTGCTTCGGATAGACTGTCTGAATCACCATCTGCAGCATCTGACAGATTTCCTCCGCCATGTCCATTTCAGCTTTCCAGATTTCCATCCCGCCAGCTCTTCTTTCTCACAGCATCTCCACCAGGATCGTGTTCAGGATCTCCCTGCCCGCTTCACCCAGAAACAGGCGCCCGTCCTGCTCCTGAAAATGAGGTGCATATTTCCGGATCACCGGGGCATGTTCCTGGCGGGGATCTGTACCATACCGGCTGATATATGCTTCCAGATCCACTCCAAACTGCGTCCGCAGACCCATCATCAGTGCCTCGAACGCCGCATCCGTCTCATCCGGGATCCGCTTTCCCGCCTGGTCCATGTGATATCGTTCACCCTGCTCACGACCGGAAGCCCCGGGACCGAATCCGTAAAAATCCCGGTCCTGCCAGTACGCCAGATTGTGCCGGGAATACCAGCCCGGTTTCGCAAAGCTGGAAATCTCATAGTGCTCATAGCCCGCTTCCTTCAGCCTTCTGACAATCCACTCGTACATATCCGCTTCCAGGTCCTCGTCACAGGGCTGCACCCCCCGGCGGCCAAAAACACTGTCCGGCTCGATCTGGAGGCTGTAAATGGACAGATGAGGCAGATCCAGAGAAAGGAACCGGTTCACATCCCGCTGCACATCCGCCAGAGTCTGCCCGGGAAGTCCGAAGATCAGGTCAATGGACAGATTGGTGATCCCAGCTTCCTGCAGGGTTTTCACAGCCCCCAGTGCCTGCTCACCGGTATGACGGCGGCCAATGGCCTTCAGCCGGCGGTCATCGAAGGTCTGGACCCCCATGGAAACCCGGTTCACACCCCGGGATCTCCAGAAAGCTGCCTTTTGCGGCGTGACGTCCTCCGGATTGCATTCCAGGGTGAACTCCGGGACATCCTTCGGAAACAGCCGGCGGAGTTCGTCGAATTCCGCCTCTGTCAGAATCGACGGAGTCCCCCCGCCGAAATACAGCGTGTCCAGATGCCCGATATCCGTTTCCCGGATCTGCTGGCAGATCTGCTGCAGCCAGGCCGATCTGTCCTGGCTCACCTGGCGGTAAAACGCGCAGTAGGCGCAGATCCCGTGACAGAAAGGCACATGCACATAGGCGCTTGCCGGTTTTTCGCAGGCATCCCGCTTATTCTGATTCATCTCCGTCTCCTTCCTGATACGTCAAAAGCCGCCGGAAGCGGCTTTTTGTCTCTGTACTGTCCACGGCTGTGATGCTCCGGCAGAAGGCGTCAGCCTTCATCATCCATGGAAAGAACCGCCATGAAGGCTTCCTGGGGAATCTCCACCGATCCCACCATTTTCATCCGCTTCTTTCCTTCTTTCTGCTTCTCCAGCAGTTTCTTTTTCCGGGAGATATCGCCGCCGTAGCACTTGACCAGCACATTTTTGCGCAGGGCCTTGATGTTGGTGCGGGCAATGACTTTCCCGCCAATGGCTGCCTGTACCGGGATCTCGAACTGCTGCTTGGGGATCAGTTCCTTGAGCCGGATCGTCATGGCGTTGCCCCTGTTGTAGGCGAAGTCTTTGTGCACGATGATGGACAGCGCGTCAATGACCTGGCCATTGAGCAGAATGTCCATTTTCACCAGGTTGCTGGTTTTGTACCGGGAGAAGCTGTAGTCAAAGGAGGCATATCCCTTGGTGGAGGATTTCATCTTGTCGAAGAAATCGAAGATGATCTCCGAAAGGGGCATCTCGTAAATCAGATTCATCCGGATGTCATCCAGCACCTGCATATCGATGTATTCTCCGCGCTTTTTCTGGCAGAGATCCATGATTGCCCCTACGTATTCCTTCGGGACCATGATCTCGGCCCGCACATAGGGTTCTTCGATGTGGTCGATGTTCTGGGCCGGAGGCAGTGCGGCGGGGTTGTCCACGTCCTCAACGGTGCCATCTGTGCGGTACACCTTGTAGATCACCGAGGGGGATGTGGCTATGAGGTTCAGGTTGTATTCCCGCTCCAGGCGTTCTTCAATGACATCCATGTGCAGCAGACCCAGGAAGCCGCAGCGGAAGCCGAATCCCAGGGCCTGTGAGGTCTCGGGTTCAAAGTGCAGACTGGCGTCATTGAGTTTCAGCTTCGCCAGGGCATCTTTCAGGTCTTCGTACCGGGCGTTGTCCACGGGATACAGACCGGCGTAGACCATGGGCTGCATCTCCTTGTAGCCTTCCAGGGGCTGCGCAGCAGGCGCATCGGATCTTGTGATGGTATCGCCCACCCGCACATCTTCGATGTTCTTGATCGCAGCGCTGATCCAGCCCACGTCTCCGGTGTTCAGCTGGTCTTCCACGACTTCCTTCGGGGTGCGGACCCCGACTTCGGTGACTTCATATTCCGCACCGGTGGCCATGAACCGGATCCTGTCGCCTTTTTTCACCGTTCCGTTTTTGATGGATACGAATGCGATGACACCCCGGTAGGGATCGTACAGGGAGTCAAAGACCAGGGCCTGCAGCGGTTTGTTCCGGTCTCCTTTGGGTGCCGGGAGGCGTTTTACGATTTCCTCCAGCACCTGGTCCACGTTCAGACCGGATTTGGCGCTGATTTCCACCGCATCGCTGCAGTCCAGCCCGATAAGATCCTCGATTTCCTGCCGCACCACATCCGGCTGGGCACTGGGAAGATCGATTTTGTTGAGCACCGGCAGGATCTCCAGATCGTTGTCCAGAGCCAGATACACGTTGGCCAGCGTCTGGGCCTGCACACCCTGGGCTGCGTCCACCACCAGGACGGCGCCATCGCAGGCAGCCAGGGACCGGGAGACTTCATAGGTGAAGTCCACATGTCCCGGGGTATCGATGAGGTGGAACAGATAGTCCTGTCCGTCTTTGGCGTGGTATACCAGCTGAACGGCATTCAGCTTGATGGTGATTCCCCGCTCGCGTTCCAGATCCATGGAGTCCAGGATCTGGTCCTTCATTTCCCGTTTTTCCACGGTGTCCGTCATCTCCAGGATCCGGTCAGCCAGGGTGGACTTGCCATGATCAATGTGGGCGATGATGGAAAAGTTTCGTATGTTCTTCTGATCCATGCAGAATGTTCCTCGGTTCTAAGCAGTGATTCGGCTGGCGGCTCAGGCGGCCTGAGCGGCGATGGTGCCCGGGAGACTGCGTCCCTGGCCGTTCATGAACGACTGAATGTCCATGACCGGCTTGCCCTGGAACTGCACCTGTTCCAGAATCAGCACATGCTCTTTGAGCTGAAGGCCCAGACCGGATTTTCCCAGTCTGACAAACGTGTGCAGTTCTCCCTGACACCCGGGTTCCAGCCGGGCTTTGAGCAGCTTGAGCTTTTTGCCTGCGGCGATGACATAGGCACCGGGGTGGGGTGCCAGTCCCCGGATCTGTCCCAGGATCCGCTGATCGTCCTGGGACAGATCCAGCTTTTCCTCATCCCGGGATATGATGGGCGAATACGTGGCTTCCTCTTCCTTCTGGGGCACGAACTGCGCTGTGCCTTCCAGCAGCGGCTCCAGCTCATCCTGAATCAGCTGCCCCGCTGTCCTGCCGAGTTTTTCGAACATTGTGCCCGCATCGTCTTCTTCTGTGATGGGGATCCGGCTGATCCGGATGATGTCCCCGGCGTCCATGCGGCTGGCCATTTTCATCAGTGTCATGCCGGTTTCCCGATCCCGGTTCCAGATGGCCCGCTGAATCGGTGCACCGCCCCGGTATTTTGGCAGGATGGATCCGTGGAGATTGACGCAGAGAGCCGCATTCAGAATTTCATCCGGAACCAGCTGTCCGTAGGCACAGGTGACAATGAGATCCGGTCTGGCATCCAGCACCGGCTGATAGTCTGTGCGGATTTTCGCCGGCTGAAAGACGGGGATGTCATGAGCGGCAGCCAGGGTTTTGACGGGAGTGGGAGTCAGCACCCGTCTGCGTCCGGTGATGCGGTCCGGCTGCGTCACGGCCAGAACCAGATTGGCGTCTGCATCCAGCAGCGCCTGCAGCACATCAGCCGCGATCTGCGGGGTGCCCATGAAAATGACGCGTTTGTCCTTGAGATTTTCCTTCATGTTCTCACTCCATTCGGTCTTATATTATACCGGAATCAGCTTGCAATTGGGATAGCCGTTTTGCTATAATGCGAATGCTGTTACGTCAGGAGGTGTAGAACGATGCCGCAGATCAAATCCCAGAAGAAGCGCGTGAAGACAAACAACAAGGCGCACAAGCTGATCGTATCCCAGAAATCCGCTCTGAAGACTTCGATCAAGAAAGTTCTGGCTGCTGTTGACGCAAAGGATAAGGAAGCAGCGCTCAAGGCGTATGCAGAGTGCGAGTCCAAGCTGGACAAGGCCGTTGCCAAGGGCTTCAAGCACAAGAACTATTCCAGCCGTCAGAAAGCCCGTCTTGCCAGAGCCATCAACTCTATCGAAGCGTAGGACAGACAGAATATAAAAGAAAAGAGCTAGGCTCTTTTTTCTTTTTCTCTGCATCAAAGAATGCTTGAAAAGGGACCGCAGCCCGCCGGAAATCCGGCTGAAAGCGGTCCCTTTTTCATATCCGGCGGATTCAGGCATCCAGCAGCCGCAGACAGAACATTTCAAAGGCCTGATCCTTGTCCATGATGCCGCTTTTCATCCCCTGTTCCAGCCCGGCCAGCTGCTCCAGCAGATCCATCAGATCCGCAGCTTCAAACCGACGGGCATTCCCCATGGTGATCTGCGTCCGGTAGGGATGCGCAGCCAGCCTGGTGGCGATTTCCTGTTTCGTCATCCCCTGATCCATCAGTACCCGCACCTGAAACAGAAACCGGAGCTGGCTGGCCAGCAGCATGACCACTGCCAGCGGTTCCATGTTCTGGTCCCGGAAATTCCGGTACGCAGCCAGCAGCCGCAGGGCGTTCTTCTCGCTCAGGGCATCGGTCATCAGGAAAATATTGTCCACGGGTTCCACCGTGGTCAGAACCGTCACATCCGCCAGAGACGGATGAGAACTGAATACCGAGAGCTTTTCCAGCTCCGACTCCAGAATCATCGGATCGCAGCCCGCGTGGGAACAGAACCAGTCAAAGGCATCCGGATCCAGAGACAGCCCCTTTTCCTGCATTACTTCCCGTACATAGGTTCTCTGGGCCTGGGCATCCAGCGGCAGGCAGGGAACGACCTGCGCAGCTTTCTCCAGCTGCTTCACCGCTTTTTTCCGCTTGTCCAGTTTTTCGCTGTTCACGGACAGCACCAGAATGTCCTCTGTCTCCATGCGTCTGGTAACAAGATCCGGCTGGATCTTCGTTGTGTTTCTGGAAGACAGAAAGGAAGCGTTGTCCGCAAAAATCAGTTTCTGCGTGGCGAACAGATCCCCTGCATCCAGCGCCTGCTCCAGCCAGGCAGCCGCATCCGGCTGCTGGCAGTCCACCACGATGACATCCGCCTCGGGATACTTCTGTTTCAGCTGACCTTTCTTCTGCCGCATCCGGCTTTCATCCGTTCCATAGAGAATGTAAATCATGCTTCTCATTATAGCAGAGGGCACCGGTCCGTCTGCGGTTTTCCGGAAGCATCCGCTTCTGTCATGACTGCGGATTCAGGCAAGCCGTGTGACTTGTCCGCCGGCGGTTTCCAGAAACAGAAACCCGTGCCAGGAAAATAGATGGATCATCCCGTTTTCCGCTGTGGAAAACCGGGAAATGTTCCGGCTCTGCAGACTGGATATCACAGAAGGAGACGGGTGTCCATACCGATTGTGCCGTCCAGCGGAAATCAGCACCGCATCCGGATCCAGCCAGTCCAGAAACGCCGGACTGCTGGCTGTATCCGATCCGTGATGCCCGGCTTTGAGCACCGTCACCGGCAGCTGCCGGAAAGTCTCCATCAGCTGTGTTTCGGTCATGGTTCCCGCATCCCCCGGCCAGAGATACGAAAAGCCGTCATAGGAAAAATACGACAGCAGGCTGCCTTCATTTTCATCCGCCACCTCCCTCGCTGGCAGCAGATGTTCAAAGGGATACGAAACCGGTACCGGCTGTGCCCCATCCCGGATCACTTCCCTGACCTGCACCCTCCGGCATACTTCTTCCACCGCACCGGAATGGTCAAAGTCCTCATGACTGACAATCAGGGCATCCAGCTGCTTCACACCGATGGATTCCAGAAAAGGCAGAATGATGGTCTCCGCATTGTCCCGGTACAGGTTCCCCGCCGCGTCGATCATCACCGCGCTGCGTCCGAACGGTTCCACGATCACCGTGCAGTCCCCCTGTCCCACATCCAGCAGGTAGACATGGAAAAACGGATCCAGCTGCGGGCGGCAGACCATCAGCATCAGACAGAGCCAGAAAACCGGAGACATCTTCTGCCGCAGAAGACCACGGATCAGAAAAAATGCACCCGCTGCCATCAGTACAGCAGCCGGATACAGCTGTATCCCCGGCAGATCCCAGGCCGGTGCCAGCTGCAGATCAAACCATGCCAGCACAAAGGAGGCAGCCGAGAGCAGTTTCAGCAGCCAGTATCCCCCAGCCGCACTCAGGGACACCGACCGAAAATACAGGACCTGGAGAAACACGATCAGGCACCGGGCAAAGGCAGGACGCCGGACTATGGAACACAGCTGCAGCAAAGCCGGCAGCACAAGGGACAGAGAACCGGCTTTTTCCGGCATCAGCACCAGAAAGAAGAGCACTGACAGAGACCAGGCTCTCAGCCGGTCAATATCAAAAAGACGGAACAGCCGGAAGAGCACCCAGCGCATCAGCGCCACAGGCCACAGAAACAGCCATCCCCAGACAATCGCGAAAGGAATCAGCAGCCGTCGTATGATCTCCGTAGACAGCCGTCGCCTGAGCAGACTCTCTGTCACCATCAGGAAACCCAGCACCGGCAACCCGGCTCTGTCCAGAATTGTTTCCTGTTCCCGGATCCCGTAAAATGCCGACAGCTTCGCCGGGGATGACCGGCACCAGCTCATGATCTGCCCCTGCAGGGAATCACTGCGCCGGACCAGTCTGCCGCTGCCTCTGTACCGGACCCCGTTTTCCTGCATGTATGCCGTGAAATCAAACAGACCGATGTTTTTCAGCCCTTCCAGCGGTTCCAGCTCCGTGATCTCGATCTCATCGTGGATACCGGCATCTTCCTCCTGAAACAGAATGCGGCTCCCGGCGGATTCCGCTATAACATAATTGCTGCGCACCTCGCAAACCCGGTACATCCCCGGTACAGGCTCCAAAGACCCGCCGCACGTCATGAAAGCTGCCACAACCCAGAACAGGATCCAGATTCCCGCCACTAGCCGCCTGCGGATCCGGACCAGCAGCACCACCAGCCAGATTCCGCCAAATCCCGCCATCAGCCAGGGATCCTTCAGCAGCACCGTCAGCCAGAGGCCGGATACGAGAAAAAACAGGGAGATGGACACAGGCTACAGCGTGAGATGGGGACTGAGTTTTTCGAAGGTCTTCTCCCCGATTCCTTTCACATTCATCAAATCCTCCAGGACCGAGAACCCGTTTTCCTGCCGGTAGTCCAGAATTCTCTGCGCAATCCCCGGTCCCACCCCTGGCAGCGTCGTCAGTTCCTCCAGGGACGCCGAACTCAGGGATACCTTTCTGTCCGGACTCTGCGACTTCTCCCGGACCATCACCACCTGCCTGTCCTGGAGCTGTGACCCCAGATTCAGGGAATCCGCATCTGCTGCCGGCAAGAGCCCTCCCGCTGCATCCACCAGCTCCTGCAGACTGGCATTCCAGGGAATTTCGTAGACCCCCGGCTGCGCCACCGCACCTTTGATCTCCGCCTGCATGGTCTCCGGCCGGGACATATCCAGCTGCACCGGGGTATAGCGTCCCAGCCAGCTGGATACAAAGAAGAACAGCATCACAAATCCGTACAGTGTTTTTTTGTACACTGACAACCACCTCCTACTAGTTATATTCGCCAGTTTCTGCGGTTTTTGCGGAAATTCAGTACAAATAAACTGTTTACTGCCGATAAGGCCTGCGGCCCTGGCCGGGGCTGGAGATCAGATGCATGTGTTGTCTGCATCAAATATGATCTTCCATTTCTCGGGAGTCTGTATCGTGATCATTACAAAAAGCCTCCTGTCGTTCCTGCAGACTGTGAACGATGGGAGGCACCTTAACCAGATGGGCTTGATTTGACGCTTACTGTCTGCGTGTACTCTGATATAAAAAAAAACGGCACCCTTTCGGATACCGGCTTTCTCAGTGGCCACGTGTTATTTTTGCCTTTCGGCTATCGTCACCGCAAGAGAGCTTGACTTCTGTGTTCGGGATGTTTACAGGTATTTCCTCTCTGCCATGATGACCACATCTGGATTCATATCTCCACCAGTCTCTGAAAACCATACTCGATATCTCTTCCTGT
>NZ_CAJUPA010000034.1 GCF_910588395.1 uncultured Faecalibaculum sp. | reverse complement strand
CCTTTGATCTGGGAAGATGTGGGATCCAGCGCGATTCTGATGCCTTCATGCATCATGTGCTGCCTCCATCGCTTTCTGAGCTTTGTGTTTCGCAGCCCGTTTCCCATACAGCCGGGCACAGAAGGAGGTCAGTACTTCTGTCATATCCCTGACAAGGTCATCCTCCTGTTCTGAATCATCCACCACGATGATTCTGCGCCCTTGTGCCTTCAATGCTGATTCGATGAGTCCAACATTCATTCTTGCCAGCCGGTCCCTGTGCTCCACGATAATGGTGGTGATTTTGGAATCAGCCAGGAGCCGGTTAAGCTGCTTCCGGTTTTCGTTCATACCGGAGCCGGTCTCAGTGACCACAGTCGGATTCGCTACACCAAGATTGATGGCAAAGGCTTTGAGCCTGTCTGCCTGTCTCTGCAGGTCGGCTTTCTGATCGGAGGAAGAGACTCTGGCATAACAGACAGTTCTGCCAGTCATGACCGGGGAGAGGGCTGGCTCGTATTTTGGATCATGGACCAGATATGTACTGGTAGGAGTTCTGGTAACCGGCACAGGCATTTTTCCGTGCCTGCACCAGTACCAGACGGTCTGAACATTGAGACCTTCTTTTTTCGCCCATTCACTTGCCTTCATGCCTAAATTATGCCAAATTCAAGAAAGCGTTTACATATGTTTTTGTCAACTGCTGGCAACCCCGTATCAGACATCTGATGCGGGGTTTTCTGTATTTTTCCGTCCCTTCGTCATTTCTTTATAATTCTTTAAGAATTTCTCTCTACACTGAATACAGGAAGAAAGGGAACCATATGAACAACAAACCGCAGCCCATCATTGAAGTGCGGCACCTGCGGCGGGAATATCCCCTGGAAGACGATCCGGTCACTGCCCTGGACGATGTCTGTCTGGATATAGCTCCCGGGGAAATCTGCTGCATATTCGGCCCCAGCGGTTCCGGCAAAAGCACACTGCTCAATCAGCTCGCCGGACTCGAACCCGCCACCTCCGGCGCCGTCCGCATCAGAGGCACCATCATCAACCTCCTGAGCCAGACACAGCTCACGGATTTCCGCCGGCAGCACATGGGGTTCATTTTCCAGTCCTACAACCTGCTACCGCATCTCAGTCTCCTGGAAAACACCGCCCTGCCCCTGCTCTTTGAAGGCGTGGACCGCAAAACCCGTCTGGCCAGAGCACGCACTCTCCTGAAACTTGTGGGTCTGGAAAACCGCATGAGTCACAAGCCGGGCCAGATGTCAGGCGGACAGCAGCAGAGAGCCGGAATCGCCCGGGCATTCATCACAGACCCGGATATCGTATTCGCAGATGAACCCACCGGAAACCTCGACTCCAAAAGCTCCCGCATGGTGATGGAACTCATGCACCGGCTCTCCCGGCAGCATCACAAAACCATTGTCATTGTCAGCCACGATCCCGAGGCAGCAGCCTGGGCCGATCACATCATCACTCTGAAAGACGGAAAAATACTGGAGGAAACATGGAATACACATACCGCCCCATCCGGTGCCTGAGCACCCTGACCCTGGCCTGCGCCCTGACCATCCCCGCAGCCACCCCGCTTTACGCCACCGAAACTCCGGAACCGGAGAAAACCAGTCAGGAACCGGAGACCTCTCCGGAGCAGAAACCGGAAAACGCCAATGTGGCACAACTCGTGAGCATCTCCGACATCCGGGTCCTGATTGATGGAAAGGAAACAGATTCCTGGACAAAGGAACAGAAAGCGGATCTGAAGCTGATCCTCACCTCTTCCCTTCCCACTTCAGAGTTCACCAGATCAGCCCCGGGCAAAGACCCGGAGGGAATCTCCGTCACCCGGCTGTCGGATGCCTTCAAAGGCGGAGACCCGGAAATCTCACTGGCTTCCCCCCAGGACAAACCCCTCCGGCTGGATCTTGTCTTTCATGACGTGACCTGGCGGGGCAAGGATGACATGTTTGCCTTCACCCTCCAGACCGGTCAGGACAGCGCCCGGAAAGAACTGAGGATCTTTGAAGTCTCCGACAGTCAGCCGGAGCCGGAAGAACCGGAGAACCCGGATCAGGACCCCGGCACCGAACCGGATCCGGGATATACCGGCGGCTATACCGGGGGAATGGATGGCGGCAGCAGCGAACCGGTGAAAATCCAGAGCGCCACCCCGCACATCATCATCTCGAAATACACCTACGGCGGTGAATCCGTGGAAGCCGGGAAAAAGTTCGATCTGAACATTGATTTCCGCAACACCTCCAGATCCCTGGGCATCGAGAACATTCTCATGAGTGTGGAAACAGAAGAAGGGCTGACCATCACCAACTCCAGCAATACCTTCTTCTTTGACAGTCTGGCAGCCGGCGCTTCCAGGTCGCAGAAAATTCCCATGAAGGCCCTGAGCCTGGACAAAAGCGCTTCTCCTTCCTGCACCGTGAGCTTCACCTACGAATACGTGGACGACGGACAGCGGCTGGAGAAAACCGCCCAGGAGCGCATTGCGATCCCGGTCACGGAATCCGACCGGTTCCAGCTGGAAGCGCCCAAAGACCTGGAACCCGCCTTCGCCGGGCAGGAATACACCCTGAGCATCCCCTACAACAACAAAGGAAAAGGCACCGTCTACAACCTGGAAGCCCGGGTGGAAGGCGACATGACCACCCTGAGCCCGAAACAGAATCTCGGCAACATCGATTCCGGCCGCTCTGGCAGCATCGACCTGATTCTCACGCCCCAGGAACCCGGAGAACACAAGTTCAAGGCCATCATTGCCTGGGAAAACGCCGCAGGCGAAGAAGTGGAAAAGTCCTTCGATGTGACCCTTTCCGTGCAGGAAGCAGCGCCGGCGGTTCCCGATGACATGATGACCATGCCGCCGGAAGAAGAACAGTCCTCTGTTCCCTGGGGCTGGATCATCGCCGCAGCAGCCGCACTCTGTCTTGTCACCGGTCTGATCCTGCACCGGAAAAAGAAACGGGGGAAACCGGCACAGAAATCCGAAGACCTGCAGAATCTCTTCGATCAGGATTCCCCGGATACCGGCAGCGGCACAGACACCAGTCCCGACGCCGCCAGGCACAGCGATGAAACCCGCTGACATCCTGCTCCAGGCCCTGCACAATCTGCGCCGGCGGCTTTCCCGGACCATCCTCACCGCCATCGGCGTCATGATCGGCTGCACTTCCATCGTGGTCATGGTCTCCATTGGCGTGGGACTGTCCAAAACCACGGAAGAGATGATGGCCGGGATGGGTGACCTGACGCTGATCCAGATCATGGGCAAAGCCGATGGCATGCTCGAGGATACCGATCTGCACGCCATACAGGAAACCCCCAAAGTGAAAACCGTGATCGCCAAGCAGTCCTGCAGCGATTTCATGACCGCCATCACCGCTGCCAACAGCCGCTACCAGTCAGGCTGGGCCAATATCGCCGGCGTGGACCGGGATCTGCTGGAAGAAGCCGGGTACAAAACCAGGGAAGGTTCCCTGAATCTGGCAAAAACCACTTCCGCCATCCCCGTGCTCCTGGGACAGAACACCGCCTACAGCTTCCGGGACACCGCCCGCCCCGAAGGCCAGGACATCGTGGACCGGTACACCATGGACGAAAACGGCAACTTCACCGACGCCAATGCCCCGGACCCCTGGTTCGATCCCATGAAAACCGACCTCACCCTCACCCTGTCCAATCCCATGGACGAAACCGCGGCTCCCTATCAGGTGCTCCTGCACCCGGTGGGCATTCTGGAAGAAAACATGTCTCTGGGCTACGAAACCTCCGAGGGATTCATCATGGACCAGAAAGACCTGCAGGAAATCATGGAAAACGCCAGCCGGCAGTTCGGCACGGCGTCTCCCAAAAAGAACTACAGCGAGATCGCCGTCAAAACCGCTGTCATGGAAGACGTGCCGGACGCCGAGGCTTCCCTGAAAACCGCCGGCTACATGACAAACTCCTACAAATCCCTGCGGGACTCCATGGACGAACAGACCCGCACCATGCAGCTGGTCCTGGGGGGACTTGGTGCCATCTCCCTGCTTGTCGCCGCCATAGGCATTACCAACACCATGATCATGTCCATCACCGAGCGCACCAGAGAAATCGGCATCATGAAAGCTCTGGGCTGCCGCTCCCGGGACATCCGAATGCTGTTTCTGGCGGAATCCGGTCTGATTGGTCTGGCCGGCGGCATGGCCGGGATCCTGCTGTCCTTCGCGATTTCCCTGGGCATGAACCACGTCGCCGGCATGGAACTCTCTGTGATCCCCTGGTGGCTCGTGCTTCTGGGACTCGGTTTCTCTCTGCTGATCGGCCTGGTATCGGGTTTCTTCCCCGCCGCCAGAGCCGTGAAGATTCCCGCCGTGGAAGCCCTGCGGCAGTGATCTCAGTGCTGCGCAAAAACACCGTCCTGCAGTCCATTCGTGCCCGGACGGTGTTTTTCTTATCCAAATTCTGTATGGTCGATGGCTCTGCCGATGGGGCCTGCGGCCCCTGCCGGGGCATGGATCTGATGCGGCAGTGACACATGATCAGATATCCATTTGATGTGCGGTTGTCGGTATTTATCATTCATTGACAATCACACATCATTCCCCAACAATATAATGTGTGATTGTCGAAAAGAGGTGAAGAAAATGACCACCAGGAAGAAAATCGAAGAACTGCTGGAAACCTCGGAAGATGGCATGATTACCGCTGCACAGGTAACAGAAGCCGGACTGCACCGCAGCGTCCTTCAGGAGCTGGTAAAAAAAGGCGATATCTACCGCGTGGGCCGCGGCCTGTATATGCAAAGCAGTGCATGGGAAGATGATTTCCACATTTTACAGCGCAAATACAAACGTGGCATCTATTCCCATGAAACCTCCCTGTATCTGCTGGGTTATTCAGACCGGACCCCTGCGAAATATACCCTGACCTTTCCCAAAGGCTACAATGCACCGTCCCTGAAACAGGAAAACGTGATCATCAAACACACTGTCCCGGAGAACTACGAACTCGGCACAATTGAAATCCAGTCACCATCGGGAAATCCAATCCGGATTTACAACCTGGAACGGACCCTGTGTGACATCCTTCGCGGAAGCGGCAGTGATATACAGATCGTTCAGAACGCCATGAAACGCTATGCCGTATCCAGAAACAAAAACATCCACAAACTGATGCAGTATGCAGAACAGCTGCATGTAAAATCAAAGGTCCTGCGATATATGGAGGTTTTGCTGTGATCACCAAAAACCCGATGCAGCTGAAAGCCTTTATACGAAAGAAAGCAGCCGAAAAACATATCTCGGCGCAGCTGGTCATGCAGAATTACATGCTTGAACGCTTGCTGGAACGTATTTCGCTTTCGCCTTACCGGGACAATTTCATTCTCAAAGGCGGATTTCTGATCTCAGCCATTGTGGGACTGGATACCCGGGCAACAATGGATCTGGACACAACCATTAAAGGCTTCACCCTGACACATGACGCAATCCGCCAGATCTTTGAGGAAATCTGCGAGATTCACATTGAAGATAACGTAAGTTTTACTGTATATTCTGTGTCTGACATTCGGGAAACCGACGATTACCCTGGAATCCGGATTGGATTGAAAGCGCACTATCCACCAATCTGCGTCCCATTGACAGTAGATGTGACCACCGGAGACATCATCACACCACAGGAAGTTGAATATACATTCTCCCTGCTTTTTGACCAGCGGACAATTCATATGATGGCGTACAACCTGGAAACCATTCTGGCTGAAAAACTGGAGACCGTATTATCCCGAAACCTCGCAAATACCGCCCAAGAGATTATTATGACATCCACATACTTTATTCACTGCGCTTCGCAGAATGCGACCCCGCAATTCTGCACAGAGCACTGACCCGTACGATGGAGAAACGTGGCAGCCTCATGATTCTGAAAAACAGCCCGGAAATAATTGAAGAGATTCACAGGAGTCCTGCACTTCGAAAACGATGGGAAAAATACAGTCAGGAATACGAATATGCCAGAGATATTTCCTTTGATGATACCTGCCGTACACTTCAGGCAATTATCACTGCCATTCTGCCGTAAATGCCGGGTTATCTTCGTCATATGATTACTGACAGTCCTCTGGTCTTTCTCCAGATGGCTCCCCTGCCACACTCATTCACCGTCCTGCATTCCATTTGTACCCGGACGGTGTTTTTCCTGTCCAGTTTCTGTATGGCCGATGGGTCTGCCGATGGGGCCTGCGGCCCCTGCCGGGGCATGGATGTGGTGGCAGCGGCAAAGCATCTGACATTGCCACGGAGAAAGCATCTGATGCGATACAATCCGATTCAATCAAACACTGTTGGATTGTGTTGGATTTAATCCAACAGTACTGTTTGCATTTACTCGTTAATCTGCCCCCAACTCCACCTGCGTCCATATGAAAAAAGCACCAGGACATTCCCCTTGCTTGAAGAATATGCTCTGGTGCCTGTTTTCTCCCGGTTTATACCGGCTGTCCATCAGCCTTGTCCGGGCGAATCCGCCTTCGAAACTTCCGGCAGTCAGTCTCCACTTCCCTGCACAAGTCCTCCAGATCCCCGAACAGGTTGTACAGCCCGTCTTCGCTGTAGATACCGCAGGGCTGATTCAGAGGATGTGCCGCTTCCCGGTCTCTGTCAGCCAGCCAGTCTCCTTCAAAATACCAGTTCTGAAGGATCCATGCCGAATCAGCGTAATTTTCCAGCAGTTCCCCGGTTTTCTCCAGCTGAGTCCGAAGGTCTGTCAGCTGATTCATCCGCTGTTCCATCTTCCGGCTGAACTCTGCAAACTGCGCATCATTCAGCCTTGCGTCCGACTGTCTTTTTCCATTCATGCAACGGCCTCCTGCCGGACCGACTGCGTTCAATCCGTCCTTTTCTTCATTATACCCGGATATCCTGCCTCTCCGGGCTTCTTTTCCCTGGCTGATTCCGGCTTCTGGCCGGACACAATACAAAAAGCCCGCTTGTGGCGGACCTTTTGCAGAAAGTTTTAAGAAAGGGAATTTGATTATGAAGTGAGTCCTATCCTTGACTCGTCCTTAGTTTATCAAGGGGATTCGGAAACATCGTCGCCGCAGTGTGGGGAATTATGTGAATGCAGTTTACCGCATTCATTTATTGACCCGGGTTGCCCAGTTTACCGAATTTAACATTTTGCCACCGTAAAGGTCCAACCAATCATCGCCGACATTACTCGAGTTAATCGTTTACCGCTGTTAATTGCACATATCTGCGCGTTTCCATTGAAAAAGAGACCTTGCGGTCTCTTTTTCAAGAAAGTTTAAGAAAGGGAATTTGATTATGAAGTGAGCCTCTATCCTTGGCTCACTCATAGGATACAAAACCCTTACGGGAAAACAGTCGCCGTATTGTGTGATTTTATGTGATTATGCTTTATCCGGGTAATTCTTTCTGCAGGCCACTGTGACAGAAAATGCCGGGATGCATATCAGACTTTGTCTGATATAATAAACCAAATGCAGCGAACGGAAGAGTAACCGGTGTCCCGCGCCGCAGAGAGGATCTGTCTGGTGAAAAGATCCGCAACGGACCCGGTGAACATGGCCCGGGAGCAGTCCGCAGGAAAGTGCGGAACGGCAGGATCCGTTATCTCCTTGAGGCAGACAGCAGTCTGTGAATTCAGGTGGTACCACGAAACGCGGCTTTCGTCCTGTGGCAGCCGCTTTTTTATTTTCCAGGCCCCGGCTTTCATCGGCAAAACGGGGACAGAGAGATGCAGGAAGGAGAACACAGATATGAAACAAGGAACAAAATGCGTGCAGGCGGGCTATCATCCCGGCAATGGCGAACCCCGGCAGATTCCCATCATTCAGAGCACCACATTCCGCTATGACACCAGCAAGGACATGGGGAAGCTCTTCGATCTGGAAGCCGAGGGCTATTTCTATTCCCGGCTGCAGAATCCCACCAATGACACAGTCGCGGCGAAGATCTGCGCTCTGGAAGGCGGTTCCGCTGCCATGCTCACCTCGTCCGGACAGGCGGCAAACTTCATGGCGCTGTTCAACATCGCCGGTGCAGGGGACCACATCGTGGCATCCAGCTCGATTTACGGCGGGACATTCAACCTGATCGGCGTGACGATGATACGCATGGGCATTGATGTGACGTTCATTTCTCCGGACAGCACATACGAAGAAATCAGTGCGGCGATCCGGCCGGAGACCAAAGCGGTGTTCGGGGAAACCATCGCCAATCCCGCGCTGACAGTGCTGGATATCGAAACCTGGGCCAGAGCCGCTCATGACGCCGGGGTGCCTCTGGTCATTGACAACACCTTTGCCACGCCCATCCTCTGCCGGCCCATTGAGCATGGAGCGGATATCGTCACGCACTCCACCACCAAATACATGGATGGTCACGGCGCAACCATAGGGGGCGCCATTGTGGATGGCGGTCATTTCGACTGGACACAGAATGGCAGATTCCCGGGTCTGACCACACCGGATGAAAGCTATCACGGGGTGGTGTACACAGAGCGCTTCGGCCTGGGCGGTGCCTTCATCACCAAGGCCACAGCACAGCTCATGCGGGACCTGGGCTGTGTGCAGTCACCGCAGAATGCCTTCTACATCAATCTGGGACTGGAATCCCTGCATCTGCGGATGAAACGGCACAGTGAAACCGCCCTGGCGGTGGCTGAGTTTCTGAACTCCCACCCGAAAGTGGAAGCCGTGCAGTACGCTGGTCTGGATGGCGACAAATACCATGCCCTGGCGCAGAAATATCTGCCGAATGGCTGCTGCGGGGTGGTGAGTTTCGAACTCAAAGGCGGCCGCCAGGCGGCTGAGCGTGTCATGAAAGCGCTGAAAACCGCAGCGATCGAAACCCATGTGGCAGATGCCCGGAGCTGCTGCCTGCACCCGGCCAGCGCCACCCACCGGCAGATGACAGATGAACAGCTGCGGGAATGCGGCATCTCTCCTTCCATGATCCGGTTCTCCTGCGGACTGGAAGATGCCCGGGACCTGATCGACGATCTGGCCCAGGCGCTGGAGCAGGCCTGATGCCGATCTGCATTCCCAATGACCTGCCGGCGGTGACCACGCTGGAAAATGAAAACATTTTCGTCATGAAAGAGGACCGGGCCACGACCCAGAACATCCGGCCTCTGCAGATTCTCCTCCTGAATCTGATGCCCACGAAAATCGAAACCGAGACCCAGCTCTGCCGACTGCTTTCCAACACCCCGCTGCAGGTGGAACTGGAACTGATGCAGACCGCCAGTCATGAATCCAGAAACACCTCCCAGGAGCACATGCTGCGGTTCTACACCACATTCGATGACATCCGGAACCGGTACTTTGACGGCATGATCATCACCGGCGCGCCGGTGGAAAACATGGAATTCGAGGAAGTGGAGTACTGGCCGGAGCTCTGTGAAATCATGGAATGGAGCCGCACCCATGTGCATTCCACGTTCCATATCTGCTGGGGTGCCCAGGCAGGGCTGTACTATCACTACGGCATCCGCAAGCGGCACCTGGACAAAAAGCTCTTCGGGGTATTCCCCCATCACACCGAGCGCCATGGCAGCATGCTGTTCCGGGGATTTGACGAAACTTTCATGGTCCCGCATTCCCGTCACACGGAATCCGACGAAAAAGCCATCCGGGCTGAATCCCAGCTCAAGGTTCTGGCCTCCAGCCCCCAGGCGGGGATCTACGCCGTGAGCACCCAGGGCGGGCGACAGATTTTCATCACCGGACACTCGGAGTACGATCCCCGGACCCTGGAAAAAGAGTATCTGCGGGACAAAAGCAGGGGACTTCCCATTACGGTTCCCGAAAACTACTATCCCCAGGACGATGACACCCAGGATCCCGTGGTGACCTGGCGTTCCAGCGCCAGCCTGCTGTATGCCAACTGGATCAATTATTTCGTGTATCAGACCACGCCCTATGACCTGGGCGAAATCCAGCCGATCCGAGAGAAACGCAGGCAGGAAAAGCCAGAACAGCCGCAGAACTGAAACGCTGTCATCTCCTGAAAGAAGTACATCAAAACGGAGGACTTCCCGCATCCATAGGAGAGGTCCTCCGTTTGCCGTATCCTGCCCGGTCCATCCTGCCGATGCCAGCCCTGCGGGCTGTGGGCAGGGCCTGAAGTGGGTGTTACCGGCTCAGAATTCTGTTTTGTCCCGAAATTCACATGGTTTCCGGGACATTTCCTGTTTTCAGCCCACCAGAGCATCAAAGAGGAAAAAGGTCATGGGTGTTTTCCTGCCGCCGGCTTCCATGATCCGGTGTTCGCTGGCTGCCTGGCGCATTCCCTGTTTGCGATAGAACTGCCAGCTGCAGCTGGTATCGGTATAGAGATAGTAGCTCTGAATCCCCCGGTCACGCATAACCTGGCGGGCGTAATCGAACAGAACTTTTCCCAGCCCCTGTCCCCGCACAGATTCATCCAGTGCCAAGAACCGGATCTCGCCACCATAGCTTTTTTGCGCCCGTTTCAGCAGAATGCTGTCGGTATCATCCACATTTCCAAACAGCCGGGCTGCCCGCCGCCCTTCTTTTGTCAACAGCAGTCGGGAAATGGCTGCCGCCTGGCGAAGACGTCCGGTCCAGGGACGGTGGCGGATCCGCTTGTCCTGAATCATAATGGCTCCCAGAACCTGTTTTTCCAAAGTCAATACCATAGCCCGGTCACTGTCAGCTTCCACGCTGCTTAGAAACACATTCGACAGGCACTGGGCTGTCCGGGAATCGCAGAATTCATCATAGTGCCAGGTACGGCGGATGATATCCGCAATTGCAGTCCGGTCTGCAGCCTGCATGAGCCGGATGACTGGTTCTGTTTCCATAGCCGGAGTCGTCCGGACTGCTTCGTTCTGTGAATCTGTATATTGACGGGTTGTAACTGTCATGATTGTGTTCTCCTTTTTCTGGTCCTGAAAAAAGTCTAAACTCTACACCAGATGGAGACTCAAGAGGAAGCTGTCAGTTTTTCTCATCAGCGGCATCAGAATCAGACAACAGTTGCCTGCACCGGTCTACAGAAAGGAACATAATCTGTGACAAAGAAAATGCCAGAGAAAGAAGCCATGAAAACTGCAGAATTTGCCCGGCTGCATGGGGTGAACATCCGCACCCTGCATTTTTATGACGACAGACAGGTGTTTCACCCCGCTTACCGCAGCGACGCCGGTTACCGCATGTATCTGCCGGAGCAGTCCGTGACCTTTGAATACATCCGGATGCTCCAGGAAATGAATCTGTCCCTGGACAGCATCCGCTCCTGTCTGGATCACCCGGATCCGGAGAAGTTTGCGGATCTGATGACCGGAAAAATCCGGGAAACCGAAAAGGAAATCCGGCAGCTGGAAACCCGTCTGCAGCTGCTGAAGCGGCAGAAGCAGGACATGGAAGCCGTCAAGGAGTCCCGGTGTCAGGAAGTGCGGCTGGTGAATCTGGCACCAGCCAGCATGGTTCTCTACGATGCATCCTTTGCCGAAGCGGATCTGGAACATCACCTGGGGTGCTTCATCCGCCGGATCAGCCGGTCCCTGCTGCGGCTGGGAATTGGATCGCTGCATACGCCTGGTGAATCTCTGGATCAGTATGCAGGGCTGTTCATTGAGGCCTGCCCGGATCTCGTCCTCCAGGAAGCCCTGCGGGATCCCAGGGCTCCCCAGTCCCCGGTTCAGGTCCGCCATCTTGCAGAATGCGAAGGACTTGCCTGCATCTGTCTGCGGGAAGCAGATCAGGCAGATGCAGTCAGAGAACTGCTCCAGACCGCTGCCCGGCTGCACCGGAAACCGGCCGGGCTTATCCGGGCCCGGGTTCTGAATCTGTTCGGCACCCGAAGCGGAGAAGAGCTGGCTGTGGAGTTTGTTCTCCCCTTGCAGCCGGAAATCTTATGATGCAATGGAAACAGCCTGTGAATGGCAGACAGCATCTTCGGCGAGCTTCAGGAACCTTCTGGCCTGACATTCTCAGAATCCGGGATGTTTGCTCCAGTCGTTCATCCGCAAAAGGCAGCCGCTTCCGGCTGCCTGTCTGTCAAATTATGTGTTTTTTGCTCCCGGCTTTTCTACCGCTTCGTGCCCGCAGCCATCAGATCGCCATAAACCGGTGTCGCCAGTCCGAAACCGCCGGCCACTTCCAGGATCTGCCCGGTCACAAAAGCTGCATCATCACTGGCAAAATAGGCAGCGGCTGCCGCAATTTCCTCCGGTTTTGCCATGCGCCCGAGCACCGTCTGTTTCAGAAAGATCTCCCGGAACGTATCGCTGAGGTTGTCTTTTACCGCATCTGTGGCGGTCATTCCCGGCAGCACCGCGTTGCAGCGGATATTGTACTGTCCCACCTGCACGGCTGTGAGCTTCGTCATCTGACCAATGGCTGCCTTGGCCGTTCCATAGGCAACCTGAGAAATATCCGGTGTCACTGCAGCGACGGAGGAAATGTTCACAATGGATCCGCCTGTGGATTTCATGGCCTGAATGGCGGCTTTGGTTCCCAGAAACACACTTTTGAGATCCACATCCAGCGTATCCCGGAATACCTGCCAGTCTGTATCCGCCATGGTCCGGTCTTCCTTCGGATTCGAAGTTCCGAAGTTGTTGACAAGAATGTCCAGATGTCCCTCCTGCTTCATGACTGTATCCACCATGGTCTGATAACAGGCATCATCCCCGGCATCAAAATATACCACTTTTACATGTCCGCCATGTTTGTTCATTTCATCCGCCAGAGACTGGGCATACTCCAGCCTGCGGGCTGCCATGTAGACAATTGCGCCTTCTCTGGCGAAGCGCTCCACAATGGCCAGCCCGATTCCCCGGGTGCTGGCTGTCACCAGTGCCGTCTTGTTTTCCAGATTCATATCCGTTCCTCCTGTCCGGTTTCACCTTAGCACCGGAAACCTGTTCCGGATTCTGTAGTGCCTGCCGGATTCGGAAAACAGAAGGCAGACCTGCAACCGCAGTGGTTGACAGCTCCTGTTTTCAGACAGTCTGTCACGGCGCAAAACGTCTGATTTTTATAATTTCGTGCAAAATGCACGAGATTTTACTATAGTTCTGTGCATTTCGCACGAAATTATAGATTTTGCTATAAAACCGCATCCATTCCTGCTGGCAGACAGGCTTCTGCTTCATTCAGCAAAAAATGCAAAAACGTTCCCGATGATCTGGCTCACGCACTCATCCCGGAACGTTTTTTCTTTCTCTGCACAGTGTTTTCCGTGATCCGGATTCCTACGTCACCGTCTCCGGTCCCCGCATCCCCTGAATCATCTCCCGGACAAAGGAACCCACAGCTTCCGGTGCCTGTTTCCCATGGGCCGCCACCAGCTTCACAATGGCAGACCCCACAATCACCCCATCCGCTTTGCGGCTCATGTCCCTGGCCTGTTCCGGGCTGGAAATGCCGAACCCGATGGCCACCGGATTATCCGAATGCGCCCGGATATCCCCAATGATCTGATCCAGATCCGTATCAATCCGGGTCCTTGTTCCCGTGACCCCCAGGCTGCTCACCAGATACAGAAAGCCGGAGGCTTCCCTGGCAATCCGGGCTGTCCGTTCCTTTGAAGTGGGAGCCACCAGCGAAATCAGCGCCACGCCATGGGCAGCACAGGCCGGTTCGAACTCCGCCTTCTCCTCAAACGGCAGATCCGGCAGAATCAGCCCGTCGATTCCGCAGACTGCACAGTCCTCCATGAACCGGTCAGGTCCATAGGCAAAGGGCACATTGGCGTAGGTCATGATCACAAAGGGCACCTGCAGACCCTCCTGCCGGAGTTCCCGGGCCATTTCAAATACCTTCCGGCAAGTCACGCCACCCTCCAGCGCCCGCTGGCTCGCTGCCTGGATCACCGGGCCCTCCGCCACAGGATCCGAGAAGGGAATCCCCAGCTCGATCACCTCCGCGCCCGCGGCAGCCATCTGACGGATGCAGGCCTTTGTTGTCTCCAGATCCGGATCCCCGCAGGTAATAAAAGGAATGAAGGCTTTTCTGCCGTCAAAAGCAGCCTGCAGTCTGGCTGCGCCAGGATTGATTTCAGTCATACAGTTCCTTTCCCCGGTAGCGGGCGATCGCCGCCACATCCTTGTCGCCCCGGCCGGATACAGTGATCAGCACACTCTGATCCGGGGTCATCGTCCTGGCCAGCTTCATGCCGTAAGCCAGGGCATGTGCGGATTCAATAGCCGGAATGATTCCTTCGGTCTTTGAAAGATATTCAAACGCCTCCACCGCTTCCTCATCCGTCACCGGTACATACTCAGCCCGGCCGATGTCATGCAGCCAGGCATGTTCCGGGCCCACACCCGGATAATCCAGTCCCGCAGAAATGGAGTACACCGGCGCGATCTGCCCCTGATCATCCTGACAGAACCAGGACTTCATGCCATGGAAGATTCCGGGCTTGCCGGTGGTCAGCGTCGCCGCGGTCTCCAGCGTATTGACGCCCCGGCCAGCTGCTTCGCAGCCAATCAGCCGGACACCTTCATCCGCCAGATAATGGTAAAAACTCCCGATGGCATTGGATCCACCACCCACGCAGGCCACCACCGCATCCGGCAGCTTCCCGGTTTTCTCCAGCATCTGCGCCCGGCTTTCCCGGGAGATCACCGCCTGGAAATCCCGCACGATCACCGGGAACGGATGCGGCCCCATGACGCTGCCCAGACAATAGTGAGTGTCATCGATCCGGGTGGTCCACTGGCGCATGCACTCCGAGACTGCGTCCTTCAGGGTGGCTGTACCGGTGGTGACGGGAATGACCCGGGCTCCCAGCAGTTCCATCCGGTAGACGTTCAGAGCCTGGCGCCGGGTGTCTTCTTCTCCCATGTACACCTGACACTCCATACCCAGCAGGGCAGCGGCAGTGGCTGTGGCCACACCGTGCTGCCCGGCACCGGTTTCCGCAATCAGCCGGGTCTTGCCCATTTTCTTTGCCAGCAGCGCCTGTCCCAGCACGTTGTTGATTTTGTGGGCACCGGTATGATTCAGATCCTCCCGTTTCAGGTAGATCTGCGCCCCGCCCAGATCCTTCGACATTCTGGCAGCGTGATACAGCCGGGAGGGCCGTCCGGCGTAATCATCCAGCAGTGTCTGCAGTTCCTGCTGAAACCCCGGATCGTCTTTGTACCGGTTGTAGGCAGCTTCCAGCTCCTGTACGGCATTCATCAGCGTTTCGGGAATGTACTGTCCGCCATAGGGGCCGAAACGCCCGGGTGTTTCCTGTGTCCGGTTTTCTGTCATCGTCCTGTTCCTCCTTCTGTATCTCGTTCATGGATGCCGATGGCGGCCAGAAAGGCTGCCATTTTCTGTGGATCCTTGCGTCCAGCTGTCTCGATTCCGCTGGATACATCCAGCGCCCGGGGATGCAGGGCACAGGCAGCTGCCGCGTTTTCCGGACACAGTCCCCCTGCCAGAATATAAGGTCTGGCAAAGCCTTTCAGCAGGGACCAGTCAAAGGTCCGGCCCTGTCCTGCCCCTGCGTCCAGCAGCACGTGATCGGCACAGGAAGTCAGCGCCGGCTGCAGATCAGAGGCCTGCCGGATCCGGAAGGCCCGGATCACCGGCGCCTTCTGCTGCAGGCGGCGGATCATCTCCGGCGGTTCACTGCCGTGCAGCTGGATCATGTCAATTACGCCGGTATCCACCAGCATTTCGATTTCTGCCGGATCCTGATTGGCAAACACCCCCACCGCGGAAATACCGGGATCCAGCCGGGATTTCAGAACCGCTGCCTCTTCCGGATGCAGACAGCGGGATGATTCCGGAACAAACACAAAGCCCGCCATGTCCGGGTGCAGCCGGTTGACCACGTCCACATCCGCCATGGTCTGCAGTCCGCAGAATTTCACCTGCATATCCCGTTCCCCTTTCCCTCTCTCTGACAGCTTCTGCCGGGGCACGCAGCCACGCTGCCGGTGAGCCAGGTCAGCGTTTTCCCTTTGTCTTCTGCCCGCATCAGCGTTTCCCCCACCAGCACGGCATCCGCAAATTCGGCTGCTGCTGTCACATCTGCCGGGGTGCGGATGCCGCTCTCCGATACAAACAGCACATCCGGCGGGATCAGGTCTGCCAGGTTCCGGGCATTGACCATATCCACCGAAAACGTCTTCAAATCCCGGTTGTTGACACCAATGATGCGGGCGCCCGCCGCCACAGCCCGCCGGACCTCTGTCCTGTCATGGCACTCCACCAGGGCGCTCAGACCCAGGCTGTCAGCCAGCTTTATGCACTCTGACAGCTGCCGGTCCGTCAGAAGGCTCACAATGAGCAGAACAGCATCGGCTCCCAGAAGCCGCGCCTCCCGGATCATATAGGGATCCACCACAAAGTCCTTGCGCAGAACCGGAATCTGCACAAGAGCGGCAATCTCTCTCAGATACGAGTCGCTGCCCAGAAACTGTGTGGGTTCCGTCAGGACGGAGATGCAGTCGGCGCCGGCAGCTTCATAGTCCCTGGCGATATCCCCATACGGAAACGTTTCATCGATGATGCCTTTGGACGGGCTGGCTTTTTTCACTTCTGCGATCACTGCCAGTCTGCCCGTGCCAAGTGCCTGCTCAAAGGCGAAGGGCGGCAGATGACGGGGCGCGGTGTTTGTCAGCTGTTCCAGGCGGGATTCCGGAAGACGGATTTTGTGCTGCTCTGTCCGGATCCGGGCTGCCTGGGCGAGAGTCTCCAGAACTGTCTGTTTCTTCATGATACTCACATCCGGCTGGCGGCAGTGACTGCTTCCAGCGTCTTCAGTGCCCGGCCGGAATCAATGAGTTCGGCCGCCAGTGCGATGCCCTCCTGCATGGTGTCTGCCTTCTGGCCGATGTACAGGGCCGCACCGGCATTCATGAGCACAGCATCCCGTTTTGGCCCTCGCTGGCCGGAGAGAATCGCCCGGGCAATCCGGGCGTTGTCTTCGGGATCTCCGCCCTGCAGATCTTCCCTGCGGCAGCGCTGCAGTCCGACCTGCTCCGGTGTGATTTCGTATTTCTTCACCCAGCCATCCCGGATCTCGCAGATGGTGGTGGGTGCCGACAGGGAGATTTCATCCAGTCTGTCCTGACCGTAGACCACCATGCCCCGTTTCACACCCAGACTGCAGAGCACATGGGCCAGAGGCTCCGTCAGGTATTCGTCATAGACGCCCAGCAGCTGCATGGAAGGAGAAGCCGGATTGGTCAGGGGCCCCAGAATGTTGAAAACGGTCCGGAACCCCAGTTCCCGGCGTATGGCCCCCACGTACTTCATGGACGCATGATAGTTCTGAGCGAACAGGAAACAGAATCCGGTGTCTGCCAGCATCTGCCGGGCTTTGTCCGGGTTCTGATTCAGACTGACGCCCAGGGCTTCCAGACAGTCAGCCGTTCCACAGCGGGAACTGGCAGCCCGGTTGCCATGCTTGGCAACTTTCATGCCCCCGGCAGCCGCCACCAGGGCGGAAACCGTGGAGATGTTGAAGGAATTCGAACCGTCCCCGCCGGTTCCCACGATTTCAAAGACCTCGAAATCCGTTTTCACCGGGGTGGCGTGCCGGCGCATGGCCGCGGCACAGCCGGCAATTTCATCCGCCGTCTCCGCTCTGGCGCTTTTGGCAGAGAGGGCCGCCAGAAACGCGGCGTTCTGTGTGGGGGTGGTGGCACCGTCCATGATTTCGTTCATGACAGCATACGCTTCTTCGTAAGTCAGGTCCTGTTTGCTGACGATGTGGGCAATGGCTTCTCTGATCATGCGGATTCTCCTTCCTGTGCAATGCAGTTTGTGACTTTGGGGCTGGCTGTTTCGGCCAGAAAGCCGGCCAGTATGGCTTTTCCCATGGGTGTGAGAATGGATTCCGGATGGAACTGGACACCGTAAACCGGAAAATCTTCATGTTCCACCGCCATGATCTGACCATCTTCGCTGCAGGCAGTGACCTTCAGCTCCGGCGGCAGGGTGTCCTCCCTGACCGCCAGGGAGTGATAGCGCCCGGCTGAGAATTCCCGGGGCATCCCGGCAAACATCCGGGTATCCGGCTCTGTCAGGATCCGGCTGGCTTTTCCGTGCATGAGTGCAGGGGCATGAGTGACCGTGGCACCGAAGGCAGCGCAGATGGCCTGATGGCCCAGGCAGACACCGATGATGGGAATTTCTCCGGCGAAGGTTCTCACCACCTCCATGATGATCCCCGCATCTTCCGGTTTCCCCGGTCCTGGGGAAAGAATGATGTGGGTGGGACGCACAGCGCGGATTTCCTCCAGCGTGATGCAGTCGTTTCGGACCACCTGCACCCTGCCGCCCAGTTCCTGCGTCAGCTGAACCAGGTTCCAGGTGAAGCTGTCGTAGTTGTCAATCAGCAGAATCACAGTAGTTCCTCCTGTGCCTGCAGCAATGCGCGCAGGGAAGCGCGGGCTTTGTTCAGGCATTCTTCATATTCTTTCTCCGGATCGGAATCCGCCACGATTCCGGCGCCGGAGCGGACAAATACCTGTCCGTTTTTGCGGTACACCAGCCGGATGGCAATGCACATATCCATGTTCCCGGAAAAATCCAGATACCCGATGCAGCCGCCGTAGATGCCCCGTTTTGCACCCTCCAGCTGACCGATCAGCTGACAGGCCCGGATCTTGGGGGCACCGGACAGAGTGCCCGCAGGCAGCACAGCCTGAATTGCATCCAGGGCATCCAGGTCCTGGCGAATCTGCCCGGTGACGGTGCTGCCCAGGTGCATCACGTGAGAGAAGCGCTGAATGGCATGCAGCGTTTCCACCCGCACCGTGCCGGTTTCGGATACACGTCCCAGATCGTTGCGTCCCAGATCCACCAGCATGTCATGCTCTGCCAGCTCCTTTTCATCTGCCAGCAGTCCGGCTTCCAGCGCCAGATCCTCCTCCCGGGTCTGCCCGCGTTTCCTGGTCCCGGCCAGCGGAAAGGTGAACATTTTTCCATCTTCCAGCTTCACAAGGGTTTCCGGGCTGGCCCCGGCGACTTCCACATCCGTACCGGAGAAATAGAACATATAGGGGGAAGGATTGATTGTGCGCAGCTGCCGGTAGGTATCCAGCAGGGTTCCTTCAAATCCGGCAGAGAGACGGTTGGAGAGAACGATCTGAAATATGTCTCCCTCCAGGATCCGCTGTTTTGCCTCCCGCGTCATGCGCGTCCAGGCCGGTCGGTCAAACATCGGCCGGATTTCGGAGGTCAGCCGGCTGCGGGGTTCAACTGCTTTGGTGCCGGTTTCCAGCAAATCCTTCATCTGTGCCAGCTGTCTCATGGCCCGGTTCCAGGAAACCTCCGGGTCATGCAGGTCAACGGTGGCAATCAGCAGGATTTTCTGCTGCTGATGGTCGAAGGCGATCACATTTTCAAAGAGCATGAGATCCAGGTCCCGGAAGGCATCAGGGTCAGCCACCGGCACTTTGGCTGCGGGTTCGGCGTACTGCAGGAAGTCGTAGGAAAACCAGCCCACCAGGCCGCCGCAAAACGGCGGCATCCCGCAGATCCGGGGACTTCTGTGCCGTTCCATGATCTGCCGCAGCTGAATCACAGGATCCTGCGTTTCCAGAACCAGATCCTGGATGCGCATCACATGGTCCATGCAGGTGATTTCCATCCGGGGATCAAATCCCAGAAAGCTCCAGCGGCCCCAGTTTTCATTTTCCCTGGCACTCTCCAGCAGATACACATGACTGGAGACGTGTTTCAGGATCCGCAGGGCTTCAATGGGGGTGATGAAGTCCGACAGGATGGAAGCAGCCACGGGCATGGTGTCATACCCCAGGGAAGCATAGTGGCGGACGTCTTCGAAGGCGGGAAAACAGTGCATAAACGGCTCCTTTCGATGAAAAAATCCCTGACAGAAAACACTTCTGTCAGGGACGAATCTTTCATCATGATCCGCGGTGCCACCCTGGTTCATGGCAGGCCATGCACTTGCGGGATACCAGCATATCCCCGGACCTTTACGCTGTCCTTGCGTCGCAGGATACTCCGGCTGCCCGTTTCATTGCGCCCTTGGCGGTCCATTTGACAGCTGGGTCCTGACCTGACTCTCATCCTCGCAGGCTCTCTGTACAGCCCTGGCTGCCGTTATCTCCGCTTCAACGGTTTCGATGGGACCAGTGTGCCACAGACCAGTGGACCGCGCAAGTCTTTCACCTGATTTTCTGAAAATTTTCACCAGATTTTGAGAACGAATGTAAGGAAACAGCCTGCCGAAGGTGCCAGACATGAAAAGAGCCGGCAATCCCAAGGTATTCCTGCGGTTTGCCGGCAGTGGATGGGCTGCTTCAGATACCGGATTTTCCGGTTTTTCCGGTGCTTTCATGATACCAGCGCAGAAAGGTGGTGTGGGAGACTCCCAGGCGGGCCGCAGCTTCCCGGGCAGACAAAGTGCCCTCTTCATAGGACTGGCGGATCTGCCCAAACCGGGGAGGTATTTTCTTGGGACGGCGTCCCAGACGAAGCTCGCCCTTCCGGATTTTCCGCTGCCGGGCTTCCTGACTGTTTCGCCGCATCGTCTGCTCTGTCCCCAGCAGATAGGTCATGAATCCGGACAGACTGTCCCGGGATGCCGGATTTTCCGGAAAATCCAGCACACTCACCGTCACATCCCGCCGGGTCAGTTCTCCCCATTTGGCGCACATCTGGGAGATGGTGCTGCCCAGGCAGGACAGAGAGGGAATGGTCACACTGTCTCCCTTCTGCACCGTGTCCAGAAGCCGGTCAAAGCCAGGCTGTCCCTGCTGGCCGGACTGGTCCTGAAAAATACGGCCGGAACAGAAAGGTTCCAGGTGCCGGGCTGTATCCATCATTGTGTATCCATACTGCATGGGATCCCTCCTTAATTCCGGCTTTGCCGGCGGAATATCCGGAACATCTCCGGAATCCGGACCATATTGTTCCATTGTACCGGCTGGCAGCATGCCGAAGGGTGTGTTTCAGCCGGGAAGGGACAGCCCGATGTCTCCTGTCACGCTGCTTCCGGGCCTTCAGGACATCAGGGGCAGCTGACCACAGGTCCGTTTCGCCCAGTCCTCTTCCCGCACATAGATGCCCGGCTGACCGGGACGGCAGGTGAATGTGCCCGCGCCGCTGCTGCTCATGGTCACTTTGTGACCGGGATCGGTGATGTCCAGAAAGGTGATTCCGGCCAGTTCCGGGTCTGTCAGGGTGTACTGTTTCCAGTCGGCTTCCGTGAGAATCACGAACACCGGAGACCGTCCTTTCACCAGCCAGGCCAGCATCTGCCCGTCATCAGTCCAGAAGTCCGTCAGGTCATTGCCCAGCAGATTCCGCCGGATCCAGACCATGTCCCAGAGCCAGGGGACAGGGCCGGCACTGCCGTCTGCCAGTCCGTACAGATCTCCGTAAAACACACAGGGACAGGGCTGGGACCGCAGAAGAATCAAAGCGTACGCCTGCGGCTTGAACCAGGCCGGGATCCAGGATTCCAGGGCCTGCCCCGGCTGGGTATCGTGATTGTCCACAAAGGCGCAGGCATACCGGGGCTGATGATCTGTGAGGGTATCCTGCCAGAGGGTCCGCAGATCAAAGCTGCCCTGAGACAGCGCCGCCTGCCGCAGCCGGTGATGCAGCGGCACATCAAACAGCGCCATGCAGTGACCGCAGTCCTGCAGATACTGATCCAGTTCCTGCACATTGCCGCTCCAGTATTCCCCCACAGCATAAGCCGGGCGCCCCAGTTCCTGCTCCATGGCCTGCAGCCAGCCATCGAAGAACCGGGAGTCGATGGACTTCACCGCATCCAGACGGAAGGCGCTGATGCTGGCAGTACGGGCGTACCAGCGGCCCCAGCTGTACAGCTCCTGCACAACTTCCGGCACGGTGAAATCCACGTCGGAGCCCATGATGAAATCGAAGTTTCCCTGTTCCCGGGAGACATGGTCATTCCAGCGCTTTCCTTCAAACTGCAGCAGTCCGGTATCCCCCGTAGCCTGATCGAAGTCGGTTCCGGTGAAATCCTGCCAGTCCCAGGTGAACGCCGAGTACTTTCCCTGGCGCTGAGGAAAGGTGTATCTGGTCCATACCTGTACGGTATGCGGCTGTCCCAGGGCTTCGTTCCGGTTCTGCCAGTTCATGGAGGCAGCCTGAATGGTGTCGGTGGCATCGGATCCCATCCGGTGATTGAAGACGATATCCGCCACCACATCCAGTTTCGCCTTCCGAAGAGCCTGTACGGCCGCCAGGTATTCCTCTCTGGATCCGTATTTGGTTTCCACGGTGCCTTTGGCGCTGAATTCTCCCAGATCATACATGTCGTACACCCCGTAGCCGGTGTCGGCTTTTCCAGCCTGTCCCTTGTAAGACGGCGGCAGCCAGATTTTTGTGAATCCCGCTTCCTGCAGTCCCGGGGCGGCGGCTGCCACACGGTTCCACAGCTGTCCGTCATCCGGGAGGTTCCATTCAAAAAACTGCAGCATCGTTTCCATCTCTGTTCCTCCTTCACTTGCAGATTTCAGCTGCAGTATACGAAAAGTGCCGCTTTCACGCTTTTCATTTGCCTGCCCTAAAGAACAGGAACAGTGTTTCAGGAACCAAAAAAACCGCCGGCTGCCTCTCTGAGATGGCAGCCGGCGGGTGTGCAGGGCGGATGATGCCCTGTCAGCGAAGCATCATCGGCATGGACTGTTCAGTCTTCTGTCTGGACCAGGATCCCGAAGTGATCGGAGATCACCGGCTGGGTTTCGCCGTTGAACACCACCTGGCTGGAGCTGACGTTCACCGGCTGACGGCTCCAGATCTGATCGATGCGCCGGGCGGGCACGTTTTCCTGATCCCGCCAGCCGTCAATGACGCCGCAGACGGTCCAGCCTGCGTCTTTGTGCCGGGCGAGTTCCCAGGTATCCGCAAATCCCGAGGCGGTCACCAGATCATGGGTTTCGCCTTTGCAGGCGGCATCCCCGTTGAAGTCCCCCAGCAGATACACCGGCGCATCCTGTGGGAGCTGTTTCAGGAACGACTGCCACTGGGCGGCGAAGGGTTCCTGTTCATCTGACCACCAGCTCATGTGAACGGAGAAAAACCAGCCATCTTCGGTGCGGATCCCCAGCAGCCGCCGGGTGCGGTAGTTGTGATAGTCGCAGGTGCGGGAGACGAGGAAATCCGCCGTTTCCAGAATCGGTTTCCGGGAGAACAGCGCCAGGCCTTCGTCATATTTGTCAT
This sequence comes from uncultured Faecalibaculum sp., assembly GCF_910588395.1. Classification (GTDB taxonomy): domain Bacteria; phylum Bacillota_I; class Bacilli_A; order Erysipelotrichales; family Erysipelotrichaceae; genus Faecalibaculum. The sequence continues at coordinate 4,141 of NZ_CAJUPA010000034.1, read as the reverse complement.
AGCCGACTTTGGCCGGGAGCCAGCTCCAGTGGTATGACAGGCCGTCCTGTTCCAGGAGCCGGATCAGGGCCAGGGCATGATTGTCGGCTTTCACCGGAATGGCGTGCTGCGCGGGGGTATAATCCGGACCGGGCTGGCTGGGGGCGGCGGTCATGGTCTGATTGACTTCCTGCAGGGCGATGATATCCGGCTGCAGTTTCAGGATTTCCCGGGCGAAGATCCGCTGTTTGGCGGGTGTGTCCGATTCTTCCAGGGAATGGGTATTGAGGGTGAGAAGTTTCATGGGTTCCTTTCCTGTCCGCAGCCGGTTTCTGCCGGTGCGTCAATCACAGTGATGTAAAAGGGCGGACCGGGATGGCCGCGGTCCGCCCTGGAAGACGGTCAGTCTGCAACTGGCTGTTCTGTCTTCAGAGAATGTCGTTGATGTCGGATTTCAGCACGTCGGCTTTCGGACCGTAGACTGCCTGGATCCCGGTGTCCTTGCGGACCAGACCCATGGCGCCTTCCTTTTTCCAGGCTGCGGCATCCGCCACTTTTTCCGGATCCTTGACCGTGACCCGCAGACGGGTCATGCAGGCGTCCACCAGCACGATGTTCTCACGGCCGCCCAGCAGCGCAATGATGCGTTCGGGCTGGCTGTTTCCGTCACCGGCGGCTTTTGCGCTGCTGCCGGATGCAGAATCATCGTCGTCATCGGTCTGGTAGTTGCCCAGCCGGCCGGGTGTGGCGTAGTGGAACTTGCGGATCATGAAGTACGCCACGAAGTAGCCGATGGCGAAGAACACGATGCAGGCGATGACGAAGTTGATCAGGTCTCCCTGCAGGCCGGCGTTCAGGGACATCGGAATGCGGGTGGCAAACTCCAGGTTGCCGAAGCTGTGGAGCCGCAGATGGAAGATGCCTGCCAGTGCGAAGGCACAGCCCTGCAGCACGGCGTAGACAATGTACAGAGGAACAGCGCAGAACATGAACATGAATTCCAGGGGTTCTGTGACACCGGTCAGGAACACCGCCAGCGCCAGGGAAATGAACATGCCCTTGTACTTCTTTTTCTTGTCCGCATCCACACAGCGGTACATCGCGAAGGCAATACCCAGCAGCAGGCCGGTGGCGCCGATCATCTGTCCCACTTTGAAGCGGGCGGGTGTCACGGTCTGCAGCAGTTCGTTATAGGCTGCCATGTCGCCGGCGTTCTTGTAGTTGATCAGGTCATTGACCCAGGCCAGCCACAGAGGATCCTGACCGAATACCTGTGTGCCTGCCTGTGCACCGGTCATGATTTCATAGGTGCCGCCGAAGGAGGTGTAGTTCATGGGAATCGTCAGCATGTGGTGCAGGCCGAAGGGCAGCAGCAGACGCTCCAGGGTTCCGTAGATGAACGGCGCCAGGATCGGCGATGTTTCCGAGGAGTTGGCGATCCATACACCGAATTCGTTGATGCCCAGCTGGATCATGGGCCATACAACGGCGAGAACCAGGGAAATGATCACGGACCAGACAATTACCACCAGGGGCACGAAGCGCTTGCCGTTGAAGAACGCCAGGGCATCGGGCAGTTTTCGGTAATTGTAGTACTTGTTGTAAATGATGGCACCAGTGAACCCTGCGATCATACCCACAAACACGCCCATGTTCAGCGCCGGAGCACCCAGCACGCTGGTGAAGTAGCCATCCACGGCAATTTCCTGGCCGAAGAGGGTGTGAGTCATGGCAGCGGGATCTGCCAGCATGTCGTTTGTCACGCCGAAGATCTGACCGGTGATGCTGTTGATGAGAATGAAGGCAATGCACGCCGCGAAGGCCCCGCCTGCCCGTTCCCTGGCCCAGCTGCCGCCAATGGCAATGGCAAAGAGCAGGTTCAGGTTGTTGATGATGGCCCAGCCGATGTTTTCCATGACTGCGCCGATGGTGAGAATCACAGGAACGGAAGCGCCGGACATGGCCACCAGCTTGCCCAGGGAGATCATCAGACCGGCTGCGGGCATGACGGCGATCACGACCATGAGCACTTTGCCGAATTTCTGAAGGGCGTCGAAGTTGATGTTCAGCTTCTTTTTCTTCTTCTTTTCTTCCGGCCTGGCGGCTTTGGCTTTCGCTTCGGTCGCTTCCGGTTTTTCGCTTTTCTCTTCTGCCTGTCTGGGGAACAGGGTCAGCACGGCTGTCTGACCGGCTTTGCCCTTTCCTTCTGCGATGTCCATGACCACATCATCGCCGCCTTTGCAGAGGATGATGGGCGTAATGGGGTTGATTCCCTTTTCCTTGAGGAAATCCAGATCCACTTCCGCGATCAGGTCCCCCTTTTTCACTTTGTCACCGGCTTTTGCATGTACGGTGAACGGCGCCCCTTCCAGACCCACGGTTTCCAGGCCCACATGCACCAGAACTTCCTTGCCGTCTGCGGTCTTGAAGCCGAAGGCATGTCTGGTTGGCGCGATCATGCTGAGGGTGCCATCCACGGGGGCTACGATTTTTCCGTTTTCCGGAATCACCGCGGCACCATCGCCCATCATTCTGCCGGAAAAAATCGGGTCCGGCACCTGGTCGATGGGAACGATTTCTCCATCCAGGGGCAGCACGATCAGAATACTGTCATTCTGTCTCTTGTCAGTCACTGTAATTCCCTCCTTCTCGGTAAGTGCTTTCATTGTATGGCCCGGTCTCCGTTTGTGCAATAGTTTCCGCAACAATTTCCGAAAATATTTCCGCAAACTGCGACAATCTCCCAGTATTTGCCCAGTTAAACCGGATTATTTTCCCGTATTTCTGTCCGGTTTGCGGTTTCTGTCTCATTTTTCGCAAACGTTGCATTACAAGTAATCGGTTTCATGTTAACATTGCTGCATAAATACAGCGGCTCCATGCTGTTGTGTCGAAAGCGCAAAAATGCAATGCAGCAATGCAATGATGCCTGATATGCAATGCAGCTGTGCCATGCTGTTTGATTTAGAAAGGGTGATCTTATGGCTGCCACGATCCGCGATGTAGCCGCACTGGCCGGGGTGTCTCCTTCCACGGTGTCCCGGACATGCAGAAACAGTTCTTCCATCTCTCAGAAAACCCAGGAGCGCGTCCGTCAGGCCATGGCGCAGCTGGGCTACGAGCCCCCTGCCGTCATGCCGGTGCAGCCGGAGACCAGCCAGCGCACCCTGGGCATCATCCTGCCGCCTTCTCCGGGAGTCTCCTTTGAAAACCCGTTCTTTCTGGAGGTGCTGCAGGGAATCACGCAGCTGTGCAATGAAAAGAAAGTGCTCACGGCTCTGATCACCGGAAAGGATGACGCGGAGCTGCTGGACAGCGTGCAGTCTCATTCCCGCAGCCGTCTGGTCCATGCCTGGATCGTGCTGTTCTCCCAGGAAGAGGATCCGGTGGTGGACTATCTCTGCCAGGAAGGGCTGGATTATGTCCAGATCGGTCAGCCTTCCAGCCACCCCAATGAAACGGTGGCAGTGGACAACGACAACATTGCGGCGGGGCAGGAAGCGGCTCGCTATCTCTGGGAACTGGGTCACAGAAGACTGGCTTTCGCCGGATCCAATCCCCGTCACCGTTTTTCCTGTGCCCGGCTGGCGGGCATCCGGCTGTATCTTCAGGAACAGGGGCAGGACCTGCCTGCACAGTACACGGCTCAGGTGGATGTGGAAGAGCCGGAGGCAGTGGCCACGCTGGAACACGTACTGTTTCCGCCCGCCGGTCCCCGTCCCACTGCGGTGGTGGCATCGGATGAAATGCACGCCGTGCTGGTGCGGCAGATCTGCCAGGAAAAAGGCCTGCGGATCCCCGCAGACCTGTCCGTGATTTCCTTCAACAATTCCATCGTCTCCACCATTGTTTCCCCGAAGCTGACGTCCATTGACGTGAATGCCCGGCAGCTGGGGATCGAAGCGGCGCTGCAGGCCATCAAGCATCTGGAAAATCCGGATCTGATGCCTTCCCGGACACTGGTGCCTTTTCAGCTGGTGCCGCGGGAAAGCTGCGGAGCACCGGGTACGGCTGACTGAAGGATCCTGCTTCCGGATCACCGGGATGGCAGCAGCCCTTTGCGGTCCTGGCAGAACCCGGGGACATCCATTCACCTGAAAAGCAGATACATACGAAATCTCATGGCTGAGTCAGCCACCTGCCATAGATGAAAACAGTAGTA
>NZ_CAJUPA010000033.1 GCF_910588395.1 uncultured Faecalibaculum sp. | reverse complement strand
CCAGTGCCGAACGGCACGCTGGGTGGTGTGAGAGGGACCTAGTCTCTACTCGATTACCCCGGCGGCCTATCTGCCGGGACTGGCAGACCGGAAGGAAGCGGGAAACTGACATCCGCCGGAAGCTGTCACCACATCTTCTCCGGGTTCAGAACTTTGTACCGGATCCAGAGGCTGCTGCTGTCCATGGGCTTTGCCTCCGGCAGCTGAAAATGCAGCGGATTTCCCTGGGGATACTGCCGGTTGGTGACGAGACCCGGAGTCGTGAAGGAACCGTCTGCTGCAGCGGCCATGACCAGGCTGAGCTCGTCGCAGAGTCCGGACTCCATGAACGTCCAGTTCAGAATGCCTCCGCCGCCCAGCATCAGCAGGTCGATGTGAAATAGTGTTTTCAGCTTCGGCAGGAGAGCGGCAAAATCCACCTGGGCATCTCCGGCGATGATATAGGGAATATCCAGGGCGCGAAGATACGCCTTGTAGGCATCGGATGCCTGACTGGTGAGCACTTCGATCACCATGGCTTTCGTGGTTTCATACTGCAGCACATTGGATTTCCAGCCCAGCACACCCTTCGGATCTATGGAAACATAGAACATGCCAAAATCCGTATTGGTGATGAAATCACCCGCAGGTACCGGAGCGGCGTCGGGATTCAGACCGGGCTGGGCATAGAAGGTGAAATTCTCGTCTGTGGTCACACGACCCGACAGCCATCCCTGCATCGGATAGAACCGGTCCGGGCCAAAAGCCAGGTCATAGAACACTTCGCCGGCTTTGATTCCCTGCAGCGTATCCATGAATGTTCCTTCGATACGGCCTGCCAGAGATGTGAGCATATGACAGAACACATAGGGTCTGTCAGGATTTGTCATATTCATCAGCATACCTCCTGAACCTCCGGCACCGGAGGTTCTGCTGCCTTCAGGCGATTTCCGCATCGGAGATGTGGTCCCGCAGATAGCGTCCCACACCGTCTTCCAGCACGGAAAATTCCGTCACCGCGTCTGCTGCGGCTTTTGTGGGGGCTGATCCGTTTTTCAGGCAGATGCCTCTGCCTGCGGCCTGCAGCATGGAAATGTCGTTGTCCATGTCGCCGAAAGCCAGGATATCCGCCGGATCGATGCCCTGATTCCGGGCATACAGTTCCAGGGCATTGCCCTTGGTCACCCGGGGATCCATGAATTCCACCGCACCCGGGAAGGTGGCCACTGTGATCCAGGCCGGATCCGGATGATCTGCCAGCAGCTGCATCACATGGTCCTGCAGATGAGCCGGGTACTGTACCTCCACTTTGCCAGCCGGTTCTTCCTCCATGACCGCACGGGTGACTTTCCGGACATGGGAACAGTTCCGAAGCATGGAGCCTTCAATGAACTCATCGATGCGGGTACAGAGGACATCTTCATATCCTTTCCGGAAAATGATGGCATTCACATCCTCTCCCTCCAGAATGTCCATGACTTTGTGCACGGATTCTGTGGACAAAGGGTGCATTTTCAGCGTTTCGCCGCTGTCCCGGGTCCACAGTTCGCCACCGTTGAGGCCGATCACCATGTCGAATTCGAAGGGCAGATCCCACTGACGGGCTTTGTCCAGGATCCTGGGATCCATGGGGCGGCCTGTCGCCAGTCCGATTTTCACGCCGGCTTCATGCAGGCGCATCAGCTGTTTTCTCGTTTCCGGCATCAGATTTTCGCCTTTGTCCGCCAGTGTTCCGTCAATATCCGCAAAGAGCGCTTTCCATTTCCGCATCTTCATATCCTCCCAAACCATTGATCTGTCACCAGTATACGGAATCTGCCGGGGATGTGCTGAATTTCCGGAAGGAAAAGTCCGCAGCAAAAGCTCCCCGCAGGAAAGCCGCCAGATTTATGTCTCTGGTGTCTTCCTCCTGCGGGGAGCCTGTCGGCATGAACTGGCACGGGCTGTCCGTTCTGAACGGGATGAATGCCTTCAGCCAGGCTGTTCAGTGTTTCGGTGCCACCAGGGAAAGACCCACACGACCCCGCTTCAGGTCAATATCACTGACCCATACTTTGACGATCTGGCCTGTATGCACCACATCTTTGGGATCCCGGACGAAATGATCCGCCATTCGGGAGATATGCACCAGGCCATCATCATGCAGGCCGATGTCCACAAATGCACCGAAACTGGTCACATTCCGGACAGTCCCCTGCAGTTCCATGTTCTGGTGCAGATCCTCGATTGACAGCACATCCTTTTTCAGAATCGGTGCATCCAGACTGTCCCGGGGATCCAGGCCCGGATTCCGGAGCTCCCGGATGATGTCGATCATGGTATCGGTTCCCACACCGAGCCGTCTGGCTTCCCGGACCGGGTTGATCTTCTTCAGAGCCTCCTTGAATGCCTGGGAGCGAAGATCCTTCAGATCCAGCCCGTTGTCCGCCACAAACCGGCGGGCGAAATCGTAGCTCTCAGGATGGATTCCCGTGGCATCCAGCGGCTCGCTGCCATCCGGAATCCGGAGAAAACCCACACTCTGTTCATAGGCTTTGGCCGGCAGAATGTCCGCCAGCTCCCGGCGGCTGGATACCGGCCGGGCTTTGATGATCTTTGCGATCTGAGGCTTTGTGAGTCCGGATACATGCTTCATCAGAGAAGGGGAGCCGGTGTTCACATTCACCCCCACCCGGTTGACCGCCTTGTCCGTCACGAAATCCAGGGCTTCTTTCAGCTGCTTCTGAGGCACATCGTGCTGGTATTCGCCAATGCCCAGAGACTGCGGATCGATTTTCACCAGTTCGCTCAGAGGATCCTGCACCCGCCGGCCGATGGAGACCGCGCTGCGGGTTTCCACTGCCAGATCCGGGAACTCCTCTTTGGCCAGCGGGGAAGCCGAGTAGACCGAAGCGCCGGCTTCCGACCCGATCACATAGGAGATCTTCGGGTAGTCCCGGATGATGCGGGCAATCAGCGCTTCGGATTCCCGGCTGGCTGTCCCGTTGCCGATCACCACCAGATCGGGGTGATACTGATCCAGCAGCTGGCGGGTCCGCGCTTCGGCCCGGGCTTCGTCCCCTTTGCCCCGGAACGGATACACCACCTCCGTGGTCATCAGTCCGCCGTTTTCATCCAGCATCGCCAGCTTGCAGCCATGACCGTATCCCGGATCCCAGGCCAGCACGGATTTGCCTCTGAGAGGCCGGGTCATCAGAATGTTCTCCAGATTTACGGAGAAACCGTGAATGGCGGTTTCACAGGCTTTTTCCCGCAGCGAGCTCCGGATCTCCCGGCGCACACTGGGCAGGATCAGCCGGGTCAGGGCATCGTGAACGATGTTTTCCAGCAGCTGCCGGTTCACGTCCCCATGGATCACCAGCTTCCGGACCTGCTGTTCCAGATCCTCTGCATCCATGGACACGGACACCGTCAGGACTTTCTCCTTTTCGCCCCGCTCCATGGCCAGAACCCGGTACCCCGGCACTTTCCGGATGGGATCCGAGAACTCGTAGTACATTTCATAGGTGCCTTTTTCATCCACCGCATCCTTTTTCTTCTTCGATGCGATGAAACCGTTTTTCTCCAGAGACTCCCGGACAAGTTTCCGGATCCCGGCATCATCGCTCAGTTCCTCCGCGATGATGAAACCAGCCTGCTCCAGCGCTTCCGGATCCGCCTGAACCGGTTCTTTCTGGGCCCGGATCTGCTCCGCCAGCGGACCATACCCCTTCGCGATGGCTTCCGTGGCTTTTGTTTTCCGTTTCTCCTTGAAGGGACGATATACATCCTCCACAGCCGCCAGCGTATCGGCAGCTTCAAGGGCGGCTTTCACGTTGTCATCCAGCATTCCCTTTTCTTCAATCAGACGGGATACCGCCTCCCGGCGCTCCGTCAGATTCAGCTGATAGGCATGAACCTGACCGATTTCCCGGATCTGGTCTTCATCCAGCCGGCCGGTCATTTCCTTCCGGTAACGGGCAATGAAGGGAATCGTCGCTCCTTCATCCAGCAGTTTGAGGACGGTGTCAACCTGCTCTTCTTTCAGGCCCATGGACCTGGCAATTTTCTCTGTTATAGTCATACCGGTTATTTTACAATAGACAGGTATCCAAAAAAAGAAGGAGGAATGAAGCATGCGGCTGGTGACGTGGAATGTGAATGGCCTGCGGGCTGTGCTGAAGAAAGGGTTTGAGGACATCATGGCCACACTGGATCCGGATGTGGTGTGTCTGCAGGAAACCAAGGCTCAGGCCGATCAGATCGAGGTGGATGAAAGCCTCTTCCCTTATCAGTATGTGAACTGTGCGAAGAAAAAGGGCTACAGCGGCACCATGATCCTGTCTCTGAACGAACCTGTCTCTGTCCATGCCGGCATCGGTCTGGAGCAGCACGATCAGGAAGGCCGGGTGCTGACGGCTGACTTCGGCAGTTTCTGTCTGGTGGATGTGTATGTGCCCAACAGCGGAGATGGGCTGAAACGGCTGGATTACCGCATGGAATGGGACAAAGCCTTTTCCGCCTATCTGAAAAATCTGAACAAGCCGGTGCTGGTCTGCGGGGATTTCAACGTGGCCCGGACAGACCTGGATGTCTATGATGAAACAGCAGCTGCCGCCTGTGCCGGATATACGCCGCAGGAAAGGGAGAGTTTCGAGACAAACTTTCTGGATTCCTTTGTGGATGTGTTCCGCGCCCTGCATCCGGACACCAGAGCCTATTCCTGGTGGAGCTACTATTCCCGGGGACGGGAGAAAAACGAAGGGGAACGCATTGACTACTGGCTGGCCAGTCCGGACATGATGGACAGAATCCGGGGCATCCGCATTCTGGATGATGTGTTCGGCAGCGATCACTGTCCGGTGGAACTGGAGATCGACGCATGATGAGCATACTGGCGGGTGGCGCGGTGGCACTGGCAGGCCGCCTGTATGCCGGAATGGACAACAAGCTTGCCGCTGCCATTCTTTTCTCCTTTGCTCTGTACATGGTCTGTCTGTTCGGCCTGGATCTGTTCACCGGGAAAATCGGCTTTCTGACCGACCGGACCAGGCCGGTGCTGTGGTACGGTCAGATCTTCCTGGGCAACTTCATCGGCGCTGCCGGCGTCTCGCTGCTGTGTCTGGCTGCGGACCCGGGCATTCAGGAGATTGCCTCCGGTATGATCGATGCCAAGCTGGACATTCCGCTGTGGTCGCTGTTCGCCAGGGGCATGCTCTGCGGCTTTCTGATGTACATTGCGGTGGTCTCCTGGAAAAAGACCGGCAGTCCCCTGGGCATTTTCCTGTGCATCCCCATGTTCATCCTCTCCGGATTCGAACACAGCATCGCGGACATGAGCTACATGGTCATGGGACTGCGCTTTGATTTTCTCGGTGCGCTGCTGGTCATTGCCCTGGGCAACGCTGCCGGAAGCATACTTCTTCACTTCCTTAAAAATGGTATAATGAAGCCTACGGACCGCTGAAAGCGGCAGTACAGAACCAGCGGAGGCTGCCGCCGGTTTTTCCTGTTTCTTCAGCGGGAACAGGCGGTACAGGAAAGGAGAGCGGCATGATTGCATTTATCGAAGGAGTTGTCCGGTCTTCCCGCGCCGAATCGGTGGTGGTGGAAACCGGCGGCATCGGCTTTGAAATCTTCACGCCGGATCCTCTGGCCGTGCCCCGGGGAAAAACCGGTCTCTGGCATATTTATGAAAGCATCCGGGAAGACGGCTGGACCCTTTACGGATTCACCGATGAACTGGAATATGATGTGTTCATGGCGCTGATTCCGGTCAAGGGCATCGGGCCCAGAACTGCGCTGAACATCCTGCGCAAGGCCGGAGGAGCCCGCATTCTGGAGGCACTGGAGAAGGAAGATGTCAAAGCCCTCAAGGCGCTGCCGGGCATCGGCCCCAAAACGGCCAGCCAGATGCTGCTGGACATGAAAGGCCGGCTGGTGCATGTTTCCCGGTCCAATGGCAGCCAGTCTGTCCCGGCAGGCAGTCCTGCCTGGCTGGAAACCGTTTCCGCTCTGGAAAACTTCGGTTACCGTCAGGCGGACATCGACAGTCTGGCGCCGGAACTGGCGGACAGCCCCAAAGCCGCTCCCGAGCTGATCCGGGAAGCCCTGCGGCTGCTGGCCAAACGGAAAGGAGTGTAGCCTTTGCAGAACCGACTGATGGATGCTTCCGCATCCAGTGCAGAGGAAGAAAAGGAAAGTTCCCTGCGGCCTTCGTCCCTGGATGAATACATCGGACAGCAGGCTCTCAAGGACAATCTGCGGGTCTTTGTGCAGGCTGCCCGCAGCCGGCAGGAAGCCCTGGACCATGTGCTGTTCTACGGTCCGCCGGGTCTGGGAAAAACCACGCTGGCCTATATTCTGGCCCGGGAAATGGGCGGACAGCTGCGGATGGCTTCGGGTCCGGCCATTGACAAAAGCGGAGATCTGGCTGCGATTCTGTCCACGATCGAGCCAGGGGATGTGCTGTTCATAGACGAGATTCACCGGCTGCCACGGCAGGTGGAGGAAATCCTGTATCCGGCCATGGAAGACTATTGTCTGGATATTGTGGTGGGCAAGGACGCCGGGGTGCATACCATCCGTCTGTCCCTGCCTCCCTTTACTCTGGTGGGCGCCACCACCAGAGCCGGGGATCTGTCCGCACCGCTTCGGGACCGGTTCGGCATTGTCAGTCAGCTGGAGTATTACCGGCTGCCGGAGCTGGAACGGATCGTGGAGCGCACGGCCCGGGTGATGAACACGGAGATCGATGAAGGGGCCAGACGGGAGATTGCCCTGCGCAGCCGGGGGACCCCCCGGATTGCCAACCGGCTGTTCCGGCGGGTGCGGGACTTTGCCCAGGTGCTCAATGACGGCATCATTTCCGAGGATGTGGCCAGAGAAGCCCTGGACCGGCTGCATGTGGACCACATGGGTCTGGATTCAGTGGACTACCGCTACCTGACGGGGCTTATTGACCGGTTCCAGGGTGGTCCTGCCGGACTGGAAGCCCTGGCGGCGTCCATCGGTGAGGAAAGCACCACGCTGGAAGACATGTATGAACCCTATCTGCTGCAGATCGGATTCATCAACCGCACCCCCAGAGGCCGGGTGGCCACGGAAAAAGCCTATGCGCATCTGGGACGGACCAAAGAGGCAAAGGAGACAGCAGAATGTCCGGAGAACTGAGAGCGGATCCCGGTTCGCTGCTGCCTCTGGCACGCAAAATCCTCGGTTTTCTGGAACCGGATCCCGCACTGCAGGCCAGATGGCTTGAGACACCCGGTCTGCATGACCCTTCTGCGGCTGCTGCCGTAGTCCAGGCGGCTGAACGGCTGAAGCTGGCGGTGCAGCAAAGGGAAAAGGTGATCGTTGCCGGTGACTATGATGCGGACGGGATCCTGGGGACGGCGATTCTGACCGGGGCACTGCGCCGGCAGGGGGTCGAGGCCGGTTTCTATATTCCGGACCGGATCCGGGAAGGCTACGGTCTGCAGGAAAAAACCGTGCGGCTGGCAGCCGAAAAAGGCTATGGCCTGCTCGTGACAGTGGACAACGGAGTCCAGGCCCATGAAGCCCTGGCAGCCGCCCGCGCAGCGGGCCTGGATGTGATCGTGACCGACCATCACCAGTTCAGCCGGACCCCGGACGCCGGCTGGTTTGTGCACCCGGTGCTGATGGAGGCACCCTTCGCTTCGCTCTGCGGTGCCGCCGTGGCTTACGAGCTCGTCCGGCAGGCAGGCTGGGACTCGGACTATGAACTGATTCTGGCGGGTGTAGCCAGTGTGGCGGATCAGATGGAAGTCACCGGCCAGACCCGGGCACTCATTTTCCGGGCGCTTCAGCTGCTGGGCACCACGGCGGATCCCCATATCCGGCTGCTGGCCGGGCAGGATCCGGCAACCGAAACCGATCTGTCCTTCCAGGTCATTCCCAAAATCAATTCTCTGGGACGGCTCTCGGACATGGTCAATGCCAACAATGCCGTGCGCTACTTTCTGTGCAGCGACATCCGGCAGCTGATGCCTCTGGCCCAGTCCATCACGGAAATCAACGAACGCCGGAAAACCATGTCCCGGCAAATGGCTGCGGAAGCCGAAGCCCGTCTGGTTTCTGCGGGGGAAGGTGTGATTTTTCTGGAAAGTCCCTCCTGGCATGAGGGCATCATCGGTCTGGCAGCGGGAAGTCTCTGCGAGAAAACCGGCCGGGCTGTGATCCTGGCTGCCCGGAATCCTGGGGGATACAAAGCCAGCATGCGGGTGCCGGAGGGCATCGACTGCATGCAGCTGCTGGCTGGATTTGATGGATTCACCAGTCTGGGCGGACATACCAGAGCCGCGGGATTTTCCCTGGACCTGGATCAGCGGGAAGCGTTTGTCAGCTGGCTGGAAACCGTTCAGGTTCCGCCGGCTGTCAGAAAGAAACCGGTGGTCATTGACCCGGAGGATCTGACGGTTCCGGCAATCCGGCAGCTGGATGCCCTGCGGCCTTTTGGCACCGGATTTGAAATGCCGGAGGTTTCCATCGAGAATCCGGACATTGCCTGCATCCGTTCCTTCAGCGGTGACCGTCACAGGCGGTACATTCTGGAAAACGGTCTGGAAGCCGTGCGCTTCAATCAGCCGGACGGCGAGCGTACACTGCCGGGCAGCCGCATCCGGGCACTCACAGGCAAACCTTCGGTAAATGTCTGGATGCAGGCGGTCAGACCACAGCTGATCCTTTCGGATGTGGTCACCGGCGACAGCAGCAACTGAACCGGCAGCGGCAGAGGATCTGACGGCTTCTGCCTGGACAACAATCCCGTCAGATCTGAAGGAGAAAACAACATGGAACTGAACAACTACATTGCCAGCATTCCCGGCTTCCCGAAGGAAGGCATCATTTTCCGCGACATCACCCCCATCCTGGCTTCTCCCAAAGCCATGCGGCATGTGACCCGCAAACTGGCGGATTTCATCGAAGATCAGGACGCCAACCTGGTACTGGCGCCGGAAGCCCGGGGATTTTTCTTCGGTCTGCCTGCTGCAGTGGAAGCGGATGTGGCTTTCGCCCCGGTGCGCAAACCCGGCAAACTGCCCCGGGAAGTGATTCAGGAATCCTATGATCTGGAATACGGCACGGATACCCTGCAGATGCATGCGGATGCCATCAAACCCGGAGACAGAGTGGTGATCGTGGATGATCTGCTGGCCACCGGCGGCACTGTGGAAGCCATCCGGAAAATGGCGGAAAAACAGGGAGCCGAAGTGGTCGGTGCCGCCTTTGTGGTGGAACTGGATGACCTGCATGGCAGAGACCGGCTGGGAGATATGCCGGTGCTGTCTCTGGTGCATTACGAAGGAGAATAAAACCGCTGACTGTCAGCCCATGCCATGCTGACAGAAACCGGGCGGACTGCAGACAGAGAAAGGGGGTCCCTGCATGAGCAGACGAAAATCCGTAACCTTCGAGGAGTGTTATGCAAACATACAGACGTACATCCGGAAGCCGGAGAACCTGGCTCTGATCCGGAAAGCCTGGGAATTCGCCCATGCCCATCACCAGGGGCAGTTCCGCAAAAGCGGCGAACCCTATGAGATCCATGTGATCCAGGTGGCTTATATTCTTTCCCAGCTGCATTCCAGTCCCACCACCATAGTCGCGGGACTGCTGCACGATACCGTGGAAGACTGCGACGGAGTGACCACGGAGCTGGTGGCGCAGGAATTCGGGCAGGATGTGGCCACGATTGTGGAAGCCGTGACGAAAATCGGCGCCATCAAGTTCAAGGACGAAAAGGAATATCTGGCCAGCAACCACCGGAAGCTGTTCATTGCCATGGCCAAGGACATCCGCGTGATTCTCGTGAAGCTGGCCGACCGGCTCCACAACATGCGGACCCTGCAGTACATGAAGCCGGAGAAACAGAAGAAGATTTCCAACGAAACGCTTTCGGTGTATGCGCCCATCGCTCACCGGCTGGGTATTTCCCAGGTGAAAAACGAGCTGGAGGATCTGTCCTTCAAGTATCTGGAACCGGCCAAATACGAAGAGATCAAGAATCTGGTCCGCCAGCGGGAAGAAGACCGCAATGGTCAGGTTCACGAAATGATTGACGACATTCAGCGTATGCTGGACGAATATCACATCCCGTACCGGATCTTCGGGCGCAGCAAGCACTTCTATTCCATCTACAAGAAGATGATCACCAAGAACAAGCGCTTCGAGGAAATCCTGGATCTGCTGGCGATCCGGATCGTGACGGACACAGAGCTGCACTGCTATGAGATCCTGGGCTACATCCATGCCAAATACCGCCCGATCCCGGGACGGTTCAAGGACTACATTGCAATGCCCAAGGCCAACATGTATCAGTCCCTGCACACCACCGTGGTGGAACCTTCCTGCGGCAACATCTTCGAGATCCAGATCCGGACCGAGCAGATGGATGCTGTGGCGGAAAGGGGCATTGCCGCCCATTACCGCTACAAGGAGTCCCCGGATGCCACGGCTCTGGGGCAGAAGGAGCTGGAAGACAAGCTGACCTGGTTCCGGGACTTCTCCATGATGACCGACGAAGAGAGCGAGGATCCTCTGGAGTACATGAACGTGCTGCAGAAGGACATCTTCGAGGCCAATGTCTACTGCATGACTCCCCGTGGTAAGATCATCGCCCTGCCTCAGGGATCCTGTCCCATCGATTTCGCCTACCGGGTCCACACCGAAGTGGGACACAAGACGGTGGGCGCCACGGTCAATGGTGCCATTGTGCCGCTGAACACTCAGCTCAAAACCGGGGACGTGGTGTCGATCCTGACCAACAAGAATTCCGCCGGACCCTCTGCGGACTGGATCAAAATCGTCAAATCCGGTCATGCCCGCAACAAAATCCGGGCGTTCCTGCAGAAACGGGATCAGCAGGACAAAAAGGAGCGGATCCATCAGGGGCAGCAGATGCTGGAAGACGAACTCAGACGTCTGAAAGCCGACACCCGTGATCTGGACATCCGGAAAGTGGAGTCCATTCTCTCCAGCCTGTCTCTGAAAACCACCGACGATCTCTTTGCGGGGCTCGCGGACCGGAAAATCAGCCTGCAGGCTGTTACGGACCGTCTCATCCGCAACAAGCCCGGCGCGGTTGACGATGAAGAAATCATCAAGATCTACAACCGGGCAGCCCAGCGCAGCCGGAAATCCTCGGAATGCGGTGTGGTTGTGCCGGGAATCGACACGATTCAGGTGTCCCTGGCCAACTGCTGCAATCCCATTCCCGGGGATCCCATCATTGGCTACATTTCCAAAGGACAGGGAGTGAAAGTTCACCGGACAGACTGTCCCAACATCGTCAATGAGAAAAAGCGGATCATCCCCGTGAACTGGGATCAGGAACCGGAGGACAAACAGTACGAGGTGAAGCTGCTGATCCGCAGCGATGACCGCAACTACCTGCTTTCGGATATTGTCACCACGCTCCAGCAGAACAACGCTGCGCTCAAGCACGTGGACTCTGCTGTGGATGACAACAATCTGACAGCCACCACCAAGCTTACCGTGGGAGTTCACGATGCCCGGCATCTCACCACTCTCATGGCGAATCTGAAGAAAGTGCGCAGCGTCAACGAAGTGGTCCGCACCATTCAGTGACCGGCAGCAGAAAGGAAAGGGATGCCCCATGGAACGGCTCACACAGCTGAAACGGGTGATTCAGTCTCTGGAAGACCAGCCGGAAGCGCAGGTTCCCTATCTCAGGGAAGCCGCACAGCTGGGGGATTATGACAGCATTCGAACGCTCATCCACTGCTATACCTATGGAGACTACGGTCTGGACCCGGATCCGGCGCAGGCCTTTGCCTGCACGCTGCTGGGAGCCAGGCTGGGAGAAGGCTGGTGCCAGTACAACGCCGCGGTCTGCTGCAGTCAGGGACGGGGATGCGAACCGGACCAGCAACAGGCTGCCAGGTGGATGAAACAGGCCGCCGCCGCGGATGTACCGGAAGCCTGGCTGCCCTGTGCCGACATGCTCATCACCCGGGAGAAAGATTTCCCGGAAGCCCGGCGGCTCATTGAGAAAGCCATGGAGGGCGGACAGGAACAGGAAGCCCGGCAGCTGCTGGGAAAGCTCTGCAGTGAAGAAGGCAGCGCCTTGATGGAACAGGGGCTGCATGCTCAGGCGGAAGCCGTGCTCCGGGAAGGGGCAGCGCTGCAGAATCCGGACTGTCTGGTGAGTCTGGCTTATGAATATTCCATTGAAGACGGTGTAGGACAGGACATGGAAAAAACCTGGCGGTGCAGTCTGCAGGCTGCGGATCTGGGACATCCGGCAGGAATGTACAATGTTTCCATGTGCTTCCGTGAAGGTGTGGGAACTGCGCAGGATTCCCGCAAAGCCTTCGAGTGGATGAAAAATGCAGCCAAGGCAGAGTTTGCCGAAGCGGCTCTGCCGCTGGCCCAGCATTATCATTACGGACTCGGCGTGCATCCGGACGATGTTCAGGCGCTGTACTGGGTGAACAGAGCCCTGGAAGGCGAGGAGGATCCGGACCGGAGAGTCATGGCAGAGAAACTGAAAAAGGAACTGGAGGATCAGCAGAACCCCGCTGCCTGATCCTTTTTTCATGGAACGCCCTCGGACCGGATCTGTGCAGTGGATTGTGATGCCTGCCTCAGTGCACAGCAACGGCTGTCCGGTCGGCTTTTCACTATACTGTTAAGTAACAGGGCACAACGGATGCCCGCTGGGAGGATGGGACCATGGCTGAACACACACAACCCCGGATACAGAATCCGGACCCCTGGATCCGCCAGCTTCAGCATGCCTCCCGGGCCGGTGATCTGAACAGCACGCTGACCCTGCGGCAGTGCTATCTGGAAGGGCGGCAGGGACTGCAGGCAGATCCGCAGCAGGCACTGCGGTGCACCATGCTGGCGGCAAGTCAGGGGGATCCCCGGTCCATGTACCATACCGCGGTGGTGAAATACGCTCAGGGACAGTTTGAGAGCAGCTTTCGCTGGATGATGCGTTCCTGGCGGGCAGGCATCCTGGAAGCCAGTTTCGGTCTGGCCCGGGCCTATGCCCGGGGGCAGGGCACCGGAAAGGACCTGGACAAGGCACTGGAGTATCTGGAAGAGGCAAGGGAGTGTCAGGCGGAACCGGAACAGCGGGAAAAGCTGTTTGTCCAGGTGATGGAACAGAAAGCCGGACAGCTGGTCCGGCAGGGAAAACTGCAGACGGCGGTGTCTTTGCTGCAGCAGCTGCATACCGCAGATTCCTGTCTGCAGCTGGCCTGGCTGGATCCGGCAAACCGTCTGCACTATCTGCAGGAAGCAGCGGATATGGGAAATGCCCGGGCAATGTATGCACTGGCCCGCTCTATCGGCATTTCTTCCCGGGAAGCCTTCGAGCAGCTGCGGAATGCAGCCAAAGCCGGCTGTGTCCAGGCCTGGGCGCCTCTGGCCCGGCTTTACGGACCCTGTCAGGCAAGGGACTGTCCTGTGCAGTACCGGCGGTGGCAGCAGTCAGTGCGGGAAGGCAGAGAGCTGTCTTTGCGGGAGTATGAATTGTAACAGACCGCTGATCAGCGGTCTTTTCATGAAAAAAACGGGATCCGGACAAATGCCGGATCCCGCTGCCTGTTTCTGGTCGTCTGCTATTCTTCCTCCGGCTGAAACAGCTTTCGCAGTTCCATGGCCATGTAAATCCGCCGGCTGACCCACTCCCGCAGAACATGCTTCACTCTGTTCTCCCGGTAGGTCTGCACCGCCACATCGCTGAAGAAATGACGTGCCATGGCCTGTGCCCGGGGAGCGTGAAGGCTGGAGGTCAGCAGAAGCACCGGTACATCCCCGATGATCTGCCGGGTGTTTTTCAGATTTTCCCAGGTAGTCCGGGACTGATCCTCGATGACCACGGGAATGGGGCAGCGGCTTTCAATGTAAGCCGCCATGGTCCGGGCTTCCGGCCACTGATTCTTCACCGCACCGCCGGTGATCACCAGCGTCCGGTAGGAACTCCAGGCAGCCATGGCCAGTTTGCAGCGTTCCACCTGGGAACGGGACATGGAACCGTCCTGCCGGCAGGGGCAGCCAAGCAGGATCGCAAAGGGATACTGCTTCCGGGGCTTTTTCACCGGCGGAAGCATCCAGTAATAGAAGCCGGCACCAATGGCGCCAAGGGCCAGAAGCCATTTCAGAAATGAACGAAGATGGCTGGTTTTACGGTTGCGTTTCATACTCAACTGCCTTTCCTGATTATGGTCTCCCTGCTGCAGGGAGCCTTCATCACACTGTCATAGAGCTGCGCGCTTTTTATTTCCACCAGTTTCAGAAACGGCGGCAGCTGTGCAAATTTCATGGCTGTCCGGGCTCTGGCTTCTTCATCCAGGTTTCTCAGCAGGGCCTGTCCCGCTGCATTGAACCCCGCCGGCAGCACATGATAGAAAGAATCGTGGTCTCTCATCTGCGACCAGGTCACCTGGAGCAGGATCATGAGACAGGTCCGCTGGATGCGGGCCCGGGAATAGGTGCGGGATACCGCTGCTTCCAGAAATCCCTGCCAGTCCCGGTGTTCTCTGGCCGCCTGAATCAGCCGGTGTTCGATGCCCTCCGATACCAGAAAGAAAGAAGCCAGACGGTCCGGGTCCGTCATGAGCAGCGAAAGCCGCAGGCAGGGATAATAGGACTCCCAGCGCTGTTCCGGCTGCATGTATATCTGCCAGTCCACCGCATCGCCGGCAAAGAAAGCCCGGCGGCTGGCAGTGGCGCTGATGAAGTCCGGCGAGCGGGGAATGGTGCTCCAGTCTATGCCCAGCCGCCGGCACTGCAGGATGTACTGCACCCCCAGAATGTCGTTGGGTTCCAGATCCGGCAGATTGCGGGCCTGGCTGGTGGCAGGGTTGACAGGCCGCAGGCCGGCTTCATCCGCCATGGCTTCCAGTCTGGACCGGTCATGACATTCGGATCCGAACACAATCTCCTGCACACCCAGCACAGACAGAGATTCCAGTGCATACCGGGCAAAGTGATCCGCAGACTGGGCTGCATACACAGATGGAAGCCGGATCACCAGATCCGCGCCATGCTCCAGCGCCAGCCGGGTTTTGTCCTGCCAGCTCATCACGGAAGGCAGACCCCGCTGAGAGAAGTAGTCCGACAGAATGCAGACCAGCACATCGCACCCGGTCAGTTCTCTTGCCTGCCGGAGGTGGTGTGCATGGCCCTGGTGGAATGGGTTATACTCTGTGATGATGCCGCAGATTTTCAGATTGCTTTGTTTCATGCCAACTGCATTTTACTAGATGCAGGCAGTCCATGAAAGACATTCGCCGGCATCGGATACAAGGAGGGACAGTATGACTGAAACAGTGATCCGGAAAGCAGAGATGACAGACCTGCATCAGGTTCTGGATCTGTACAGACTCCTGTGTGATCAGCAGGCCGGGGATCCCTATACACCCAAATGGGTCTTCGGACTGCATCCGGATGAAGAGATGCTGGCAGATCACGTTCGCCGGCAGGAACTGTGGATCGCAGAAAACGGACAGCAGCTGCAGGCAGCCATGGCGCTGGTGCTGGAGGGCGGGAGCAGGCGGGAGCTGGGACTGCATCTGCTGGGGATCATCAAGTCAGCCCGGGGTTCGGGACTGGCCCAGCGGATGATGGACATCATGGAAGAGGAAGCCCGCAAAGGCGGATACCAGGCGCAGGTTCTGGATGTGATTCCGGGGAATCTGCCGGCGGAAAAACTGTACCGGCGCAACGGATTTGGCATGGCGGACCGTTTCAGCATTGAAGAAGGCGGGAGAATCCTGCGGTTTCATCTTTACCGGAAAGAAATGGCGGAACGCTGACAGCAGGACAGTCTGACGGAATTCATGCCGTCTATAATGAGTTTTCAGCGGGGTTGTTATAATTTTCAGCGATTGAAAGTGGTTACAATTCGGCCTATAATGCACCCAGGAAGAAAGGGAACTCATATGAAAAAGTATGTAACTGTACCCGCTGCCATGGCTCTTGCGATGGGTCTGACAGCCTGTTCTTCAGGATCCCAGGGCAATCAGGCCGCAGATGACGGCAAACCGGCCCAGGTCCTGAATCTGTCCAAGGAAAACGATGTCATTACGCTGGATTCCACTCTGGCAACAGATGGAATGTCCTTCGAAGTCATCAACATGTGCATCGAAGGTCTGGAAACGACGAATGAAAACGCGGACATCGTCCCGGCGCTGGCAGAATCCTATGATGTATCGGATGATGAACTGACCTATACGTTCCATCTGCGGGATGCCAAATGGTCCAATGGGGACCCGGTGACCGCAGCGGATTTCGAGTACGCCTGGAAGGATGCGGCCACGGATCCCACCTGCGACTATGCCTACATTTTCGGCAGCGACGGTGCCTGCATCAAGGGCGCGGACGAAGCCATGGGCGATCCGGAGAAGAAAGACGAAATCGCTGTGAAGGCGCTGGATGACAAGACGCTGGAAGTCACGCTGTCCCGGAAAACTCCGTATTTTGTTTCCCTGACCACATTCCCGCCGTTCTATCCTGTCAATGAGGCATTTGCCGAAGAACAGGGTGACCAGTATGGGCTTTCCCCGGAAAACCTGCTGTACTGCGGCCCGTTCAAGCTGGAGGAATGGACCAAGGGCAATTCCCTGAAACTGTCGAAAAACCAGGACTACTGGGGTGCAGATGACGTGGCACTAGAAGAAATCAACATCAGCATTGTGCCGGAACCCTCTTCCGCTGCACTGGCTTATGAAAACGGCACAACGGACTATGCCCGTCTGAATTCCTCGCTGGTGGACAAATACAAGGACAATGAAGCCTACAAATCCGTTCTGGGCAGCTTCCTGTGGTACATGCAGTACAACTTTGAAAACGAAGATCTGCAGAACGAGAATCTGCGCAAGGCGCTGACCTATGCTGTGGACAAGGAAAACCTGACACAGAATGTGCTCAAGGACGGCTCCATTCCCGCTGAAGGCTTTGTAACGGTGAAACTGTCCAACGGTCCCGACGGAAAAGACTACCGGGAAACTGCAGAAGGCTATTTCACGGAAACCGGAGAAGATGCCGAAAAACTGGCCCAGGAATACTGGGAAAAGGCGAAGAAGGAACTGGGAAAAGACGAAATCACCCTGCGGTTCCTGTTTGAACCCGCCGATCCAGCCAAGTCCGCCGCGGAATTCATCCAGTCCGAACTCTCCAAGCTGGAGGGCCTGAACGTTGAAATGGTTTCCCAGGAAAAGAACGTGCGTCTGAAGAGTCAGCAGAACGGTGACTTTGACGTGGTTCTGACCCGCTGGGGACCGGACTATGCAGATCCCACCACCTATCTGAACGTGCTGCTGCCGGGCGGATCCTTCAACTTCGGCAAATATCCCAACACTGCCTACACCGACAAACTGAAGGAAGCAGTGGATGCCAAAACCGATGAGGAACGCTGGAGTCTGCTGAAGGACGCCGAAAAGATCGCCATGGACGATGTGGCCGTGGGTCCGATGTTCCAGACCGGCGCCTCCGACCTGCTGAACCCGAAAGTGAAGCATCTGGTGGACAACCCGGTGGGCGTGCCCTTTGTATACAAGTACGTGACCATTGAAGAGTAATGCTGCCTGAACGAAAGAAGAGCCTGCCGGCTCTTTTTTCGCACCCGGGCAGCGGTAGAAGGACAGATCATGAACACAATCATCACCAACACCTGCAGCGGTCAGGACATTCTGCTGGAGGGCAGTCACATTCGGGCGGTTGACAGGCCGGAGGTCATCGCAGGGATGGCAGAACCCGATACCTTATATATAGATGCAGATCAGGCGCAGGTGCTGCCCGGGTTCAATGACTCCCACATGCATCTGCGGATGACCGGGCAGATGCTGACGGGCTGTCAGCTGGGAGAAGCAAAATCCATTACCGGGCTGCAGGACATGCTGCGCAGCAGCCGGGAACCGTTCATTCACGGCATGGGCTGGGATCAGGAAAAGCTGCAGGAGAAACGGATGCCCGTGCGGGAGGATCTGGATGCAGTGAGCCTGACTGTTCCGATTGTCTGCGAACGGTACTGCACGCACATCCTGACCGCCAATACAGCTGCCATGAACCTGGCGGGTGTCTGGCACGAGGACGGGCTGTTTCAGGAGGCAGAATGTGAGCCTCTGCTGGAGGCCCTGGACAAAGAAGCGCAGCGGCACATTGAAGCGGCAGTGGATCACTGTCTGGCCTGCGGTCTGACCACAGTGCAGATCGCCGATCTGAAATCCGGCAACTGGCGGCAGCTGCTGCCGCTGTACCGGAAGGCATCCGAACGTATCCGGATTCATCACCAGATCAACATCACCGATCCGGATGAGATGCGGCTGTTTCTGCAGACATCCGGGGAATATGAGACGGATACGCATACCTTTGGTCCCTTCAAGGGCTTTGCGGATGGCGCACTGGGAGGCCGCACTGCCTGGCTGCAGACAGACTATGCGGATGATCCCGGCAACCGGGGGATACAGGTCATGACGGAAGAAGAGATGGAGACCTTTGTCAGCGCCTGTGAAGACCTGAAGCGGCCGGTGGTGTTTCATGCCATCGGGGATGCGGCAATTGCGCAGATTCTCCGGGTATATGAGCGGCATCCGGATCTGGAGAAGGGAATTCTTCACGTCCAGATCACTGATGAAGCCATTCTGCAGGATCTGGCCAGGCTGCAGACAGCCTGTCTGGTGCAGCCGGTGTTCTGGCGCAGCGACCGGCAGATCGCCGCAGCCAGAGTCGGGGACAGAAAGGCTGCCACCAGCTATGCCTTCGGCACCATGATGCGCAGCACGCTGACCAGCATGGGAACCGACTGTCCCATCGAGGACTGTGATCCGCTGGAGAACATCCGCTGGGCGCAGAAGCTGCCGGATGCACTCACGGAGCAGGAAGCTCTGTGGGGCTATACGGAAGGAAGCGCTGCCGTGATGGGCCGCAGTCACGATCTTGGAAAGCTGGAACCCGGGTATCTGGCGGATCTGGTGTTTGTCAAAGACGGAAAAGTGACGAAGGTCATGGTGAACGGGAAATTGCAGGTGAATCTCTGATTGACATCAACAGGGTGATTTCCTATAATATCAGTTGCGACGTGAGGAGAAGAGCATGAAATTTACGAAACAGGATTTCCTGCAAAGTCCGCAGATGATCATCAATCTGGATGAACGGATCAAGGTGGAGGAAAACGACTTCCTCCGGCACAGTCCTGTCCGCTCAATTCCGTCGGCCCGGATCACCGGCACCCTTTCCTATGACGGCAGGGCACTGGTGACCAGCGACCTGGACCTGGAAGGAACGCTGATCGTTCCGGATTCCATTACCGACGAAGATCTCGAAGTGGAGTTTTCCACCCGGTCGCAGCACACTTATTCCTTTGAACCCGTGAAGGCGGAGGAAGAGGAAATCACGGCAGCCAGGAAAGATACCGTGGATCTGAATCCCGAGATCTTTCAGGCAATCCTGTTCGAAGCGCCGATGTCGCTGACCAGACTCCCCCGGGAAGAGTATCCCGAAGGAAAGGGCTGGAAGCTCATCTCCGACCAGGATCCGAAAGAGCCTGCCATCGATCCCCGATGGGAAAAACTGAACGATTTCAAACTGGAAGATGAATAGGAGGTGCCTGCATGGCTGTACAGCAGAGAAGAAATTCCAAAACTCGCAAGCGGAAAAGACGGACTCATTACAAACTGCAGAAGCCCGCACTGACAAAGTGCCCGGCCTGCGGTGAGTACAAGCTGTCTCACAAGATGTGCGAATGCGGACAGTATAAAGGCGAGCAGATCGTCGAAGTCGAAGGATAGAATGAAGCAGCTGCGGCTGCTTTTTTCGTGCATCAGACGTATCTGCACAACACCCCTCTCTATGCAAGATGAAGATACAAGAGTATAATGAATGTGCTTTGCGGACAGAAATTCGCAGGAGGAGTAAAGATATATGACACTCTTTTTGACTGCGTTGGCGTCCGTTGCGGTAGGTCTTGCAATCGGAATTCTCCTGATGAGAGCGGTTTCGAAGGCAGGTCTGAACAAAGATCAGCAGAAAGCGGAGCAGATTCTGAAAAACGCCGAAAACCAGGCGGATGCCAGAATCAAACAGGCTGTGCTGGACGGAAAGACGCAGGCGCACGATCTGAAGGTGGAAGCCGAGAAGGAAATCAAGGAGCGGCGGCAGGAAGTTGCCGAGCAGGAAACCAAGCTGCTGCGCCGGGAGGACAGTCTCAATTTCCGGGATCAGGCCCTGGGACAGAAAGAACGTCAGGTGCAGGACAAGCTCCAGAAAGTCACAGACAGACTGGCCAGCCTGGATGAACAGGAGCGCCGTCTTCAGGAGCAGATCGATAAACAGATCGTGGTACTGGAGGGCGTCGCAAAGATGTCCAGCCAGGACGCCCGCAAGGAACTGTTTGCCGCTGTTGAAAAACAGATGGAGCACGAAACGGTTGCCTACATCAAGGACAAGGAAGACGAGGCAAAGGCCTCAGCCAACGCGAAAGCCCAGGAAATCATCGCCCTGGCCATCGAGCGGATAGCCCAGCAGGAGACGCAGGAACGCAGCGTGTCTGTTGTGGCCATTCCCGGTGAAGAGATGAAAGGCCGGATCATCGGCCGTGAAGGGCGGAACATCCGCTGCTTCGAGCAGGCCACAGGTGTGGAGCTCAACATTGACGACACGCCGGACCTGATCACCATCACCTGCTTCAACCCCGTGCGCCGGGAAATCGCCCGGCTGGCACTGGAGCATCTGATCCGGGACGGACGGATTCAGCCCGGGCGGATCGAGGAAGTCGTGAAGAAATACCAGAACGAGATCGACCAGGAGATCATGAAAGCCGGGGAAGACGCCATCTTCAAGCTTGGCATCGGCCGGATCGACCGGGAAATCGTCCGTCTGGTGGGCACGCTGAAATACCGGTACTCCTATGGACAGAATGCCCTGCAGCATTCCATGGAGGTCGCCTATCTGGCCGGTGTCATGGCCGCGGAGCTGGGTCTCAACCAGCAGCTGGCCAAACGGGCCGGTCTGCTGCATGATATCGGCAAGGCGCTGAACATCGAGCAGCAGGAAGGCAGCCACGTGGAACTGGGCTGGAAGTTCTGCCGGAAACACGGTGAGAAGGAAATCGTGCTCAACGCCATTCAGTCCCATCACGGCGATGTGGAACCGAAATTCCTCACCAGTCACCTGGTGATTGCCGCGGATACCATTTCCGCCGCACGCCCCGGTGCCCGGAAAGAGTCGGCGCAGACCTACATCAACCGTCTGGAGGATCTGGAGAAGATTGCCCGGGAAGCACCGGGTGTCAGCAGTGCCTATGCCATTCAGGCAGGTCGTGAAATCCGCATTCTTGTCAACCCCGACAAGGTGGATGACATCACCTGCACGAAACTGGCCAGACAGATCCGGGACAAGATCGAGAGCACCCTGACCTACCCGGGGCAGATCAAAGTCAACGTGATCCGGGAAGTCCGGGCACAGGAAGTGGCGAAGTAGCATTTGCAAACGGCATGAAAGAGACCTCCGGGTCTCTTTTTGCTTCCGGCGTTCTGAATTAAATGAGGCTAACCAAACCGGGTTGAAAGAGGTTTCCAAAACTCATATACTGATTTTGTCAGAAAAAAACAGGAGGAACATAGAATGGCAGCAAAAGTAGATCAGGATACATGTATCGGCTGCGGTGCTTGCGTAGGCGCATGCCCCACAGGTGCAATTGCACTGAACGATGAAGGCAAGGCTCAGGTTGACGCTGATACATGCATCGACTGCGGTGCCTGCGTAGGCGTTTGCCCCGTTGGCGCTGTAACTCTGGACTGATTTGAATTCAGAAAGCAGACAAGCTGACCGGACGCATGTCCGGTCATTTTTCTTTTCCTGCCAAATGGAGGTATAATCATGGATTGAATGACAGAAACTGTCTGTGGAAGGTGAGTGCAACTATGAAAGTGCTGAAAAACTGGAATCTGCCGGATCTGAAGGAAGCCGGAAAACGGACACGGGGTGCGGTGGAACGGGTGGACAGCTTCATGATCCCGGCCAGCGCCGTGAACATGGGGGAAGGAAAAACATACTGGCTGTCCACCTACGGCTGTCAGGCCAATGAACGGGATTCGGAGACGCTGGCGGGAATCCTGGAAACGCTGGGCTATCAGCCGGCTCAGGGCCCGGAGAACGCGGATGTCATTCTGGTGAATACCTGCGCGATCCGGGAAAATGCCATGGACAAGGTTCTGGGAGAACTGGGCAGCTTCAAGCGCATTTATTCACAGCGCCCGGATGTGATCATTGGCGTGGCGGGCTGCATGGCGCAGGAGGATGAATTCGTGAAGCGGGTCCTGGCGCACTACCCCTGGGTGCGGCTGCTGTTCGGCACCCACAACATCCAGGATCTGCCTTCCCTGCTGGTGGAAACCATGGATACCGAGGACCGGGTGGTTCACATTTATTCCCGGCAGGGAGAGGTCTATGAAAATCTCCCGGTGCGCCGGTTCGGAAAGCACAAAGCCTGGGTCAACATCATGTATGGCTGCGACAAGTTCTGCACCTACTGCATCGTGCCTTACACCCGGGGCAAACAGCGTTCCCGGACCATGGAGGATATTCTGAAGGAGATCCGGGAACTGAAGGAAGCCGGCTACAGAGAGGTGACGCTGCTGGGGCAGAACGTGAATGCCTACGGCAAGGACCTGGATCAGGATCTGACCTTTGCCTCGCTGCTGGAAGAGACCGCCCGCACGGGCATCGACCGGATCCGCTTCATGACCAGCCACCCCTGGGACTTCACGCAGGAAATGATCGATGTCATCGCCCGGTATGACAACATCATGCCCTATATCCATCTGCCGCTGCAGTCCGGAGACACGGATGTGCTGCGGCGAATGGGACGCCGGTATACAGCGGAGGAATACAAGGCGCTGTACGATTCCATCACTGCCCGGATCCCCGGGGTGGCTGTGAGCACGGACATCATTGTGGGATTCCCGGATGAAAGCGACGAGGCCTTTGCCCATACGCTGGAGATGGTGAAAGCCTGCCGGTTTGATTCCGCCTTCACATTCATCTATTCCCCCCGTCCGGGTACCCCGGCAGCACGCATGGAGGATCCGGTGTCGCCGCAGGTGAAAAAAGACCGGCTTCAGCAGCTGAATCAGGTCTGGAACGAGTATGCACTGGAGAAAATGAAGGCGTATGAAGGAAAGACCGTGCAGGTGCTGGTGGATGGCCCCAGCAAGCGCAATCCGGCAGTACTCTCCGGCTATACGGAGACAAACAAGCTGGTGAACTTCACCGGTGACGGAGTGAAAGCCGGGGACATTGTGCCGGTTTTCATTGAAACCGCCAAAACCTTCTCCCTGGATGGCCATCTGGTCACGGATACGCCGGCAGACTGAAGATTGGCCGCCTGATGCCGCTGCTGCCGGCATGCCCGGCTCTGACAGATCCGCCCGGCGGGATCTGTCCATCGGCAGGCTGTTCATTCCGGAACAGGCAAGAGGTGAGATGGTAGGGGCAGATGGTTTATAATGAATGGTAAGAATCAACAGGAGGGCTGAAATGCCAAACAAAAATAATAATGCAAAAGCCGCAAAAAAAGACAATGCTGTGAAGATCATGGCGCTGGGCGGGCTGGATGAAGACGGCAAGAACATGCTGGTGGTGGAAGCCGGCGAGGATATTTATGTCATTGAGGCGGGGCTGAAATTCCCGGATGCCTCCCAGTCTCTGGGAATCGAATACATCATTCAGGATTTCACCTGGTTCCAGGACAAGAAGGACCGGGTGAAGGCGATTTTCATTACCCACGGTCATGATGATGTCATGGGTGCGCTGCCGCATCTGCTGCGGCAGGTGAAGGCGGATATCTATACCCCGCCGCTGGCGGCGAAGGAGATCTCCCGGATGCTGAAAAAGGAAAAGATCACCGGGGTCAAGATTCACAAGATCAACCGGCATGATTCCAAGCGGATCGGCGGACGGAAGATCATTTTCTTCCCGGTGACGCAGTCCTATCCCGGTGCCTACGGTCTGGCGATTTCCACCAGTCAGGGCTATGTGGTGTATTCCGGGGAGTTCGTGGAGAACTTCGATGACCTGGATGATCATTTCCGGGGCAACATCACAATCTGTTCCAAGCTGGGGCAGGAAGGGGTGTTGGTGCTGCTGCAGGAGTCCAAGGGTGCGGAGCGTTCAGGCAACACAAGTCCCCGGCACCGGATCCTGCCGATTCTGGAGGATACCTTCACGCAGTATCCGGACCGTCACATCTTCATCAGTGTCTATACCCAGTCGGTGTATCAGATTCAGGAGGTCATGGCAGCGTGCCGGGAGGCGAACCGGCCGCTGGTGCTGTATGACAAGGAGCTGCGGCGTCTGGTGGACGGGCTGGAGGATATCGGCATTGACATTCCCCGGCATCTGATCATTCCCGTGGACAAAACCCGGGATCACAAGGATACGGTGATCCTGATTTCCGGTCAGGGCACGCCGCTGTTCAAGCAGCTGTCCAACATTGCCAACAATGAGGTGGATGATCTGCAGTTCTCTTCGGATGATGTGATCGTGATTGCCAGTCCGGTGGTGCCGGGTGTGGAGACGGTGTACAAGTCCATGGAAAACGACATCTACAAACGGGGCGGGATCCTGAAGGTCATTGACCATAAGAAGGTGCTGTCGATGCATGCGTCGAAAGAAGATCTGAAGATGATGATTTTCATGTGCCGTCCGAAGTATTACCTGCCGGTGAAGGGAGAATACCGGATGCTGTGCGCGAATGCGATGATTGCCGAGGAGATGGGCATTGAGCCGGATCACATTCAGATTCT
The DNA here is from genome assembly GCF_910588395.1 of uncultured Faecalibaculum sp. Classification (GTDB taxonomy): domain Bacteria; phylum Bacillota_I; class Bacilli_A; order Erysipelotrichales; family Erysipelotrichaceae; genus Faecalibaculum. Next base: position 3,766 of record NZ_CAJUPA010000033.1, on the reverse strand, counting down.
GGACAATGGCCAGATGGCGGTGTTCGAGGATGGCGAGCTGGTTTCCTGCAAGATGGAGGCCGAGCTGCATGACACGATGATCGATGGCAAGGAAAACTGGGATATGGCCGGCGTGGTGCTGAAGGACCGGGAGATCCTGTCCACGGACGGGGTCATGGTGCTGGCGATCGGACTGGATGCGAAGACCAAGAAAATCGCCAATGGTCCGGATATTCAGACCAGGGGATTCATTTACCTCCGGGATGCGGAGTACATCACGGCGGAGTGCGCGAAGATCATGGAGGAGACCATCAGGGAGAACGTGGAGCAGAAGAAATACGAGAATCTGGAAACCCGTTCTCAGATCCGGGACAAGGTCTCCAAGTATCTGTTCAAGACCACGGGCAAGCGGCCGATGGTGCTGCCTGTGATCCTGGAAATCGGGCAGAGGCAGTAATTGGCGGCGAAGAAAAAAGCCCCGGCGAAGAAAAAAACGGCAGCGTCCCGGTCCCGGAAGCCTGCAGGCAGCAGGCGGAAGCAGACAGGAAGCAGTCAGAGAAAAACCACAGCGGGAAGCGCATCCATGATGCGCTCCCCTTTGTTCCGTCTGGGGCTGCTGGCGGTCAGTGCGGCTGTGTCGGTGATGGCCCTGTTCCATCTGGGTGCCGCGGGCACGCTGCTGTTTCAGGCTGGTGTCTGGCTGACGGGTCAGCTGTCCTGGGGCCTGTGGCTGGCCGGGGTCCTGATCCCGGTGTGGCTGTTCTGGACCGGACACCGCCAGCCGGTGCCGCGGCGGTTCTGGATCGGACTGCTGTGTCTGGCGGCGGGTGTGTCTCTGTTTCTGTGCACCTGGCAGGTGCAGAGTGCCGGTCAGGTGTGGCAGCCGCTGCAGGTGCTGTTCCGGGATTCAGGGGCGATTCTGGCGGGACAGGCTTCCAGTGCCGGCGGTTTGCTGGGCTGCGTGCTGTATGGCCTGTGTGCGGCTCTGTTCTCCCGGACGGGCTGCTTTGTCATGGCGGCGCTGCTGGTGTTTCTCTCGGCGATTCCGCTGCTGTATGAACCGCCGGAGAAACTGCGGGATTCTCTGGAAAAGCGCCGGGCGCAGCGGGAGGCATACCGGGCTGCTGTGGAGGAAGACCCGGGGGATCTCTTCGCTTTCGGGGATGAAGAGGAAGACGACCGGCAGCGGGCCCGTCCCGGGGCACTGGATGGTCGTGGGGCTGCCGGCGGGCGCCGCAGAAACGGCATGACGATGCTGAGTGTGGATGAAGTCACCCGGAAAGGTGCTGGCCGGCCTGAGACATCCGGCGGACGGAAAAAGCGCAAGGCGGCGGATGTCCGGAAACCGGTCAGGCCGGCGGTTGCTGTGACAGAGGCGGATTCGTTTCCGGATCTGATCGATGACCAGGAGCCTCAGCTGCTGGAGGGCATTGACATCCGTGCGGAGGACATTGCCGGTACAAGCCATCCGGTGCATGGATCCGCTCCGAAATCCGAAGCGCAGCGGGTGCAGCCGGGAATCCTGGATGCTGTGGCTGACAAGCGGTCTGAGCCGGAAAAGGAGATGCCCAGTGCCGTGCAGCGTGTGGCACGTCCTGCTGCAGACAAAACAGCCGGTCAGACAGCCGGTTCCGGGGGTTCAAAAGAGGACGCCGGGCAGCTGCTGCCCGGAGACTACCGTTCGTATGTGCTGCCCAGGAACAGTCTGCTGGATCCGGTGGCCAGACGGGGGCGGGGGAACGAAAACCGCACCTATGCCGGCAAGCAGGGGGAGAAGCTGATCCGGATCCTGTCGGAGTTCAATGTGGAGGCTTCTCTGGTGGCAATCCACATCGGGCCTTCCGTGACCCGGTTCGAGGTGAAGCCGGATATGGGTGTGCGGGTATCCCGGATTTCCAATCTCCAGAACGACATTCAGATGGCGCTGGGGGCTACGGATATCCGGATCGAAGCCCCGATTCCCGGCAAATCCGCTGTGGGCATTGAAATCCCCAATGCGCAGAAAACTGCGGTGCAGATGAAGGAACTGCTGGCGGCGGTTCCCCAGGATCTGCAGGGACAGAAACTGCTGTTTGCCCTGGGCAAGGACCTGCAGGGAGAAAACATATTCGGCCGTCTGGACCGCATGCCGCATCTGCTGATTGCCGGTGCCACCGGATCCGGCAAGTCCGTGTGCGTGAATTCCATCATCTGCAGTCTGCTGATGCGGACAAAGCCCGATGATGTGAAGCTGATCCTGGTGGATCCCAAGAAGGTGGAATTCACTCCCTATGCAGATGTGCCCCATCTGCTGGCTCCGGTGATCACGGACTCGGAGCTGGCCAACAAGGCACTGAAGGTGGTGGTGGAGATGATGGACCACCGGTATGATCTGTTCGGAATCTGCGGGGTGCGCAACATCACAGCCTACAATGCCTATCTGCAGACGCATCCGGAGGAGAAGCTCAAACCGCTGCCCCGGATCGTGGTGATCATTGACGAGCTGGCGGATCTGATGCTGGCAGGGGCCAAGGAAGTGGAGCAGAGCATTCAGCGCATCACCCAGCTGGCCCGGGCTGCAGGGATCCATCTCATTGTGGCGACGCAGCGTCCCAGCGTGGATGTGATCACCGGCGTGATCAAGGCCAACATTCCCAGCCGGATTGCCTTTGCGGTCTCCAGCGCGGTGGATTCCCGGACGATCCTGGATCAGACCGGGGCCGAGCGGCTGCTGGGCTATGGCGACATGCTGTATCTGCCCAATGGCGAGACCAGCGCCACCCGGGTGCAAGGTGTGTTCATCAAGGATGAGGAAGTGAACCGCATTTCCGATTATGTCAAAGCCCAGGGCAGGCCTCAGTATGATGATGCCTTCATCACGCTGCGGGATCTGCAGACCCAGGGCGGACAGGCGGCGCCGGAGGCAGCGGATCCGCTGTACAACGATGTAAAGCACTTTGTGGTGCAGACCCGCAAAGCCAGCACCTCCCTGATCCAGCGGCGGTTTTCCATCGGCTATGCCCGGGCGGCGCGGCTGATGGATGTACTGGAAGTCAACGGCATCATCGGGCCTGCCAGAGGGTCCAAACCCCGGGAGGTCCTGGTGGAGGACAACCGGGAACAGCCGGGGATGGAGTAGCGGCAGATGACGTCCATCTGCATCTGAATACCCATGACAGCCAGTGGCGCAAAACGTGCCATTGGCTGTTTTTCGCCAGGGAAACAGGTGCAGAGGCTGGCAGGAAATGGTCCGATCATGTCCGCCAGCCGGTAAAAGGGATGAAAAACCCGGAGATACCTGAGATAATGGGAAAAGAGATTTGAGGCTTTGAGACTATGAACATGTTTTTGAAAGTAGGGGATTCCATTCCCCGGGATGAATGCATTTCCAATGTCGTGCAGATGGGTGACTTTGTGTATATGAGCGCTCAGACAGGCAGAGGCATCACCTTTCAGGAACAGGCGGTGACCGCCTGCTACCGGGTGATGGATGTTCTGAAGGATCTGGATCTCCGCATGGATCATCTGGTGAAGTACACCGTGTATCTGACGGATATGGAAAACCGGGATATGTTTCTCAGTGTATTCCGCAACTTTGTGGAAGCGCCCTATCCGGCTGTGACCATCGTGCAGGTAGCCGGTCTGGAAAACGACGCCATGGTGGCCATTGAAGGGCAGGGGGTCAACACCCTGCGGCACGAACGGGCCATGCAGGGCAGTGCCGGATGCACCGACTGCGAAAACTGACAGACCAGATCGAGTAGAGACTAGGTCCCTCTCACACCACCCAGCGTGCCGTTCGGCACTG
>NZ_CAJUPA010000032.1 GCF_910588395.1 uncultured Faecalibaculum sp. | reverse complement strand
AGAAGATGGACATCCGGATCTGACAGACAGGCCTGTAAATTGAAATGAGGCCAGAAGGGAATAACCCTGAAAACAAAAATTAGGTCCAGACTCCTCGTCCAAATGAATTGGATGTGAGAGTCGGAACCTCATCAAAATTTAGAGCGCCGAAACGTGAACTCTATGGATCCGCGTTTTTCTATAATATTGTTCCTTCACAGACGTATAAACGCTTATTCAATACTCACTTCCGACACTTTTCCACCATCATCTTTCACACACAGTAACGCTGATCTCATCACCATCAGACTTGTTCAGCTGATTACGAATGGATTTCAGCACCCCGATGATGTAGCAAATGCTTCCATCAGGATTCTTTACCCCCATATTGACAATGCTTCCATCATAGGGAATCCCATCAAATGTTGCATGGACCTTTACTCTCCCTTTGCCGAATTCCTTTCGGATATCATAGGGAAACGTAATATAGGCTCCGCCATTTTCCGGTGTGAAATGAATAATGGATTTAAACTTGTATACTTTCTGATTCATGAAAACCCTCCAGCACTGTTCTACACACCAGCAGCAAAGCAAAACCTGTCAATTCAAACAAGCATAAGCCAAATATGGCTGCCGGTCAGAATACTGAAAACCAGAACTGCTAGTACAAAACCCACTCTGCAGAAAACTGCCTTACCGTAAACCTATGGACTGATCCTGTTCTGTCTTCCTCATCACATCTTTCGGAAAGACGTATCTGTGCCTTCCCTTTGTTTTCCTCCCATACTCAATAGCCGCAGTCGGGCAGTGATTGATGCAGGCAGTGCAATGCGTGCATCTGTCAGACCACTGCGGCTTTTGGTTCACCAGAACAATGTTGTTCAGGGGGCACAACTGGACGCATAGACCACAGCCAACGCACTTGTCCGTCACATGGAAGCCCCTGGAACTGGTCATGAAAGCACAGAACAGCGGATTGATCACCGTACTGGCAATTCGGTCGCCAATGGAAATGTTCCGCGCAGGAAGCATTTCACCACATTGTATGCATTGCGCAATCCGGGACAGAGGGGAAGTGCTGGCCTGAATGATCTTTTCTGCTTCTTCTGATGATGGTGTTTCAAACATCGTAATATGGTCAGAAGGCATATTGAAGGAAGACAATCCCATGAACACCATGCCCTTCTTTTCCGCAAGTTTTCTGGCATAGTCTGAGGCATTCCCGCAGCCGGAGGTGTGAGTCAGAACAAAATACATCTGCCGGTTTCCGGTCAATGGTGTGTCATTCAGCAAATCCGTCACAATTTCAGGGATTCTCCAGGCGTAGGTCGGCGTCACAATGATCCATGGTTTTTCAGAGTGAATCGGAGAATGATCCTTCGTTTTGAGTCTGGGAGTCAGCGACACAACAACATCATCTACTGCATCTGCAATCATCCGGGCCGCATACTCGCTGTTACCGGTTGCCGAGAAATACAAAATCATAGTCCGATCCTCCTGAGGCTGCTCTTCACAATTGATCTGCCGTACCCACCATCCATAGGGCGCAGGCAATCGATGCCAGGCAAACATAAGCTGAATAAGGATACCAGTCAGGATACAGGAAAGCCAGAACAGCCAGTACGAAACCTGTCGCATAAAACAGTGGCTTTGCTGCCCTGTATTTGCTGTCCAGTCGCGCCCTTCTGATGTGACCTGCCAGGGCAATATAGAACAGGCAGGCGGCAGAGACATTCCACCTTCTGACCAGGGCTTCGAAAACCAGCAGCATCTGGATCAGAAGCAGAATGACTATCCAAATCAGTTTTCTGTTATCCGGTTTCTCTGTCCGGTTCTCAAAGGAATCTTTTGTATGCCGCATAGTCCCTCCTGTTCTTCCGGAATCAACCGGTCCATGCAGTTCACACATATCATGTTGAAGCCTGAAACTCAATGAAGACTGAACTGACATTTCCCGGCTGACTGGATTTTGCTTTGTGATGTGCAGGGGATTCATCTGATACAAAACCCTCTCTGACGGCAGAACAGATCCAGGTTGTTCAACAGCAGTGATGGAAATGACATACAGCCGGATATCCATTCTCTCTGGTCTCGGCACCGTCTTTAAATGTTCTATCATTTCATGTTGATACAGACACCAACCTTGCGTGATAATTCATGTAAGCGGATACATGAAGGCAGAGAATTCATCAAAATGATGGTAAGATATGACATTTCTCACTCATCATTTCTGCTGCAATTCTCCATATTGTAAGGGAAGACTGCCAGCCGGAAAAACAGTCCTGATCTTGTTTCTCCGGCCTCCTGACAGCAGTCAGATATATCCAGAGAGAGGGAAGTACATGAAAAAACTGATTCAGACCACAGCCGCGGCGGCACTGAGCGTTTCCGGCCTGCTTTCATCCATCCCGATGCAGATTCTGGCGGAAGAGACAGAACCCGAAGTCACGGAAATCCAGTCGGAAACCACGGAAGCACCAGCAACACTCCCGGAACCGGAAGAGACCCCCGCTCCCGCAGAACCGGAAGCAGATCCTGAACCTGCGCCGGAAGAAACGCCTGATGACACAAACCCGACACCGGATGCACAGGACGAGCCGGAAGAAGAGGAAAAGAAAACCAGAGAATCCGACTACGACGGGCTGCAGGGACTGACCGGCAATTTCGAGCGGGTGGAAAACGGCTACAAGCTGGCCAACACCGGTGGCAACAACCACAACCTGTCCCAGCTGAATGCCAAAGCCTTTGACTTTGCGGCAGATATTGAATACATCAACGGAAAGAACGTTTCACTTATGTTTGGTGCCGAAACCAGCCACCCTGGCAACTACGGCACATTCTTCGGTCTGGAACTGTGCAATGATGGCGGAAACCTCCGCGTCAAGCTGTTCCAGGATGGCCCCGGCGGACTGGGAGATGGCGTCATCCCCTATACCGATGCCGGTACAGCCGTTGACGGTACCAAAGCCCATCTTGCTGTCAGCGTATCAGATGCAGGTGAACTCTCCATCGCCGTCAACGGCACTGCCATCCCTGTGACCTTCCAGAAAGATTTCAAAACCCGGTATGCCGGGGGTTACATCGGCCTTCTGACCTGGCAGACAGAAGCCATCGTCTCCAACATCTCCTTCAGCGGCACTCAGGCGCCGGAAGCCCAGTTCAGAACCAACCTCACCAATCTGAAAGGCCTCCAGGGCACCTGGAAAGAAACCGAGGAAGGCCTGTTCTCCAGCGGTGGCGGTGACAACTTCGCCATTTCGGATACAGTAGCCAAAAACGTGGAATTCTCCGCCACGATCACGAACAAAGAGAAAAAGGGTGCCGGCTCCATTGCCATCCGGTGCACAGACAACCCCAGAAACGGCGGATACTTCATCAATGCGGATTATTCCGCCGGCATCTTCAAGCTGTTCTCTTTCCCCTCCGGCGCCACCGTGGCTTCTGCCCCCATGGCATCGGTTCCGGAAAATGAGGACGGATCCTACAAAATCACCATTCAGATGGTGGACGACCAGATCCGCGTCTTCGTGAACGGCACTGGCATCATCAACGTGAAGGACACCCAGCACCCCAATGAAGGCAGACTGGGTCTGCTCACCTGGGATTCCACCGTGGTCTATCAGGACGTGACCTACAAAGTGCTGGACAGCATGGCAGACATGGAAGAGGCAAAGCTCACCGGTCTCAAGCTGCTGACAGAGGGTACGTACATCACGGAAGCCATTGATCCGGCGATCACCATTTACGGTCTGGATGTGGAAAGCGGCGTTTCCTCCTTCTCCCTGAAACCTGAAGGCACGGGTACCATCACCGTGAGAGCCTATGACCGGGACATGAAGCTGATCCGGGATTTGGGTGACATCACAGATACCATTGACCTGACAGACGAAGATTTCCGGGATTCCTTCATGAACCTGTATATCACCGTGACCAACGACATGGGATTCGCGAAGGACTATCTCTTTACAGTGAACAAGTGGATCTCCTATGAGGATCTTTCCAAAGAGGAGTACAGGCCTCAGTTCCATGTCACGCCCATCACCAACTTCATGAACGATCCCAACGGCATGGTCTATGACTCCACAGACGGCTACTGGCACATGTTCTATCAGTATCAGCCCCAGAAAAACGGTGGCGGCAAGCAGGCCTGGGGCCATGTCCGCTCCAAAGACCTGGTGAACTGGGAACAGCTCCCGCTGGCCATACAGCGGGATGACGACGGTCTGATCTACTCCGGCAGTGCCATTGAAGACCGGAACAACACCTCCGGCTTCTTCACCGACAACAAGGAAGGAGAATCCCGTCTGATTGCCTACTTCACCTATGACGGCAACGGTGCGGAACAGCAGGGCATGGCCTACTCCAAAGACCATGGCATGACCTGGATCAAATGCGGCGTCATTCTGGACAAGACAAACTCCATTTCCGGATATGACTTCCGGGATCCGAAAGTCTTCCAGGTACCCGGTGATGATGATCACTGGTACATGGTCACTGCCGGTGGTGCGGCACAGATCTTTGTCTCTTCCGACCTGAAGGAATGGACCCGCAGTCAGAACCTGACCTACAAGGATGGCAGTCAGATTCATTCCGAATGCCCGATGATGTATCCGGCCACAGATGAAGAGACCGGAGAAGACCTCTGGATCTACGGCGGCAGCGCCGGCTTCTACGTGGTGGGAAAAATGGAGAAGGACGACAAGGGTGTCTATAAGTGGACCGCCATCAGCGACAAGCTGGAAGTGGAATCCAACGAAAACCCCTGGGGCGGCTTCGGCAAGTACGCCACCATGACCTTCTACAACCCGGATGACGAGCGGACCATTGGTGTCAGCTGGCTGCAGGACTCCATCAATGCGGATGGCAAGGGCTATGACGGCGTCCAGTCTCTGCCGCATTCCTACTCCCTGCGCAAGATCAACGGCAAGTATGTGATCGTGTCTTATGTGGTGGACGAAGTCAACCAGCTCCGGGACATGGACAACCCGATCTACCAGACAGAAGACAAAACTGTGACGGCGCAGGATGGCAACATTCTGGAAGGCTGCAGCGGCATCACCTATGACGTGGAAGGCGTGTTCGATGTGACGAACTCGAAGAAAGCCTTCGGCTTCCGCCTGCGCCAGGGATCTGACGGCGAGATCCTGTTCTCCTATGATCCAGCCACGAAGAAAATGACTCTGGATCTGCGCACGGCTGGCGGTCACCGGGGCTCCGGCTACTTCACTCAGACACTGGAACCGGATGCAGACGGAAAAATCCACCTGCGGCTGATCATTGACCAGGGCGCGGTGGAAGCCTTCGGCAACTATGGTGAAGCCAACATCTCCACGGTGCTGGTATCCGGTACCTCCAACCTGGGCATGGAGTTCTTCACCGAAGATGAAGTCACCATTGACAAGCTGGATATTCTGGAAATGAAATCCATGTATTCCGGTGCTTCCAAAGCGGAAACCGAGGACAGCCAGCTGTACCTCAGCGCACCCTCCTATGCCGAAAAAAACCAGGAATTCACAGTCCGGGCAACGCTGTATCCGGACAAATCCGGCAAGGGTGTGACCTGGACGGTTCCGGAAGCGCTGGAAGTGAAGGAAGAAACCGGCGGCAAGATCGTGCTGGTTTCCGCCGAAGAAGGCGAGTGGACGATCACAGCCAGCGCCGGCGATCTCTCGAAGGACATCACCGTCCGTACCGCAGCACCGGACTTTGCGAACAATGCAGATGGCTGGAAAGCCACAGCCGGCAAGTGGTACGTGGACGACCAGGGCCTGCATGGCAAAAACGAAGGCACCGGCGACTGCTTCTACCTCAATGACAGCCGGATCAGCGCAGGCGAATCCTTCTCCCTGACTTCGAACATCAAGGTGGAAAAAGGACAGGCTGCCGGCATCGTCTTCGGTGTCCGGGATCCGAACAACCCCGGTGGCATGTGGTATTGTGCCAACATTGACGCCAAGGATCAGGGCGGCATCTTCAAGATGTTCCGGAACACCGGCGGTCAGGACTGGTACGTATCGAAGAAAATGTCTGAAGTGCCTGCCAATGAAGACGGCTCCTACGATCTGGAAGTGACCTATGATGCAGACTCCGGCCTGCTGACGTATCTGGTCAGCGGCGTGGAAATCGGCAGCCACACCGCAAACTTTGCAAATGACTGCCCCAATGGCGGATACACCGGCTATGTCACCTTCCGGGCCGACGCACTGTTCAACGACTTTGCCCTGGCATCGGATGCTGCTGTGGATCCGGAAGCCGATCTGACAAAACAGGCCCTGCAGGACATTGAAATCGAACTGGATACCACCCATACCCTGGAGCACTTCTATGGTCACGAAAAAATTCCTGCCGCTGTGACGGTGAAGCTGACCAACGGAACACTTCTGACCGTGCCGGTGAACTGGAACACCGACGATGTGAAGTTCGGCACCCCGGGCGTATATACCGCCACCGGAACGCTGGATCTGCCGGCACTCTATGCCAAGGACGATAAAGCAGCTGCTGCACCGTCGGTGAAAGCCACTGTCACGATCAAAGACAGCACCCCGGCTGTGGACAAAGGCGCTCTGCAGCAGGCGGTGGATGATGCAGCCGGACTGAAAGAAACGGATTACACAGCGGACAGCTGGAAAGATTTTGACAAGGCACTGACAGACGCGAAAGCCGTGCTGGCAAATGAGACCGCCACACAGGAGACGGTGGACAACGCGGCCAGGGCACTGGCAGCTGCCAGGGATGGTCTGAAGAAAGCCGAAGAACCGGCCCCGGAAAAAGCGGACCTCACCGCCCTGACCAATGCTGTGGAGGCAGCCAAAGCGCTGAAGGAAGCCGACTACACCCCGGAGACCTGGGCAGCATTCCAGGAAGCTCTGGCGAAAGCCCAGGATGTCCTGAAGGCAGAAGATCCCGCTCAGGCAGATGTGGATGCCGCTCTGAAAGCCCTGACCACTGCCAGAGACGCACTGAAGCTCAAAGACGATGTACAGAAAGAAGTGGATAAATCGAAACTGGAAGAAACCGTGAAGGAAGCAGAAGGCATCAAAGCCAGCGGCTATACGGACGCCAGCTGGAAAGCCTTCCAGAGTGCCCTGAAGGATGCCAAAGCCATTCTGGAACGGGATAATGCGACTCAGGATGAAGTGGACAAGGCACTCAAGGCTCTGACAGATGCCAAAGCGGGCCTGACAAAAGCAGGCACCCAGAGCGGCACAACCACTGGCACCCGTCCTGCCACCAGCACAACCCGGACATCCGGATCGAAGACCGCAGCCTTCACAGCTGCAGGTCTGTGGACCGGGCTGATGGCCGCCGCAGCTGCAGCCGTCGCCGTAATCTGGAAAAAGAAACGGGACTGATGCGGCACAGGGAGCCAAGCGGACAGGGAACTGAGACGCTGATTTCCTGAGTCACAAGAACAAGCAAAACAGGAGTCTGGATTTCACAGACTCCTGTTTTCGTGGTGACAGCACTGTCAGGTGTACGCGTATCTCACCCGCTGCATCATGCCCCGGCTTTGTCGGCAGACGAAAAAAACCGGTGAGGATTGCTCGGGATCCCGACCGGTTCAGGAAACAGTCACAGCAGCTGCAGCACCATGCCTGTGGCAGCGCCGGTGAGCAGCAGGATCAGAAACACCCGCAGAATGGTCTGTTTCGGGGCATGATACTGGATCAGCACCAGCGGTCCGAGACCGGCGTTGGTGACAAGACCCGCAAACAGACTGCCGAAGCTCAGGGTGCCGAATTCGTAGAGCTCGGTGAGCACCACTGTGGCGGCGCAGTTGGGGATGAAGCCGAAAACAGCCGCAAGAACAGGCTGGAACCAGGTGCCTGACAGGAGGAACTGCCCCAGGGTATCTTCGCCGATGCCGTGAACCAGAGCAGTGAAGATCACCGTGACGCCAAAGACCCAGGCGTAGATTTTCAGCGTCCGCAGCAGGGCGCTCTGCCACATGGGCCGGTCGGGGTAGCAGCAGGGGCAGGCACCGGATACTTCGGTGTCTTCGGAGATTTCCGTGTCTTCCTCTTCCTCGGGCATGTCTTCAAACCGCTGGATCTTCACAGGGAACAGCCGGTCTGTCACATAACCTGCCAGAACCGCAATGAAGAATTTCAGGATCAGGATCAGCACCAGGGATCCGTAGAGATCCGGGTGGGAGAGCAGGATCGGGATGGCTTCGTCGCTGGTGGCGACAAAGACCGCGATCATGGTGCCCAGGGTGATGTTGCCCTGGACAAAGAGCATGCCCGCCAGCACAGAGAAGCCGCACTGAGGAATCAGCCCGATGAGTGCGCCCACCAGCGGGCCGTATTTCTGCAGGGCGAAGAACATGGGACTGTCGTCCTGCGGACGCCGTTCAAACCATTCGATGACCAGATACGCTGCCAGCAGCAGGGGAATCATGGTCCAGGTATCTTCCAGGGAATGCTCCAGTATTTCAAAGACAAAATCCAATTTGATCCCTCCGTTCCGGGGCCTGTCCAGCAGGCCGCTGCTTTTCATAGTAGTGGATGATACCACAAAAAAACGGGTCAGTTGCCCGTTTTTTCCTCCAGATGGATGTTTTTCTCCCGCAGGCGCATTTCTGCCAGATCCCGGATCCCGGCGTAGATCAGCGCGAAGACCGGCACACCCAGGAACATGCCCAGAATGCCGAAAAGGGCGCCGCCCACAGAGACCGAGAACAGGATCCAGAAACCGGAGATGCCCAGCTTGTCACCGAGGATGATGGGCTTGAGGACATTGCCGTCCACCTGCTGCAGCACGAGGATGAACACCGCGAACAGCAGCGCATACCAGGGCTTGATCAGCAGCAGGATGATGATCACCGGGATCGCGCCCAGGAAAGGACCGAAGACCGGGATCACATTGGTGATGCCCACCACGAAGGCAAACATCGGTGCGTAGGGAAAGCCCATGAGCAGACAGCCGATGTAGGTGATGACCCCCACGATGAAAGAGTCGATGAGGTTGCCCACGATGTACTGCTCAAAGACATGCTGCACGTCCCGGGAGTACAGGGAGAGATAATTGGCGGCATCGGTGCTGAACAGTGAGTAGTTCAGTTTCCGGATGCCCATGAGCAGCTTCTCCTTGTCCAGCAGGATGTAGACAGCCGCGGCCAGCGAAATGAGGACATTCATGAGAAACTTCACCAGATCCATGCCCATGTCCGCCAGGCGGGGCAGATACTGCTGCACGGCCCGGGAGATGGAGGGGAAGAGATCCAGCTGGCTGATGAGCGTTTCCGACTGTTTTGCGCTGAGTCCCAGCATGTCTGCCAGGGAATTCAGATACTGTCCCAGGGTTTCGGAGTAGTCGGTGAGGGAATGCATGAACTGACGGATGGAGTCCAGCAGACTGGGGATCACCACGGCGAAGCTCAGGAACACGAACAGGATCAGCAGCAGGAACACGGTGAGCACTGCCAGCAGGCGGCACTTGCCGGGTTTCAGGCTGGTGCGGGTCCGGAACTGCTTTTCCACCCATTCCATGGGCTTGTTCATGAGAAAGGCAATGGCAATGCCGAACAGAAACGGTCCCAGGATCGACAGCCCCCTGCCGATGAAGGACATCACGTCTTCCAGGTGGTTGATGAGCGTGAACAGGATGATGGCGATGGCCAGGGAACAGGAATAAATAATGATCTTCCGGCGCATGTCCCGGTTGATTTCAACTTTCATAGGTGCCTCCTTCCAAGACGATACCGCAAGGCTCATTCAGAGTCCAACCACCCGGTGCATCTTTGGAAAAACCTCAGAATTCCGGCTGACAGACGAGACAAAACAATGTCGGCTGTCCGGATGTTCAGGCTGGCAGGCGCGGCTGTCTGCGCAAACCGGCTGCTGGTCTGCAGGAGACTGCACGGGTGTTTCTGCATGGGTGTTATAATGAGGAACATGAACACAATGTATCTGGAAGGAACGCTTTCCTGCAAAGCGATGATTGAAACCCATCCGGCCAGTGCCCGGATCCTGTATGTGGATGAAAAGAAGCGCACCCGGGATTTTTCCTGGATCATCCGCCGGGCCAGAGAGGCAGGCATTGCCGTGGTGCCCTGTGCCCGGCAGAAACTGGATGAACTGACGGATTCCCGCAGTCACGGGGGAATGGTGCTGGAGACAGAGCCTCTGCTGATCCCGGATCTGGATCAGACTGCTGTCCCGGCGGGATTTGTCTGTTTTGTGGAAGGGGTGGAAGATCCGCACAATCTGGGCAGTGTCTGCCGGACACTGTATGCCGCGGGCTGCGGGCTGCTGATTCTGCCCCGCCGCAGCTGGGATGCAGTCCAGCCGGTGATCATGCGGGCCAGTGCCGGCTGTTTTGCCAGACTGCCCCTGGCGGCAGTGGATCGCCCTGAGCAGCTTGTGCAGGTGTTGCAGCAGCTGAACCGGCCGATCCTGTGCGCGGAACGGAAAGATGCCCGGCCGCTTTTCGGATATGACTGGCCGGCGTCTTTCTGTCTGTGTATCGGCGGGGCGCTGCGGGGTCTGTCCCGCTCCGTGACGGATGCCGCTGCCCAGAATCTTTTCATTCCGTACCGCTCGGATATGAAAGCCGCCCTGGATACCCCCAGTGCCGCGGCTGTCTTTGCTTTTGCCTATGCAGGAGAGATGTATGAAACTGAGAACAAATGAACAGGAACTGGTGGAAATCGCCGTGAACGGTTCGGTGGATCATCCCCGGATGCGGGGGTTCTACACCGGGTATGACGGAAAAGGCCGCCGCTGTGTGGGAACCGGCGGCATCACCTACTCCCATGCCATTGGCGACAACTGCATGCAGGTGGCCGGAGACCATGTGGAACCGGGGGTGTCCCTGAGAAATCCCGATGACAGCCGCAACCATGCTCTGGAAACCCTGGCCTGTGTCGGCAATCCGGCAAAAATCATTTCCGGCCCCATGAAGGGAGCCACCGGCTATGTTACCGGCACCCATGGCGGTGTGGAGCATACGATGGTGTGGCTGCCCGGGGATGTGCTGGAGGGAATGGAAGGCAATGAAACGTTCCTGATCCGGGCGCGGGGCCAGGGACTGAAGCTGACGGATCATCCGGATGTCTTTGTCATGAACCTGGATCCGGCACTGCTGGAAAAAATGCCGCTGCAGGAAACGGAAAACGGACTGTCCTTTCCCGTAGCCGCCGTGATTCCTGCCTACATGATGGGTGCCGGTCTGGGGGAACAGACGCTGATGGAAGGGGATTATGACATCATGACCCAGGACCGCCAGGAAGTGAAACGGCTGGGTCTGGACAAACTGCGCTTCGGCGACATCGTGGCCATTCAGGACCACTACGCCGCCTATGGTCCCCACTACAAGCAGGGGGCGGTGACCATCGGGGTGATTGTGCATTCGGATTCCTTCACCAGTGGTCATGGTCCGGGGATCACGGGTCTGGCCACAGCGCAGAAAGGACTCGGCTGGCATCTGGATCCGGATGCGAATCTGAAAACCTGGCTTTGCCGATGAACTATGTCAAAGTCTATGTGGAACATTCGGCACTGAGTCTGAATCAGCTGTTCACCTACAGCTGTGACAAACCGGTGGAACCGGGCTGCCGGGTCATTGTGCCCTTCGGTCCCAGAGAACTGACCGGGTTTGTGGCCTCTGTGACAGATCATCCGGATACAGACCGGAAGATTCTGCCGGTTGTCCGGGTGGTGGATGAAACACCGCTGCTCAATGAGGAGCTGTTCGAACTGGCCGGCTGGCTGGCGGATCAGTGCTGCGCATCGGTGATTTCCGTGCTGAAGACCATGCTCCCGCCAGCCATGCGGCCTGCCAGCGGCAAGCAGAAGGTCGTCCTGGAAGACTGGCTGTATCCGGGAACGCCGGAAACAGATGCAGCGCTCACCAGGAAGCAGGACACATTTCTGCGGTCTCTGACCCTGCCCATCCAGGCGGCAAAAGCCCGGAAGCAGTCGGTGTCCATGACCCGGTCGCTGCTGGAGAAAGGGTATCTGACTCTGCGGCAGCAGCCAAAGGACCGGGATGTGGTCCACATACCGGAACCGGACAGCCCGCCGGAGCTGCAGCCTTTCCAGAAGCAGGCCATTGACCGCATCCAGCAGTCGGATGCCGGCATGTTTCTGCTTCACGGCGTCACCGGGTCCGGAAAGACCGAGGTGTTTCTCCGGCTGGCCCAGGATGCCCTGGATCAGGGACGCCAGGTGCTGTTTCTCGTCCCGGAGATCGGCCTGACCCCGATGATGACAGAACGGGTCATGGCCCGGTTTCAGGATCAGATCGCGGTGTATCATTCCTATTTGTCCCCGCAGGAAAAGTATGCCCAGTATCAGCGGGTCCGGGAAGGGAAAGTGAAGATCGTGGTGGGAACCCGGTCCGCCTGCTTCATGCCCTTTTCGAATCTGGGACTGATTCTGATGGACGAAGAACATGACGCTTCCTACAAGCAGGATTCCATGCCCCGGTATCATACCCGGGATGTGGTGCTCCACCGGGCGGCACATCATGGCTGCAAGGCGGTTCTGGCCAGTGCCACCCCGAGTCTGGAGTCCTACGCCAGGACGCTGAAGCATGTCTATGAACTGGTGGAACTGCCGGAACGGATTCACAAACGGATGCCGGAGATTCAGCTGGTGGACATGCGAACCGAACCGGTGACAGCGGGGTTTTCCCGGAAGCTGCTGGATGCCATACAGTCCCGGCTTGAGAAACAGGAACAGACGATTCTCCTGCTGAACCGCCGGGGCTATCTGCCAGTGGTGCGCTGTGCCGACTGTCAGGATGTGCGCATCTGCCCGGACTGCGGGATCGCCCTGTCGTATCATAAGAAGGAAAACCGGCTGGTGTGTCACAGCTGCGAACGGAGCTTCCGGTACGATCCGGTGTGTCCTGCCTGCGGTTCGCCGCATGCCGCCATGGTGGGCATGGGTACGGAAAAGCTGGAGGAAACGCTGCAGCAGCTGTTCCCGCAGGCCCGCATTGTCCGCATGGATGCAGACAGCACCCGCAAAAAAGGCGCCCACAAGGCGCTGCTGGATGAATTCGGACAGGGAGCGGACATTCTGGTGGGCACCCAGATGGTGGCCAAGGGTCTGGATTTCCCGAATGTGACGCTGGTGGGGGTGCTGCAGGCAGACAATGCCCTGATCCGCACCGATTACCGGGCTGCGGAAACCGCCTATGAAATGCTGGAACAGGCCTCCGGCCGGTCGGGCCGCGGCAAACGCCCGGGAGAAGTGCTGATTCAGACCTTTGATCCGGCGCATTATGTACTGCAGGCTGTGAAGAACCACGACTACCAGGGGTTTTTCCGGCAGGAAATGCAGTACCGGCACCTGGGAAACTACCCGCCATACACCTATATGGCCATGGTGGTGTTTTCTCACGAAAAACCGGAAAAAGCCATGGACAAAGCGCAGCAGGCAGCGGCCATGTTCCGTGGGCAGCGGGTGCTGGGACCTGTCACGATTTCCATGCGCCGCCAGAAACACCGGGTGCGGCTGCTGATCAGGGACAGGGATCCCGCCCGGCTCTGCCAGGCGGTATGGCAGATGGTCCACGAGCTGGATCATGGTGCCGTGAAGCTGGATGTGACCATGCATCCGCTGCGGCTGGAAGACTGAGGTCTTCGGAAAGAAGGAAACCCAATGGAAAACAAACCCATGGATACGAGAGCCTGGATCTACGACGCACTGTGCGCCGTGATCCTCCGGGGCACGTATTCGAATCTGTATCTGAAAGATCATCTGGATGAACTGCCGGAGAACCAGCGGGCGCTGGCCACCCGGATTTTTTACGGCACCATACAGAACTGGGGCCTGTGTCAGTATGTGATCTCCAAACACACAGACCGCACGCCGGATCCGAAAATCCGCGTTCTGCTGGCCATGACGGTCTATCAGATCATTTTCCTGAAAAAAATCCCCGACTACGCGGCGGTGGATGCGGCGGTGAAACTGGCGCACAAGCGCTTTGGCAAGGCATCCGGCTATGTGAACGGCGTGCTGCGCAGCATTCTGCGGGACAAAGTCAAACTGCCGGCTGACACGCTGGAAAAACTCTCTGTGCGGTATTCCATTCCTCTGTGGCTGATCCGGCTCTGGGAAAATCATTACGGACTGGAGAAAACCGAACAGATGGCGAAGACCTCCAATGCCGTGCTGCCGGTGTATGTACGCCGCAACCCCCGGCGGATTTCCGAAGAGGAGTTCTTCGCCGATCCGCATATCGAACGGTACAGCCAGGATATGGGCCGGTTCACCGGCAGCAGTGCTGCCCGGCACCCCTTCTACCGTCAGGGAAAAATGAGTGTGCAGGATCCGGGTTCCTTTGACATCGTTCAGTTCCTGGATGTCCTGGACGGGGATTCCGTTCTGGATGTCTGCGCAGCGCCGGGAACCAAATCCTTTGCCATTGCCGAACGGGATCCAGCAGGCCGGGTGGATGCTTCGGATATCCATGAACACCGGGTGGCTCTGATTGAAACGGATGCCAGACGGCTGCATCTGAAAAATGTGCAGGCCAGCGTCCGGGATGCCCGCAGCCTGGAAGATGCCGGTCGGTATGACCGGGTACTGTGCGATGTGCCCTGTACCGGATATGGTGTGCTGGCCCGGAAACCGGACATCAAGCTGAAGCTGAAATCCGAAGATCTGGACGCGCTGCTGCCGCTGCAGGCAGAGATTCTGGAGGAAGCCAGCCGCCACATGAAGGACGACGGCAAGCTGGTCTACTCCACCTGCACCCTGGACCGGAAGGAAAACGAGAAGCAGGTGGAGAAGTTCCTGAAAGCTCATCCTGACTGGCAGCTGGAAGATCAGAAAACGGTGTTCCCGGATGAGACCCGCAATGGCTTCTACATGGCAAGACTCAGCCGGAAACCGGCGGATGAAAACAGGCAGGCAGAAGAGAACCGGACAGATCCGGCGAACTGATCCTGCCGGCAGAAACTGCCCCCTGGGGTGGCCTGATGCCAGTCATATTCCATACCACCGGCAGATGCGTGCACAATACCGCATCTGCCGGTTTTTTCGTTCCGGATTCGATCCCCGGATGCCCGGGGCCAGCCATCGGCGGCGGGGAAGGGCCGGTTGTAAGGAAGGCGGACTTCCGGAGGCTGAATCCGCCGTCTGTCTGCGGCGGGCAGATTTCAATCCGCCCTTTTGATCTGTCTTTTCACAGCTGGATCCTGACTGTTCTGCCTCCGATTGGCATTCTGCCCGGGGGATTTTTATTTTGCCCAATCACGAAATCGGCCCGGCTGCATTCTTTTTATACTGAGAGTGTCAAAGGAAAGCGCTTAACCGAACAGCAAGGAGGTGAAACCATGGAGCTGAAAGATCTGCTGAAAGAATCCTGCATCCTGATGGATGCACCGCTGAAAACCAAGGACGAAGTGTTCCGGGCTCTGTCCGGCGAACTGGAAGAGGCTGGAATCGTGGCTGACCGGGATCAGTTCAGGAAGGCGGTGGAATACCGGGAAACCCTTTCTGAGACCGGACTGGAGGACGGCATAGCCATTCCCCATGGCATCGACGCCAGTGTACGCCAGGCTGCCATTGCCTATGTGAGACTTCCGGAAGCCATTGCCTGGGAGTCCATGGACGGAGGCCCTGTCCGGCATATATTCCTGCTGGCGATTCCCGAAACCGGGGACAAGATCCACATCAGAATGCTGTCAGAACTGGCCATGCAGCTGGTCCGGAAAGAGACCAGACAGGCCCTCAATGACATCCGGACCAAAGACGAGCTGTATCAGATCCTCTGATCTGCCGGCAGGCCGTCAACTGAAATGAAACATTGCAAACAACACAGGAGTACATCATGAATATCGCTGCTATCACTGCCTGCACCATCGGTGTGGCACATACCTACATTGCCAAGGAAAAACTGATCGAAGCGGCTGAAAACCGCGGACATGCGATCCACGTGGAGACACAGGGCAACATCGGCATCGAAGATGAACTGCCGCCGGAAACCATCGCCGCTGCAGATGTCATCATCCTGGCTGCGGATATCGCCGTAGCCCGTCAGGAACGCTTCAAAGGCAAGCCCATTGTCCGCGTCAGCTCCGCTGTTGCCATCAAGCAGCCGGAGCGGCTGATCACCACCATTGAGCACAAACTCGCTCAGGGAGCCGCATCATGAAAGAAAAACTGAAAGCGCTGCTGGTGCAGCCGATCCTCACCGGCATATCCTATTTCATTCCGATCATCTGCATGGGCGGTCTGCTGCAGTCCTTCGGCACGATTCTCGGAGGAGCCGATGTGGCGGAAGCTGCGGGTACCTTCGCATTCTATCTGTACCAGGGCGGGTCCCTGACCATGAATCTGGTGGTGCCGGTTCTGGCTGCCTACATTTCCTATTCCGTCTGCGACCGGCCGGGTCTGGCTCCGGGCTTCCTGGTGGGGCTGCTGTCCATTGAATACAAAATCGGGTTCGTGGGCGGCATCGTCGGCGGTCTTGCCGTTGGCTATTTCTGCAAGCTGATCAAGGAAAAACTGCCTCTGAGCAAGGATCTGGCTTCGCTGCTCCCCATGCTGATCATTCCCACACTGGGCGGTCTTTTCGCGGTTCTGTTCATGGATTATATTCTGGGACCTGTGCTGGGTGGTCTGCAGAGTTATCTGTCCACGCTGTTTGCGCAGATGCAGTCCGGTTCCCGGGTTGTCTTCGGCATGGTGCTGGGTGCACTGATGGGTGTTGACCTGGGTGGTCCGGTGACCAAGATTGGAACCACCGTGGTCAATGGTCTGGTGGCTGACGGCATCCTGGGTCCGGAAGGGGCCAAGGTGTGCATCGGTGTAACCGCTACACTGGGTATCGGCATTTCCACCATCGTCAGCCGGCGCAAGTATACCGCTGCACAGCGGGCGACGGGCAAATCCGCCATCATTCTGGGCTGCTGCCAGATTGCAGAAGGCGGTCTGCCGATCCTGCTGGCTGATCCTCTGCGGGTGTGGCCGGCTACGATTATCGGCAATATGGTGACTGGTGCCATTGCCATGTATTTCAATGTACAGTCTCCGGTGATGATGGGCGGTCTGTTCGCGTTCCCGGTGATGAAGAATGTCTGGCCTGGCGCAGTGCTGTCTGTGGTGGCAGGAACGCTGACCACGATCGTGATCCTGGCGCTGGTGCGCAAGAATGTACCGGAATCCGAGGCATCGCCGCGCAAAGCCGAAGCGGCTGCAACCCAGGCAAAGCCGGCTCCGGCACCTGTCCTGGCTCAAACTGCGGCTCAGCCGGCTGCGGCAGCCTGTGCTGCGGGAGAGGATGACCTGGACATCAGCATTGAATTTGAATGAGCTGATCCGCCCTGCAGATCAGGAAAAAACACGACAAGACAAAACAAGACAAAACAACAGATTGAAGAGGTACACATATGAAACAGGAAATGCTGAACGAACTGCTGAAAGAGAAACTGATTTTCATCTTCAAGACCCAGCGCATCGATGACGAATCGCTGATCGAAGCGGTGCAGGCCGTGGTAAATGGCGGCGGCCGTTTCATCGAGCTGACCTATGACCAGCCCGACGGAGAAGCTTGCTGCCATGCCCTGGGGCTGCTGAAAGAGCGTTTTGGGAGAAAAATCATCCTGGGCACCGGTACAATTCTGGATGAAGAGGAAGCCCGGAAAGCCATTGACGCCGGAACGGAATACATCGTGGCTCCGAATCTCTCGAAGGAAGTCTGCGAACTTTGCAAAGAACAGGACATGATGTACATGCCCGGTGTATTTACCGGAACAGAGTGCGTGAATGCCTGGAAATGGGGCGCGGATATTCTGAAGCTGTTCCCGGGCTGCGAGATCACGCTGGATTACGCCCAGACGCTGATGGGTGTGGTGAATGTGCTTCCGTATTTTGCGGTGTGCAAAATGGATGAAGCCATGTTTGAAGACTGTCTGAACATCGGGTATGTGGGCGCCGGCATCAGCCGGGCGGTCAACAGCCGGGAGCTGATTGAAAACCGTGATTTTGCAGAAATCGAGAAACGGACCAGAAGATTTGTGGAAATAGCTGCCAGGTACAACGAGAAAGGAGGAAGAAGCTGACCACAACAGCTTCTTCTTTATGTTCGAGAAACTGAAGCAGGAAGTCTGGCAGGCCAACCAGCGTCTGCCGGAGTCCGGACTGGTGATTCTGACCTGGGGGAATGTATCGGTCATTGACCGCAAAGCCGGCGTGATCGCCATCAAACCCAGTGGCATGCCCTATGAATCCATGACGCCGGAGGACATCGTGATCTGCAATCTGGAGGGGGACGTGGTGGATGGCAGTCGCCGCCCCAGCAGCGATCTGCTGACACACCTGGAGCTGTACAAAGCCTGGCCGGATATCGGGGCGGTTGTACACACCCATTCCACCTTTGCCACCATGCAGGCCCAGACCGGGGAGGATCTGGAACCCCTGGGCACCACCCATGCCGATACCTTCCATGGAGCTGTTCCCTGCAGCCGGGAACTCACCGGTGAGGAAATCCGCCGGGCATATGAACGGGAAACCGGTCACGTCATTGTGCAGACCTTCCAGGAGCGGGATCTGGATCCGATGGCAGTGCCGGGAATTCTGGTCAGCCGTCATGGTCCCTTCACCTGGGGAGCGGATGCCGCCCATGCGGTGGAGAATGCGGTCATTCTGGAGCAGTGTGCCCGGATGGCCATCATGGACAGGCTGCTGCGTCCGGATCTTGTTCCGGTGAGCCAGGCGCTGCTGGATGAACATTATTACAGAAAGCACGGAGTACACGCCACCTACGGACAGGGATGAGGGCCGGTGACGGCTGCGGATCGATACAGGATGCAGTGAGCATCAGGTAGTACAGGAGGTTTTATGCGCACAAGAGAAGAATGCGATGCAGCGCAGGTGCTGGAAATCCTGCTTCCGGGGAATCCGGTCACCGTCTCTGCCCTGGCGGCGCAGCTGGGTCTGACAGACAAGCAGGTCAGAACCAGACTCCGACAGGCCGGCGATCTGCTGGAGGTCAATGGCTGGGGAGAAATCGCCAGCAAGCCCCGTGTCGGCAGCTGGCTGGAATCCGATGAACCCCATCTGGCTGATATCCGTTCCTTTGTGCGGGAATTCGGCAGTCAAACCGTCATTCCTCTGAGTCAGCGGGAAAGCCACGTGCTGTTCCGGCTGTTCTCCCTGAAAAAGCGGGAAGGGCTGTCACCAGGCAGACTGGCGGAAGAGCTTTACGTCTCCCAGCCCACTCTGACTCGGCTGATGAACAGCGTGGGGCAGCAGCTGGAGACCTGGAACATCTCGCTGCTCAATGACCGCCGCGCCGGCTACATCCTCCAGTATGAAGAAAATGACTACCGGAAAGCCGTATCGCAGTTTTTTCTGGGGACAGTGCAGGATCAGGAGCGGGAACGGCTGCTGGGGCAGTTTTTCCAGGGACTGGATCTGGCCTGGCTGCGCCGTATTATTGTCCGGCAGGAACATGAATGGCATCTGCATTTCTCCGATCAGGTGTTTCTGGAAGTGCTGCTGGTGCTGGCCCTGGCCATCCAGAGACAGGATCATCCGGTTACTGTCCGCACGGAAGACGCCCGGATGCTGGAACGCTACAATGACTATCTCTTTGCCAAAGCCATCTGTCAGGAGGCGGGACAGATGTTCGGTGTGGTTTTCAGCGAAGAGGAGATCTGTTTTCTGACCATGCGGATCATGTGTGCCGGGTTTGTCCGGATCAGTCAGCCCGATCAGATCCAGGAAACCTGGGACGTGATCCGGGAGTACGATTCCAACCTGCTGGCTTTTGTGGACGAAGTGCTGTCTTCCATGGCGGCAATTCTGGACTGCGCACTGGATACCGATCAGAATCTGCGCAACAGCCTGATTCTGCATCTGCGTTCCACAGTCTTCCGCCTCCGGCACGGCCAGCGGCGCAGCAACGAGCTCCTGCAGTACATCAAGACTGAATACAGCCGGGTCTATACAGCCAACTGGATCATCAGCATGCTGTTCGAAAAATACTTCGATCTGCAGATCACCGATGATGAACTGGGTTATATCGTGCTGCTGATTCAGTCGGCACTGGAACGCCGGAATACAGAATACAATGCGGTGATCCTGGCGGATTTTGCCCGAAGCTTCGGAGAACTGGTGAGTCAGCGGATCATCCGGTACATTCCGGAAATCCGCCGCATTGACATTCTCAGCCGCTATGAAACCGACAATCCCCACTACCGGGAAGCGGATCTGATCATTACCCGCACCTCCTGCAATGATCCCCGGGAGGTCATCATTGACAACCTGCTCAGCGAACAGGGCGTGGCGGAACTGAAAGCACAGATCCGCCGGAAGGAAAAATCGGCAGCCAGCCAGTCACCGGCTTTTTCCGTGGAGTGCGCCTCTCTGTTTTCCCCGGATCTGATTTTTCTGCAGCAGAAATTTTCCGACAAGGAAACGCTGCTGAAGTTTGCCACCACCTGGCTGGAGGAAAAGGGGTACTGTTCTTCCGGACTGTATCAGTCGGCGCTGAACCGGGAAAAACTGACTTCCACTTCCATTGGCGGTTCCGTGGCCTTTCCGCATGGTGACCCGGAGTTCGTGAACGAATCCCATGTGGCGCTGATGACACTGGCAGAGCCGATGCTGTGGGATGGGGAAGAGAAGGTGGATGTTGTCTTCTTTGCGGCTTTCAACATGAACTCCCGGGAAGAACGGCACCGGATCGAAACCTTCTACAAGGAGCTGATCCCCTGCATGGCCGATGGCCGGTTTATGAAACTGCTCAGAAGCAGCCGGGACAGCATTTCCCTGTACAAGGAGCTGTTCCGCTGAGGCTGTGGCAGCGCTTCCGGCCGGATTTGCAGATTCATCAGATCATGGCAGCAGCACCCGACTGAGACCGGCTGCTGCTTTTTTTACTGCGGCAGTAAAGCAGGATCCGGCGACTGCTGTACCGTAAGTGGCTAAGCCAGCGGATCCGTCATACATAAACCGGATAGAAGGGGGATCGGCAGTTGTTGACTGATTATCATATTGTTACAATACCGGTACAGTCTCTCTGACAGTCCGCGCAGAGTCAGCGAAACACAGAATCGGTGCACAGGAAGGCAGACCCGGCAGCTGTTCTGCAATCTCTGCCTCTGTACCGGATTCCTGCGGTATAATGAACAGGTTGAAAAAGGCGCCGGAACAGCTGGTTCCTGGACCGGGAGGTATGTCATGAACAGCATTTACAATCTTGACTATGAACAGATGGAGCAGGCAGCCCTGGACCATGGCTGGAAGAAATTCCGGGGACAGCAGATTTTTCAGTGGCTGTACCGGGACCGTGTGAAAAGTTTTGACGATATGACAAACCTGTCCAAAGAGACCAGGGAAGTCCTGAAGGAAAACTATGATTTTTCTCCGCTGGAACTGGTCCGGAAACAGGAATCGAAGGATGGTACGGTCAAGTTTCTCTTCCGCACCAGAGACGGCGCATTGCTGGAAAGTGTGCTGATGCGGTTTGACTATGGCAATTCTGTCTGTGTCAGCAGCCAGGTGGGCTGCAACATGGGCTGCGCTTTCTGCGCTTCGGGACTGACAAAGAAGAAGCGGGACCTGACCAGCGGAGAAATGGTGGCCCAGGTCATGGCCGTCCAGGAGTATCTGGGCAGCGAGGAACGGGTGTCTCACATCGTGGTGATGGGAACCGGCGAACCCTTCGACAATTTTGACAACGTGCTCCGGTTCATCCGGACGGTGAACCATGACCGGGGGCTGGCCATCGGTGCACGGCACATCACCATTTCCACCTGCGGCATCGTGCCGAAAATCTATGAATTCGCCAACATGCATCCCCAGTACAATCTGGCCATTTCCCTGCATGCACCCAACGATGAACTGCGTTCCAAACTGATGCCTGTGAACCGGGCCTATCCGCTGTCGGAACTGAAAAAAGCCCTGGAGTATTACTGCAAAGAGAACAACCGGAAGCTCACCTTCGAGTACATTCTACTCAAGGGCGTGAATGACAAACCGGAACACGCCCGGCAGCTGGCGCAGTTTCTGAAGGGCATGACAGCCTACGTCAATCTCATTCCCTACAATTCTGTGGATGAACACGGGTTCCGGAGCGTGAACCGGGAAGAAGCCATGAAATTCTATGACCTTCTGATGAAAGAAGGTGTGCGCTGCACGATCCGGAAGGAACACGGTGGCGACATCGATGCTGCCTGCGGGCAGCTGCGGATCAAGGAAGTGAGGAAAGGAACAGGTCAATGATCATCTCAGGCCGTACCGACCCGGGGAAAGTGCGCCCCGTCAACGAAGACAGTTACCTGACCATGACCAACCGGCACAACGACACACTGGCTGTGGTCTGTGACGGAATCGGCGGCAGCGCCGCCGGAGAAGAAGCCAGCCGGATTGCTGTGCGGACCCTGGGGGATGCATTCCGCAAGGGTCCGGAATTCAGCCACGATTACGAAGTGGACAGCTGGCTGCGGGAAGTCCTGCACAAAGCCAATGACCAGATTTACAACCGGTCCATGAAAAGCAAAAAGGTGCGGGGAATGGGCACCACAGCGGTGGGCGTTCTCATCTGCCGGCTGGGGACCTATATTTTCAATGTGGGGGACTCCCGCCTCTATGCCTTTTATGATGACGGACTGACACAGATGACAGAAGACCACAGCGTCATCGCCCAGCTGGTGCGGGAAAACCGGATCACTCCGGAAGAAGCCAGAACCCACAGCCAGAGAAACACCCTGACAAATGCCCTTGGGGTATGGCGGGTGTTCCGGATCGATGTGGACAAAATAGAATCCACCTGGAAACAGCTGCTGGTATGCAGCGATGGTCTGCACGGCTATGTCCCCCAGGAAGAAATCGAAAAGGTGATTCAGGATCCGATTTTCACCCCGGATCAGAAATCCCGGATTCTGGTGGAACGGGCCAATGAAGCCGGCGGCCTGGACAATGTCACGGTGATCCTGCTGGAGCAGGAGCCTGTCTTTGAACATCGGCTGGAGAAAGAAACCCGCAGGGAGAAAGATTTTCCGTGCTGATCAAAGAAGTAGCGAACCGCTACACCATCATTGCGCTGATCGGGCAGGGCGGCATGGCGGATGTGTACAAAGCCTTCGACACCATCCTCAACCGCATTGTGGCGGTGAAGGTCCTGCGCTCGAAGCTCTCCGATGACCCCATGACACTGGTGCGCTTTCAGCGGGAAGCCTATGCCGCCAGCAAGCTCTCCCATCCAAACATCATTGATATCTACGATGTGGGAGAGGCTGACGGTCTTCATTACATTGTGATGGAATTCGTCCGCGGCAGAACTCTCAAGCAGCTGGTGGCCCAGCGGGGAGCTCTGGATGTGCCGGAAGCTGTCGCCATTATGAAGCAGCTGACCAGTGCCGTGAGTCATGCTCATGAACACCACATCATTCACCGGGACATCAAGCCCCAGAATGTGCTGATCAAGGATGATGGGACGGTCAAAATCACCGATTTCGGCATTGCGGTGGCCAATGATTCAGTGCAGCTGACCTGGAACAACGCCGTCATGGGAAGTGCCCACTATCTGGCACCGGAACAGGCTCAGGGCAAGGAACCGGATCCGAAAATCGACATCTATTCTCTGGGTATCGTGTTCTATGAACTGCTGACCGGAGATGTTCCTTTCAAAGGAGCTTCTCCCACGGAGATTGCGGTACAGCACCTGCGCAGCGAACTGCCGTCCTGCCGGAAATTCAATCCGGACATCCCGCAGGCCGTGGAGAACATTGTGATCCGGGCAGCCGCCAAAGACCCGGCGGAACGGTATGCCACAGCCCGTGACATGGTGCAGGATCTGAATACCTGTCTGTCACCCGCAAGGGCCCAGGAAGCCCCTTTACATCTGAAGACCGTCACGCTGGACCTGAAGGGAAGAAATGAACCCAGGCCAAAGCCAGCCGGGACGAAGAAAAAAGCCCTGTCCAGGGCCAAGGGCATCGGTATGGGCATTCTGGCCGGTGTGGTGCTTTTCCTGCTGGTTCTTTTTGCAGGTTCTGCCACCGGTCTGCTGCGGATTCCGGGCTTTCTGGGTTATCAGACCATGCCCAGCACCTTGGGACAGACCCAGGATGAAGCCCTTGCCACCCTGGCCGATGCCAGCTTCGATCCGGACAGGGTGACATTTGAATACAAAGTGGACGACTCGCTGGAGAAGGGACGTGTCATTTCCCAGTCGGTGAATGCGGGCCGGGTGGTGGCACAGGATTCACCGCTGGTTCTGACACTGTCCAAGGGACCCAGTTTTCTGATTCCTGACTACACCGGCGGTACGCTGGAGGATGTTCGGGAGGACCTGGAAGCTCATGGCGTGAATGTGGTTCTGGATGTGGTCTACCGGGGAGAACCGAATACAAATCCGGGTATCGTTCTGGAACAGAATGAGCTGATCCCGGGCAGCCGGGTGGATCCGGAGGAGCAGAATCACATGACGCTGGTGATCAGCGAATATCCGTCCATCACCATTTCGCCGGAGCTGATCGGCATGG
Source organism: uncultured Faecalibaculum sp. (assembly GCF_910588395.1). Classification (GTDB taxonomy): domain Bacteria; phylum Bacillota_I; class Bacilli_A; order Erysipelotrichales; family Erysipelotrichaceae; genus Faecalibaculum. Next base: position 4,807 of record NZ_CAJUPA010000032.1, on the reverse strand, counting down.
ATGTGGACGCGGCCAAGCGGCTGCTGAACGATCAGGGAGCGGCAGTGATCACCCGGCAGCAGTATGGTCAGGGGACTACAGTGGTGCGGGTGGATCCGCCGGTGGGATCGGTCTATACACAGGAGGGTACAGACAGTGTCATCACGCTGTATTACTGAGACAGGAAGACCGGCCCCTGTTTCACTGTTCTGCATACCGGATCAGGAAGCACAAACAGACAGGAAGGACAATACATGGAGCAGGATGGAACTGTCATAAAAATCATTTCCAGTCAGTATACCGTACAGACTGCCCTGGGACAGATCACAGCTGTCCCCGCGGGAAAACTCCGCCGGGACCGGAAGCCGGTGGTGGGGGACCACGTCCGGGTCAGCCAGGTCCAGGATTCCTGGCGGATTGAAGAAATCGCGCCCAGAACCAATGAACTGCTGCGGCCAAGAACCGCCAATGTGGATCAGGCTCTGGTGGTCACCTCCTGCAAGGATCCGGATTTTTCCCCCCGGCTGCTGGACCGGCTTCTGTTTCTGGTGGAACTGGCAAATGTACGTCCGGTCATTCTGCTGACCAAGACCGATCTGGTTCCTTCCAAAGAACTGGCATCCATCCGCAGCCTCCTGGAGGAATACCGGCGCAGCGGGTATCAGGTTCTGGAAAGCTGCCCGGGTTCCGGAGATGAAGAACTGGCCTCCATTCTCAAGGGAAGGACCTCGGTGCTCTGCGGTCAGTCCGGAGCAGGGAAAAGCAGTCTGCTGAACCGGCTGGATCCGGCGTTTCAGCTTCGCACCCAGGAGATTTCCAAAGCGCTGGGCCGGGGCAAACACACCACACGGCACTGCGAACTGCATGAAGTCGCAGGCGGCCTGGTGGCGGATACGCCGGGGTTTTCCAGTCTGGACTTTACCCGGCTGGATCTTTCGGAACTCGACCGGAAAATCACCGCATTTGCTCCCTGGATCGGAGAGTGCCGGTTTTCGGACTGCCGGCATGTCAACGAACCGGACTGCGCCGTGAAGGCTGCAGTCTCTGAAGGCAAGATTCCGCAATCCCTCTACGAAGACTACAAATATCTCAGACAGGAAGAAACAAACAGGAGGTAACAGAGATGCATAAACGGGCTGTGGCACCCTCGGTGCTGTCCATGGATTATTCTGATACAGGGGCTTCCCTGGATATGCTGGAAAACAGTCAGGCTGACTGGCTCCACTTTGATGTGATGGACGGACATTTCGTTCCGAATCTGACCTTCGGTCCGGATATCCTGAAAGGGATGCGGAAAAAATTCTCCGGTGTCCTGGATGTACATCTCATGACCACCGACCCCGCCAGATGGCTCGGCCCCTTCCGGAAAGCCGGTGCGGATTTGATCACTTTCCATACAGAAGCGCTGAACAACAACCCTGATGCGGTGAATGCGCTGCTGGAAGAAATCCGCAGTCAGGGTCTGCGCGCCGGATTCAGCGTGAAACCCGGGACTCCCATTGAAGGGTTTGCCTCCTGTCTGCCGCACGCAGATCTGGTTCTGGTCATGAGCGTGGAACCGGGATTTGGCGGACAGTCCTTCATGGAAGATCAGCTGGACAAAGTGCGGTGGCTGGCTGATCAGAGAAACAGCAGAGATCTGGACTACCGCATCGAGATCGATGGCGGCATCAATGAGAACACCTGGCCACAGGCTGTCCAGGCAGGCGTGGACACGCTGGTTGCCGGTTCCTGGCTGTTCTCCGGCAATCTGGAGAGCAAAACCACTGCCATGCTCCATGAATAAACCCCTGATTCTTGTCACGCCGACTGCCACCGCTCTGCCTCAATGGGAAGATGCGGATTATGCAGCAGTGGACGGCGGTCTGGAGATTCTCGGGGCCGCAGGCATAACACCTGTTTTTGCCTGCGGCGATTTCGATTCGCTGAAGCAGCCGCTCCAGCCGGACAGTCTGCCGGTAGGCTGCAGGATTCTGTCCTTTCCCGCAGAAAAGAATGAATCCGATTCTCAGCTGGCCATCGAAGAGGGGATCCGTCTGGGATATGCACCCATCATTCTGGCAGGATCCCTCTCGGGACGGATCGACCATACCCTGGCCAATATCCGGCTTCTGAGCTGGTCATATCCGGATCTGATCCTGCAGGACGATCACCAGCAGATGCGGCTGCTGCAGCCCGGCAGCCATACCGTGAGCAGTGACTGGAAACACATATCCCTGTTCGCGCTGGAACCTTCCTGCATCACGCTGGAGAACATGAAGTATCCTCTTTCCAGACGGAACATCACACCGGCAGATATATACACCCTGTCCAACGAAGTGGCCGAAGGACACCGGGAAGGGACCATTGTCGTCCATTCCGGAAAGGTTCTTCTGGCCGAGTCGAATCTGCCATGAATCACAGCCGTTCGTTCAACCTGGTCATCGGACTGATCCTGTGCGTTCTCGGGGCTGTGCTGGTGCTGCTGCCGGAAAACATCTATGATCTGATTCTGGACCTGGCGCTGTTTGTGTGCTTTTTCAACACGCTGTATCAGCTGTGGCAGTATATCAGCAAAAAGGATATCTCCGATCTGCTCTTCGGACTTCTCTCCCTGTCTTTCGTGGTGATCCTCTCCCGGTGGCAGTCGCTTCCGGAGTGGTTCATCCGGGTGACTTTCGGGGTATATCTGATCTGCAGCGCCATTGTCACCGGCATCCAGCTGGTGCTGGACCTGGAGGACAGCTTTCTCAGCCGGCTGACGGGACTGCTGTTTCTGACCGTGGTATATGGCTGGCTTGGCATAAGCCTGCTGTTCTCGCCGGATGTGGATACGGCGCTTCTGATGCAGCTGTTCGGCATCTATTTTGTGATCATGGGCTTCCGGTTCTTCATGGATGCCCTGCCCGGAGGCGGCAGGAACTACCGGTGGAAACGGGGCAGGAGAATCATGCTGCCGCCGGCGCTGAGCGCCATTCTGCCGGACTGGTTTCTGAAGCAGATCAACAGCAGCATGAAAAAAGGCGAACCAGTGATTCTCCGGGAACAGAAAACCAGCGCAGTACCCCAGCTGCAGGTCATGGTTCACGTGGGACCGAAAGGGTTTCAGAAAATCGGCCACATCTCCTTTGCCTACAAAGGGGTCGTCTATTCCTACGGCAACTACGATTCTGATTCTTTCCGCCTCAACGGCACGATCGGAGATGGTGTCTTTTTCAATGTGGCTGTGGAGGACTACATCCCGAATATGATGCAGGTGGAAAACAACACGATTTTCGAATACGGAATCCTGCTGGACAAAGAGCAGGAAAAAGCCGTGGAAAAGGAACTCCATGCCCTGCGGGACAACGCCTACCGCTGGTACACCAGAATCGAACGGGCAGACGGCTATGACCAGTTTTCCCGTTTCGAGATGGATTATCCCAGCCGGCTCCACTTCCGGTCCGGTGCCAAAATGTACAAGTTCAAAAGCGGAAAATTCCGTACCTACTGGGCACTTGGCGACAACTGCGCTGCCTTTACGGATGTGGCGCTGGGCGCCCTGGGTGCAGATGTTCTGAATATACGGGGCATCATTTCTCCGGGAACCTATCTGGATTTTCTGCAGACAGAGTATCTGCGCCCCAGTTCTCCGGTGATCACCCGGACCATTCATACCATGACCGGACAGGATCCGCTGCCGGATTCCATCTGATACAGTCAACAGACAAAAGAGAGGACAGATTTCATGCACATCGTTCTTCTGGAACCCCTGGATGTCTCTGAAGCACAGCTGAACGTCTATGCAGACAGACTCAGAGCCCGGGGACATACATTCGCCGCTTTCGAAAAGACGCAGAACCTGCAGCAGCTGCAGGAAGAAGTCAAAGACGCTGATGTGATCCTCACAGCGAATATGCCGCTGCCATGGGAAGCCATCCGCCATGCGGACAAGCTGAAATACATCGATGTGGCTTTTACTGGTACCGATCACATTCCGGTCCGTCAGGCCAGCGAAAAGGGCATTCAGGTTTCCAACTGCTCAGGATATGCCACGGACTCTGTGGCAGAGCTCTGCATCGGACTGATGATCGACCTGCTGCGAAGCATTCCGCAGACCTCCCGGTCCTGCCGGCAAGCAGGGACAAAAAACGGCTGGCCGGCCAGACTTCTGAAAGGCAAAACCGTGGGATTTGCAGGAGCGGGACACATTGCCTCCAGTACCGCCAGGCTGGCCAAAGCCTTCGGTGCCCGCACGATTGGATACCGCCGGCATCCGCAGCCGGATGATGCCTTTGATATCCAAGCAGCGGATCTGGAAGACCTGCTGACACAATCCGACATCGTCAGTCTGCACACGCCGCTAACAGAGGCCACCCGGCATATGATTTCCCGACGGGAACTGCAGATGATGAAACCGGATGCTCTGCTGATCAATACAGCCAGAGGACCGGTGGTGGATACTGAAGCCCTGGTGGAGGCTCTGGAGCAGGGAACCATTGCCGGCGCCGCTCTGGATGTCTTTGATACAGAACCGCCGCTGGATCCGGATATGCCGCTGCTGTCAGCCCCGAATCTGCTGGTGACCCCGCACATCGGGTACTATACACAGGAATCCATGGACCAGCGGGCGCAGATCCTGTTCGACAACCTGGACAAATGGCTTTCCGGAACCTGGCAGAATCAGGTGCGCCCATAAAAAACTCCTGCAGATATATATAGTAAACCCCCAGGCCGGACACAGCCTGGGGGTTTACTGCTACATTGCGGAGGGTTTTCTGATCTGGTGCCTGACTGAAATCGGGCAGCGGGTATAAAAAAGAATATCCGAATATTGTTGAGGTCGCTGAGCACCTCTAAAGTTTCTGAA